>NZ_JBNNJJ010000001.1:0-400840 GCF_050269995.1 Hyphomonas sp. NPDC076881 | reverse complement strand
CCGACCAGGCGCGGCGAGCCCGGCCCGCTTCGCCTGAGCTACGCAAGAGCTCCGCTCAGCGGGCCTTGACCACCCACCCCCAACCAGAAAGAAAGGCGAACAGAGTCTCCAATTAAACGGCCCGGATCAGGGGGCTGGGTCAGGATGTGTCGCGTCGGATTTCGGCTTTTGGCCTCTATCCGACCTACGGGGCAAGCCCAAACGGTTAGCGAGTTCTTAAGGAACTCGTGGGAATTTTTCGGTCAATCATGAAGCAAAGAATTTGCGGAAGCGGGCGGTCTGATGGGGCGCGTCTGGCTGTTTCCGTGTGGGGTGCTTCGTGATGCCGGTGCCCTTGCGAACTATTATGGAGATGACCCGTGTCGCAAACTGCCTATCTGGTTTCCTGCGAAATTCTGTGCGGCGAGGGGAGCGATGGCGCCCTTGAAGGCATGGATAGCGCGTATGTGATTGTTGGCGTCTATGCTGCCAATGACGAAGAAGCGATGACCAAGATCGAAGCCTCGCTCGAGGAAGAAGGTTATGGCCTGGTGGAGGCCGACTGGATTGCCCCGGCCGCCGACATGGAATGGGAAGACGAAGAAGCCGCCGCCGAAGCCGCCGACCTGGTGGCGCGCCTGGCGACCATTCCGGACGAGGTGGTCTATGGGCCGCTCTACCCCACGGTGGAGGAAGACGAGGACGAAGAAGTCGAAGAGGCCGCCTGAGGGCGCGTCCTGATTGGTTAGACTGGGAAAAGGAAACGGCCACTCCGGGGAGTGGCCGTTTTTTTGTCCGATAATTAGTGGGCGTTCGTTTCGGGACGGCGTTGCGCGCCCTCACCCCCAACCCCCTCTCCCTAAAGGGCGAGGGGGCTTTTTAGGTTACTTGCCCTTCCAGACCGGGGCGCGTTTTTCGATGAAGGCGCGGGGGCCTTCCTTATAGTCTTCGGTGGTGACGAGGCTGGCGAAGGCCTTGCCGGAGTCTTTCCAGAGTTCCTCGTCCGACTTGGTGAAGGCGTCGAGGGCGACCGTGCGGCTGGCGAAGACGGCGAGCGGGGCGTTGGCGGTGATGCGGGCGGCGAGCTTTTCGGCCTCGGCCATCACTTGCGCTTCGGGGACGACCTTGTTGACCATGCCGAGCTCATACGCGCGCAGGGAAGAGAGCGGGTCGCCGGTCAGGATGGCTTCCAGCGCGGCTGCCTTGCCGATCTGGCGGGGGAGGCGGAAGAGGCCGCCAGCGCCGGCGACGAGCGAACGCTTGACTTCCGGCAGGCCGAAATTGGTGTCGTCAGCGGCGACGATCAGGTCGCAGGAGAGGGCGATCTCTGTGCCGCCGGCGAGGGCGGAACCTGTGATGGCGGCGATCAGCGGCTTGGTGCGCTCGCGGCGGGCGATGCCGGCGAAGCCGCCTTTCTTGGTGGAGAGGGCGCCGCCATTGCCGGCGGAGATTTCTTTGAGGTCTGCGCCCGCGCAGAAAGCCTTGCCGACGGCGGTGAGGATGCCGACCCAGACTTCGGGGTCTGCTTCCATCTGGTCGAGCGCGGCTTCCATGGTGGCGGCCATTTCGCCGTTGATGGCGTTGCGGGCTTCCGGGCGGTTCATCGTGATGATCGCGACGTTGCCTTTTTTGACGTATTCGACGGGCATTCTGGTGTCTCCCTGATATTGAGTAGCGTGGAGCTAAGAGGGTTTCCGCAACGTCGCGCAAGAACCCCTCTTGCGCGACGTTGGGGCAAGCCGCCACAGAGTTGCGTCATGAAGCTGACACTCGACCCCCAATATGAAGCCTTTCGCGAAGAGGTCTCCCAGACCCTTGCGAAGAACGCCCACCTTGCGCCCACGGCAGACGACAAGGGGTATAAGAACCCCAAGCGTCTCGCCTGGCAGAAATTCCTGATCGAGAACGGCCTCGCCGCCCGGACGATCCCGAAGGAATATGGCGGCTATGGCGCCGAGCCGGACATCCTGAAGGCGCGCATCATTGCCGAGGAATTTGCCCGCACGCGCATGCCCGGCCCGATGGCGGGGCAGGGCATCTCGATGTTCGTGCCGACGCTGCTGGAGCTGGGCACCGAGGCGCAGAAGCAAGCCTATATCCGCCCGACGATCCATGGCGAGATGATCTGGTGCCAGGGCTATTCGGAGCCGGGCGCAGGATCAGACCTTGCCGCGCTGCGCACGAGCGCTGTGGAAGACGGCGACCATTACATCATCAACGGCTCCAAGATCTGGACCTCGACGGCGAAACAGGCCGACATGATCTTCTGCCTTGTACGGACAGACCCGAACGCGAAGAAGCATGAGGGCATCACCTATATCACCTTCCCGATGAGCACGCCGGGGATCGAGGTGCGCCCGCTGGTCGACATGACGGGCACCGCGAATTTCAATGAGGTGTTCTTCACCGATGTGCGCGTGCCGAAAAGCGGCGTGATCTTTGCGCCCAACAAGGGCTGGCAGGTGGCGAATGCCACGCTGACGCATGAGCGCGGGATGCTGGGCGATCCGAACGCGACCAAAGCGCGGCTGCTGGAACTCATTGCGCTGATGAAGGCTGAGACCGTGAACGGCGAGCGCCTGATCGACAATCCAGTGCTGCGCGACCGGCTGATGAAGCTGCAGGGCGAAGTGTATGCGATGCAGGCCAATGGCCTGCGCATCACCACGAGCCGCCTGCAGGGGCAGCCGGCAGGGCTGGCGGGGCTGGTGGTGAAGCTGCAGGGGTGTGATCTCAACCATGAGATTGCGCGCCTTGCCATCGATGCGCTGGGCGAGCTCGGCATCCTCTATGAGGAGGGCGAGCATCTGCGCAGCGGGGGCACCTGGCAGTGGCGGTATATGTACGACCTCGGACTGATCATCGGGGGCGGCACGGCCCAGATCCAGAAGAACATCATTGCGGAACGCGGCCTCGACATGCCGCGTGAGCCGAAGCTGGCGAAGGCATAAGACACATGGAATTTGCACTTTCTGAAGACCAGCGCATGCTGCAGGACAGCCTGAAGGGCGTCCTCAATGATGCGGCTTCCCTTGACCGTATCCGGAAGATCGCTGTGGGCGATGCCGGGGAGAGCGCCGTGCTGGACGGGGCACTTACGGAGTTTGGCCTTGCGGCGCTGATGGTACCCGAAGCGGCTGGCGGGCTGGGGCTGGGCGCGCTGGACGCCTGCCTCGTGCAGGAGGCGCTGGGCTATAATGTGGCGCCGTCGCGTTTCCTAGCCACGACAGTGGCGGCGCGGGCGCTGGCGGGGCACGCGGATGTACTGGGCGCCATTGCGGCGGGCGAGGCGAAGTTTGCCCTGGCGCTGACGGAGGTTTCCTCCCGGCGCGATGGCGCGGGTGTGGAGTTGAAGGGCGGCAAGCTCAGCGGCAAATCCCTGCTGGCGCAATCGGCGGACGGGGCAACGCATATCCTGGTGGCTGATACCGCCGGGGCGTGGCATTCGGTTTCTGCGGCAGATGCCAGCGTGACCGGGATGCAGACGATTGACCGGACACGGACGTTCCATGAGATCGCGCTGGACGGGGCCAAGCCGCTGGCGAGCGTGACGCCGGGCGTGGAAGTGCTGGCGCTGGCGCGGCTGCTGGTGTCGGCCGATACCCTCGGCGCGGCGCAGGCGATGATCGACAAGGCGGTGGCCTATGCCAAGGAGCGCCAGCAATTTGGCCGGGTGATCGGCTCGTTCCAGGCGGTCAAGCATATGTGTGCGGAGATGGCGGCGAAGCTGGAGCCGGCGCGGGCGCTGATCTGGCATGCGGCCCATGCGCTGGATATCGCCGATGAGGAAGGCCCGACGATGGCCAACCTCGCCAAGGCGCATCTGGCAGAGGTGGGCACGTTCGTGGCGCGCACGTCGACCGAGGTGCATGGCGGCATGGGCTTCACCGATCTGGTTGGTCTCCACTACTGGTACAAGCGCATCGGCGTGAACCGGCAATTGCTGGGCAGCCCGGAGCAGGCGCGCCAGACAGCGGCCGAACTACAAGGACTGGTTGTATAATCTGAGACAGTCTTAAAAATTACACAACCTGATCGCGAGTTTCGGCTTGCGATTAACCATGGGTTGTGTATTCACTTCTGCAGAATACACGCACTGGTCGTATTCTGCAGAGGGTGATTTATGTCTGATATCTTGATCGACTATGCGCGGCTGGCAAAGCGCGCTGACGAGTTTGGTTTTCGCCGGGGAGAGTTCCTGGAGCTGAAGGCGGGCCTGCGCCTGGCCGAGGAGCTGACCGGGCAGACCATGGCGACGCCGGAATCGATCACCTGGATCGACAGCCTGACGGGCATGACGGGCTGGGTGACGGGCGATCCGGTAGACGGGATTTTCATTTCCGTGCCGCTGTCGGCGGCGGGCGTTGCGGCGGTGCGCGATGGCAGCTTCGTGCCCGCATGGCCGTCGCTGGGCCATATCTGCTGTGAGGGAGAGCTCTGCGGCGGCATCTATATCGGCGTCTATGCGGGCGCGAACAAGGACGCCCGGCGCCGGGTGATGATGGCTGCGGCCGTGATCCGCGTGGATGGTTTCGCGGCCGTACCCTGCTTTGCGCGCGGGGCGACGGAGGATGGCAAGCGCTCGATGGCGTCGCTGGGGTTCCAGCCGATCGAGGGTGGGCTGAGCGATCTCTGGGGGCAGGAGCCGCTGCCGCAATCACGGGAGGATGCCGCTTGAGCCGCTATCCATCGATTGGTGAGCTTGTGCTGGCGCGGCCCCTGCCGGAGGGCGCGCTGGAGACATTCTCGGCCCGCCCCGCGCGAACCCTGGAAGAGTATCAGCAGGCGATGGCCATCCGCGCGGCGGTGTACATGGCTGAGCAGGATTGCCCGTATGACGAAGAGTATGACGGCAATGATTTCACGGCCACGCATATGGTGGTCTATGCCGGCGCGCGCCCTATCGGAACCATCCGTGTGCGGTGGTTTGCGGGGTTTGCGAAGGTGGAGCGGACCTCGATCCTGCCGGCTTTCCGGGGGACGCCCGCGCTGAAGGTACTGCTGGCGGAGACGTTCGAGATCATTGCGCGGAAGGGATACCGGCTGGCGCTGGCGCAGATACAGGCGCGGCTCTGGCCAACCTGGAGCCGGGTGTTCCGGTGCCGTCTGGTGAGCGGGCGGGAGGGGTTTGCCTTTTCGGGGTATGACTATGCCGAGATGGAAATCCCCGTGCCGCGCCATCCCGAGGTGTTGAGTGTGCGGGCTGATCCGTTGCAGGTGATCCGGCCGGAGGGCGCCTGGGACGCACCGGGGGTACTGGACAGGTCCGCCGGGCGGCCAACCGATGGGGCGCAGGCGGCGTAGGGCTGGGTGAGCGTTCCTGCTGCGCGCTTTGACACCGGGGGCATTTTACGGGATGGGTGCTTGTCATCCTGGGCGACACGGGCCACAACAACGTTGACAGCGGCGCGCCGGTGGACGGCGTGGCTCGATCATCGACTGACTGCCGGGACCTGATGCATGACTGACGCCATCCAGAAACTTGATGCCGCCGCAAAGCGTGCGCCGCTTGTGCCGGTGCTGGTGGTGGATTCGGCGGCTTCGGCGGCGCCTCTGGCGCTGGCGCTGGCGGAAGCGGGCGTGACGATTGCGGAAGTGACGCTGCGAACCGCAGACGGGCTGAAGGTGATCGAGGCGATGCGCAAGGCGGCGCCGGAGTTGATCGTCGGGGCGGGTACGGTGCTGACCGGGCGGGATGTTGAGGCGGCGCTGAATGCGGGCGCGGAATTTCTCGTGTCGCCCGGCATGTCGCCGGGTTTGCGGGCGGCGCTGGGGGGGCGGGAGCATCTGATGATCCCCGGCGTGGCAACGGCGAGCGAGGCGATGGCGCGATCCGAGGAAGGGTTTCAGCGGCTGAAGCTGTTCCCGGCGGCGATTGCCGGCGGGGTGCCCGCGCTGAAGGCGCTGGCCGGGCCGCTGCCACATCTGAAGTTCATGCCGACGGGCGGCATCACGGAAGGCGAGGTGGCGTCTTATCTGGCGCAGCCGAACGTGTTTGCGGTGGGCGGTTCCTGGATCGCCGGCCAGGCGGATATCGCGGCGGGCAACTGGGCGAAGATCACGGCCACGGCGCAGCGCCTGCTGACACCGGCCTGAGGCGCGGGCTGCTTCAGCGGATGCCGAAGCGCGCGAGTTTCGGCTTGATCTTCTCTGCCGCGCTCAGCGCTGACCGCTCGATCCCTTCGGGGCGGCCGCTGACAATCCAGAACAGCGTATGGGCGGCGGCATAGGCCAGCGCGCCGGCAAGCGACAGGATGCCAACCGTCAGCACATTGCCGGAGAAGGTATCGGAGAATTCCGCAAGCGGTCGGACGAAGAGGACCACGCCGATCATCACGGCGGTGGAGAGGATCGACCGGCTGAAATTCTTTAGCTGATCGACGATGCTGATCTGGATCAGCCCCTTGAGGAAGTAGAGATTGATGACCGTGGCGATAAAGGTGGAGACTGCATAGGCGGCAAGGAAGCCGATGAAGTCATACAGCCAGGTGCCCAGCAGCAGGCAGCTGACCTGGATAATGAGCACGACCACATCCCGCTTCAGCATCAGATTTGTGCGGCTGAGCGCCATGGCGACCGAGCGGATCGGGCCGGTGGCGAGCAGCAGGCCGGTGCAGGGCGCGTAGAACTGGACAATGACGATGGCGAGTTCCCAGCCGGGGCCCAGCAGCAGCGGGATCATCGGATCAGCGACCAGCGCAAGGCCGAATCCGACCGGCATGGCGAGGGCGACCGTGGCCGACTGCGCCTTCAGATAGGCGTGGCGGAAGCGGTAGATATCGTCGGAGAGCCGGCTGAAGGCTGAAAACAGCGACCGCATGATCGGCACGAGAATGAGGTAGGAGATGTCGGAAGACAGCTTGTTGCCGATATGGACCTGGCCGAGGGTGCCCTGGCCAAACCTTCGGCCAGCGATCAGATTTACGCTTTCGGCTGTCAGGCGGCTGACGATCATGCTGAGGCCAAGCCAGATCGAATAGTCGAAGAGGCGCTTGGGCGAGCGGAGCGACAGGCGCGGCAGCTTGCGATAGGTGAGGTAGGTCAGGATCATCGCCGCCAGGGTGCCGGCGAGGAGGCCGATGACGAAGGCCCAGTAGGATTTCCACATCAGCGCGACCGAAACGCTGACAATCACCTGAACCGTCTTGGAGATGATTTCGGTGATGACATCCCAGGTAAAGTTCAATGAGCGGGCGAAATTCTCGAAATACGGATTTCTCAGCCCAAAGAGCATCACGTTCAGGGTGAGGGCGATGATGACACCAGAAACTTCCGGCATCTTGAAGATCATCGCCATGGGCTGAGCAATGGCCAGGAGCAGCAGTGATACCAGAATGGAACGGATGATCGAGATGGTCCAGGCGGTGTCGAACTCATCATCGGTGGGCGACTGGAGGGCAATCAGGGCCTGAGTGACCGGCAGATCCAGCAGGCCCGCCAGGATGCCCATGATCGCCATGGCGAGGGCAATGACGCCGAAATCCTCCGGCACCAGAATGCGCGCCAGGATGATTGTCCCCGTAAAACCAAGGCCATAGCTGGATATCTTGGCAAGGCCGAGCCAGGCCGCTGCCCGCAGAACCTGCCGGGAGGACACCTCTTGGTCTTGGGCCGGGGCCGCCGGGCTCTGATCACTCGTCATGGGCGTATCTTTGTGTGTTTCAGTTCGAAACGTAATCCGGAAGGCGGGGTCAGTATGAGATTCTTGTGCCAAGGCGCATGTCTTTGGCCGGTGAGGAGTAGAAGCGAGCCAAGTGTTTCGGAAGTCTGAAGATTTTGGAACTGTGGGGGGTATGGCAGCGCAGGGAGCACGGCGTCCCCATCCTTTGGTTTAAATCCTGCATGGGTTTAACCGTGCCGGCTGGGGAGGGGTACGCTGGCAAAAATCTGACGGTATGCGCAATATTCCGGAGTGCATGCAGGCAGAAAGCGTGAAGGGAATATCATTGTCTGTTCATTTCCGGCGTAAGGGGCCGGACCAGGGCGAACAGGGATCAGGCGAAGGGGAAACCGTCTGTTGGGAGGAAAGCGGGAGGCGCATTCGGCCTATTTCGAACGAATTTCAACTTATAACTTTTACCAAACCTGATCGAATGTGACCTAGTGAGAAAGGCCGCTGGCTTGATCGATGCTTAGCGTCGAGGTAACCTGTGGATGGGGAATTTGTAGTAAAACACGTATAGTGGGTGGTTCGTGAACAATATTCGTGCGCTTTTCGTGGGCGATGGCCCGCTATTGCTTCAATGCATGGATGCCTATGTGGCGTCGGGCGGCCAGGTGGCGGCAATCGTTACTCAGGACGGGGCCATTGCCAGCCATGGGGACGCGGCGGGCATGCGTGTGCTGGACAAGAGTTCGGTCAACACCGGCGAGCTTGAAGCGCTCGACTTCGATTATCTTCTCAGTATTGCCAATCTCGACATGTTGCCCGAGGCGCTGCTGAAGCGGGCCCGCAAGATGGCGATCAATTTTCATGATGGCCCCCTGCCGCGCTATGCAGGTCTGAACGCCACTTCCTGGGCCATTCTGGGCGGCGAGACCGGCCATGGCGTAACCTGGCATGAGATGACCGCCGAGGCGGATATGGGCGGCATCGTTGAGGCCGCGCCCGTCGCGATGGACCCGAACGACACCGCCTTCAGCCTGAATGCCAAATGTTTCGAGGCGGGCCTTGCCGCCTTCAAGGCGATGATCCCCGCGCTTCTGGCGGGCAGTGTTTCGCTGCGGGCGCAGGAAGGCGGGCGGACCTATTTCGGCCGCTACAAACGCCCCGAGGCGGCAGCGACGCTGCGCTTTGACGTTCCGGTGGACCGGACGCTGGCCCTTTCGCGTGCGATGTCGTTCGGTCCGTACACCAACACGCTGTCTTTCCTGAAGCTGTGGACGGGGCAGCGCGTGCTGCTGGTGGGCGATGTGGAGGCGGCCGGGGACGCGGCGTCTGCTGCGCCCAACGGCACCGTGATTGCGCAGGAGGATGATGGCATCGTCGTGGCCGCAGAGGGCGGCAAGCTGCTGCGTGTCAAAGGGCTGACCTGCACGCGGGGCGTGATGGTCATTCCGGCGCAGGCGGACGATCTGCGCATCGGCGCGCGCCTGCCGGACCTGTCGGCAGACGAGATTGCCGAACTGGGGCGCCACACGGTGGCAGCGGCGAAGGCGGAGACATTCTGGATGGCGCACAGCGCCCGCGCTGTGGCCAGCGAGGCGGCGCCCTATCCCCGCGCCATGAAGCCTGCCGGGGGCGAGCATAAATTCGTTCTGGACGCGCGCGGTGATGTGGCGCTTGGCGTGGCGGCGCTGGCCGCATGGTCTGCACATGTGGGCGGCGGCGCTTCGGCGGCGATTGCATTCCATAACAGCGCGCAATGGGCCGGCCTGGGCCGGTTTGCCGCGTGGTTTACGCCTTGGCGGCCGCTGGTGCTGGATGTCGCCGGGGCGACCAAGGGCGGAGATCTGGTGGCGCACGCGCGCGCGCTGGCAGATGCCGCGAAGGACAAGGCGCCGCTGGCATGTGACGCCTATATGCGCCGGGCGCGGTCTGAGCGCGCGCAAGGCCGCGCCGATGATTTCACGCTGGCTGTTGCCCTGGGCAATGAGGCGCCAAAACATCCGAGTGCGGACATTGTTCTGCGCGCCGGCGATGATGGGCTGACGCTGCATGTGTCTGCGGCTGCATATGATGCCGATGTGGCAGAGACGCTGGCCGGGCATATCGGGACGGCGCTGGCCACCCTGCGAGATCTGCCTGAGCAGACCCTGACGCAGATGGACGTGCGCCCGGCGGCGGAACGCGAAGTTCTGGCCGGATTTGAGGGGGGCAGTCGGTGGCTGTGCCCTTCGTTTCGATGCATCAGGGGGTGACCAATCAGACCGCCCGCACGCCGGACCGGATTGCGCTGCGTACCCGCGGTGCGTCGATGACGTATACGGAGCTTGATGCGGCTTCAAACCTTGTTGCAGAACAACTGATGTCGCACGGTGTGCGCCCAGGCGAGACCGTGGGCGTGTGCATGAACCGGTCGATCGACATGGTTGTTGCGCTTCTGGCCGTGCTGAAGACGGGCTGCGCTTATGTGCCACTGGATCCGGCCTATCCGGCAGACCGGCTGGACTTCATGCTGGAAGACAGCCAGTCGCGCTTCGTGATCATTGACGCGCCTGGCGCGCAGGAGGGCGTGCGCGCCCAGCAGCTGACATTTGGCGATCTGCGCGGCGGCGGGACCAGCGGCTGGCGCCCTGTGGATGTCGGCCCGCAGGACCTAGCTTATCTCATCTATACTTCCGGCTCCACCGGCCGCCCGAAAGGCGTAAAGGTTCAGCATGGCGCGCTGGCGAATTTCTTCGCGGCGATGGATGTGCGCCTTCCGTACAAGGATGGCGATACATGGCTGGCCGTGACCAGCCCCAACTTCGACATCTCCGTGCTGGAGCTGTTCTGGACGTTGTCTCGCGGTCTGACTGTGGCGCTGCATGGCGCCGAAGCGCGCAAGGCGAAGCCGTTCAGCCTGTTCTATTTTGCCGCGTCTTCCTCGGCCAATGATGATCAGTACAAGCTGTTGTTTGCAGGTGCGCGGTTTGCTGACGAAAATGGGTTTGAGGCCATCTGGACGCCGGAGCGCCACTTCCATGATTTTGGCGGCTCCTATCCCAACCCGGCGGTGACGAGCGCAGCGCTGGCCTCGATTACCAAGCGGGTGCATATCCGCGCGGGCAGCTGCGTGTTGCCGCTGCATCATCCGGTCCGCGTAGCTGAAGACTGGTCGGTTGTGGACAATATTTCGGGCGGGCGTGTTGGGCTGGCCATTGCCACTGGCTGGCAGCCGAACGATTTCGTTCTGGCTCCGGATAATTTCGCCAAGCGCAAGGAAACCCTGAACGAGCGGATTGATATCCTGAAACGTTTGTGGCGCGGGGAGGCGGTTCCTTTCGTCAATCCCAATGGCGTTGAAGTGCCCACCCGCACGCAGCCGCGACCGGTTCAGAAAGAGCTGCCGATCTGGCTGACAATTGCCAAGGCGCCGGAAGCGTTCGAGAGCGCCGGCCGCCAGGGATATAATGTGCTGACGCATCTTCTGGGCATGTCGGTCGCTGAGCTTGGCGGCAACGTCGCCAAGTATCGTGAGGCGTGGAAGAAGGCCGGGCATGCGGGCGAAGGCCGGGTGACGCTGATGCTACACTCTTTCGTGGGCGACACGGACGAGGGCGTTCGCGAGGTCGTCCGTGAGCCGATGAAGAATTATCTGCGCACAGCCGTTGATCTTGTGCGCGATGCCGCCTGGACATTTCCCACCCTGGTGCAGCGCGGGCAGGCGACGGGCCGTACCGCGCAGGAAGTGATGGATGCCGAGCCGCTCACCCCGGAGGAAATGGACGCGCTGCTTGACCATGCGTTCGAGCGTTATTTCCAGACGAGCGGTCTTTTCGGCTCAGTGGAAACCTGCGCCGAGATGGCGCGCCGCGTCCACGGCATTGGCGTGGACGAGATCGGCTGTCTGGTTGACTTCGGTGTGGATCAGGATCTGGCCATCGAGCATCTGCCCTACCTGCGCCGCGTGATGGACCGGGCCGGCGCGTTGCCGTCGCATGAGGGGCGCCATACAGTGGCCGAAGACCTGGAATTCTTTGGCGCGTCTCATCTTCAGTGTACCCCTTCCATGGCGATGATGCTGGGCGGGGAGCGTGACCGGCTGGCCGGCCTGCAGGTGATCTGCGTGGGCGGTGAAGCGCTGCCGATGGAGCTGGCCAAGTCCCTTCGGGCAAATGCTCCGCAAGCGAAACTGTTCAATATGTATGGCCCGACCGAGACGACGATCTGGTCGACCATGTGTGATATCGGCGAGGTGGGGGATTTCATTCCGCTGGGCGAAGCGCTGCTCAACACCACGCTGCGCATTGACTCCGCCTCCGGGCATCCTCAACCGGCGCTGGCCGCAGGCGAGCTGCTGATCGGCGGGGATGGCGTAACGTTGGGTTATTGGAACCGCCCGGAACTGACGGCGGAGCGGTTTGTGACACTGGCAGACCGGCCCGGCGAGCTGATGTACCGCACGGGCGATCTTGTGCGCCGCCATGTCGATGGCAAGCTGGAATTCCTTGGGCGGATCGACCATCAGGTGAAGCTGCGGGGCCACCGGATCGAGCTTGGCGAGATCGAGGCGGCACTGATGGCCCAGGAGGACATCAACCAGGCTGTGGTGGTTGCGCTGGGCGATACCAGCGAGAGCAAGCGCCTGGTGGCCTACTGCGTGGTGAAGCCCGGCGTCGAGCTGGACACGAAAGCGCTGCGTGCGGAACTTTCACACAGCCTGCCGGAAATCATGGTGCCGGCGCAGATTGTTGTTCTCAGCGGTCTGCCGCTGACACCGAATGGCAAGATCGACCGGAAGGCGCTACCGGCGCCAGAAGCCGTGGTGCAAGGTGCCGTCGAGACGCCGACTGACGAAGTGGAGCAGAAGCTGGCGGCCCTGTGGGGCGAGCTGCTGGGCCTTTCGGCCGTGGATGTGAACGCCAACTTCTTTGATCTGGGCGGGCATTCCCTGCTGGCATTCCAGATGCTGCGCCGTGTGCAGAGCGAATTTTCCGGCGCTGTGACGATCACGGATGTCTTCCGTTTCCCGACGGTTCGCACGCTTGCTGCCCGCATTCGGGGCGGCGGCAGCGATGACAAGGATAAGCCGAACACGGGCATCGGCCGGGCGCAGGCACGCCTTGCCGCGCGCCGCCGCGATCCTGCCGGGGCTTGATGGCATGGCGGATGAGAACAGCATCGCCATCGTTGGCATGGCCGGGCATTTTCCCGGCGCCCGGTCAGTTCGTGAATACTGGTCCATGCTGGAAGCGGGCCGGGACGCGACCCGCTGGCTGACGCCGGAGGAGCTGCTGGCGGCGGGGGAGTCCTTCGCTGCCATCCAGGATCCGCGTTACATCCGGGCGACGA
Organism: Hyphomonas sp. NPDC076881; assembly: GCF_050269995.1. Classification (NCBI taxonomy): domain Bacteria; kingdom Pseudomonadati; phylum Pseudomonadota; class Alphaproteobacteria; order Hyphomonadales; family Hyphomonadaceae; genus Hyphomonas; species Hyphomonas sp. NPDC076881. The sequence continues at coordinate 387,924 of NZ_JBNNJJ010000001.1, read as the reverse complement.
TGGCCCTGCCGGACATGGAAATGTTCGATGCAGGTTTCTTCGGCTTCAGTCCTCGGGAAGCAGCGATCCTGGATCCGCAGCACAGGCATTTCCTGGAATGCTGCTGGGAGGCGCTGGAAGACGCAGGCCATATGCCTGCGGATGAATTTGACGGCGCTGTCGGCGTGTTTGGTGGATGCGGGATGCAGGCCTATCTTGCGTTCAATCTGCTCTCCAATCCTGAACTGGTTGAGAGCGAGGGCATGTTCCTCCTGCGCCACACCGGCAATGACAAGGACTTCCTGACAACGCGGGTGTCCTATCTGCTGAACCTGCACGGCCCGAGCGTCGGCATCCAGACGGCGTGTTCCACATCTCTGGTGGCGATCCACATGGCGGTGCAGAGCCTTCTGGCGCGCGAATGCGATATGGCGCTGGCGGGCGGGGCGAGCATCGATCTGCCGCATGGCCGCGGTTATCGGTATGCGGAAGGTGAAATCCTGTCCTCAACGGGGCGTTGCCGCGCCTTTGACGACGAAGCGGATGGCACGCTGTTTGGTAGCGGCGCGGCCGTGGTGGCGCTGCGCCGTCTCGATGATGCGCTGCGCGATGGCGACAATATCCATGCGGTGATCCTTGGCTCTGCCATCAACAATGATGGCGCGCGCAAGGCCGGCTATCTGGCGCCGAGCATTGACGGGCAGGCGATGGCCGCGGCCGAAGCGCTGGCGATTGCCGGTGTGGAGCCGGGGAGCGTGGACTATATCGAAGCGCACGGCACGGGCACGCTGGTGGGCGACCCCATCGAGCTGTCGGCGCTTCAGCAGGCTTATGGCGATGCTGCGCCTGGCTCCATCGGGATCGGCTCTGTAAAGACGAATATCGGCCACCTGGATACAGCGGCGGGCATTGCCTCTCTGATCAAGGTTGTGCTGGCGATGCGCGGCGAAAAGCTGCCTGCAACGCTCAATTTCTCCAAGCCCAACAGCCGGTTTGATTTTGTGCGCAGCCCGTTCCAGGTGGTTGGTGAGCAGAAGGAATGGCGCCGCAACGCCAAGCCGCGCCGGGCGAGCATCAACTCTCTTGGGGTTGGCGGAACGAACGCGCATGTCGTGATAGAGGAGCCGCCCGTGCGCGCGCCCCTGATGGCGTCAGGGCCGCAGATCATCACGCTGTCTGCAAAAACACGGGTTTCGCTTGAGGGACTCGTCGCCAAATGGCGCGATTTTGCCGAAACGCCGGGACCGGATTTCTGTATCGCCAATTCCGCGTTCACCACCCAGACAGGCCGGAAGCATTTTGCGCACCGGGCCACCGTGGTCGCCGCCAATGCGCACGAACTGGCCGAGCAGCTTTCGCCGAATGGCCCCTGGCGGCGCACGGCGTCCGTTGCGAAGGATGCCAAGCCGCGCATCGTTTTCATGTTTCCCGGTGGCGGCGCGCAATATCCCAACGCGGCCCGATCGCTCTATGAGAACAATACGGTTTTCCGCGGCGCCGTTGAGGACTGTTTCAAGATCCTTGAGGCAGGCCTTGCCAAAGAGATCCGCAGGCTGATGTTTGACTCCTCTGAGTTCAAGCAAGACTCTGTGGCGCTGGAGAGGCCGACCTATTCTTTGCTGGCGGTGTTTATTGTCGAGTATGCACTCTCCAAACTCTGGCAAAGCTGGGGGGTGAAGCCAGACGCCGTGATCGGTCATAGCGCAGGCGAGTATGCTGCCGCTGTGCTGGCCGGTATCATGTCGCTCGAAGATGCGATTGGCATCGTTCTCGTGCGCGGCGAAGTTTTCGAGACGGCGCCTGCGGGCGGTATGATCAGTGTTCAGGATGATGAAGCGCGTGTGCGCGCCCTCATCGGCGAGGATCTGGATATCGCGGTGCTGAACTCGCCGCAGGTGACGGTCGTGTCCGGCGCGGACGCGCCGCTGGCGGCGTTTTCAAAACGTCTTGAGGCGGAGGGAATCAAGCATGCGCCCGTGCGTATCAAGGTGGCGGCGCATTCGCGGATGCTGGACAGCGGGCTGGCGCGCTTCCGCGCGCGGCTTGACAAGGCGAAGCTGTCACCGCCGAAGATCGAGTTCATCAACAATCTTGTCGGCGCGCCGGCCAACCCGCAGGAACTGGCGGCATCCGACTATTGGGTAAACCATCTGCGCGGCTGTGTGCGGTTTGCTGACGGGCTTTCAGCGGCGCTGTCTAAGCCTGAGACAATTCTGGTGGAGATCGGGCCGGGACAGGCGCTGTGCGCCTTGGCCGGTCTGGCGCAGGCCGAGCATTCCCCGCGCGGCGTGGTGGCGAGCCTGCCAACGGCTGTCGAGCAGCTTGATGCGGAATCCTTTGCGCTGTCGGCGTTCGGCCATCTCTGGTCGTTGGGCGTGCCTGTTGATTTTGCGCGTGTACGGAAGGGGGAAGGCCAGCGGAAGGTTTCGGTGCCAACTTATGCTTTCGAGCGTCAGCGGCACTGGATTGAGCCTGGAAAAGGCAAGGCGGCTGCCGAGACGGATGAGCCCCAGATATTCCGGGCTTCGGATGTAAAAGACTGGTTCGAGGCGCGGGTGTTCGATGCCGCGCCGGTGGAAGCCGCCGCGCATGGCGCCCGCACGCATATCGTGTTCAGTGACGGCAGCGATTTTGCCGCTGAGGCTATCAGCCGGCTGCGCGCGCGCGGTGATACATGTGTTCTCGTGCGCCATGATCCTGATGCGGCGGTGCCCCGGCAGACGGGGGGCGACTTTGTATTCAATGCGGGCGCGCAGGATTATTCGGGGCTGATTGAAGAGCTTTCCAAAGCTGTCGAGACGCCGGATTCTGTCATATTCCTCTGGCCGCTGATCTTTTCGGGGAGGGAGGGATCCCTCGGCGCGTTTGAGGCGAGCTTCGCCCTGGCAAAGGCGTTGCAGCTTTCCGGCTGGGCAGAAAAGGCGCTTTTCCTTGCCGCGACACAGAATGCTCTAGCGGCTGAAGAAGGCAATGCGTGTGACGCGATGCAGGCAGGCGTTTTCGGGCCATGGCGGATGTTGAGCGCCGAGCAGTCGGGTGTGCGGGCGCGTGTGGTGGATTTCGATGCTGCTGACGAGCCTGCGCTGAGCGCCAGTGCAATCATCAGTGAGCTGGATTCTACGGGGGATGCCGCCGTAACCGCCTGGCGCCATGGCCAGCGCCTTGCACCCACCCTGAAGCGGGGGGCTGCGGCGCAGCTGCGCCCGGCGCTGCGCGAAAAGGGCGTTTATCTGATCACGGGCGGTCTGGGCGGCATTGGTCTCGAACTGGCGCGGTATCTCGCCGGGGCGGTGAAAGCGCGGCTGGTGTTGACCGGGCGGACCCCGGCGCCGGCGCGTGAAAGCTGGAGCCGTCTGGCGGCGGGGTGGGGCGCGCCAGCCGATGTGGCGCGGGCGCGCGATCTGCTGGCGCTGGAAGACCTCGGCGGCGAAGTGCTGGTGGTGGCGGCGGACGTGGCCAGCCAGACGTCGATGGACGCCGTGCTGGCACAGGCGCGCGAGCGGTTCGGCGCGGTAAACGGCGTTTTCCACGCAGCCGGCATGATTGATGACGCGCCTATGGCGATGAAATCTCTGGATGAGGCGCGCCGGGTGCTTTCGGCCAAGGCAGAAGGCGCGCGTGTTCTGGACCGTCTGTTGCCGGACGGTACGCTGGATGTTTTCGCGGTATTCTCCTCCACCAGCGTGCTGATCACGCCGCCGGGACAGAGCGATTATGTGGCGGGTAATGCGATTGCCGAAGCTGTGGCGGCTTCGCGCAAGGACGGCATGGTCATCACCTGGGGTGTCTGGGCCGATATCGGCATGGCCAAACGCGCCGCCGATGCCGGCGCTGTTGGCAATGCCGGCTCCGTGCATCCGCTGCTGGGCGCCCGGCAGGAAACGAAGGACGGCACGCTGCAGTTTGCAGAGACCTATTCGGAGGCGACCCTCTGGACACTGAGCGAGCACAGGATTGGCGACATTGCTGTGCTGCCCGGCGCGGCTTACGTAGAGATTGCGAGTGCGGCGGCGTTGAGCGCGGGCCTTGGGGATGCCATCGAGATCAGCCAGATAAGCTATGTTGCACCGCTGGCGATCCGGCCTCGCCAATCCCGCCAGGTGCGCACAACGCTTACGCCGCTGGAGGAGGATGGCTTCCGCATTGAGGTGGAGAGCCGGGCGCATGCTGGGGAGACCTGGCTGCTGCATTTCGATGCGCAGGTGGCAAAGCGGACATCCGCGCAAAGCCCGGTAGCCACAGCTTCCTGCAACACGGGGCTCGATGCCGGACGCCTGACGCTGGCCGAGCGCGGCGTCGGCTTTGGACCGCGCTGGAGAAATGTGGCGCGCGCGGCCACAGGCGACGGCGCCGTCAGCGCCGCATTTGCTCTGCCCAAAGAATTTTCAGGCGATCTGAAAACGTACCGCATCCATCCGGCGCTGTTCGACACCAGCTTTGCAGCGGGGCTCTTCCTGTTGGAGAATGATGTAAAGCGCGGGGTGTTTGCGCCGGTATCGATTGAATCGGTCCGGGTTTTCCGGGCGCTGACCAGCGAATTCTCGGCGGAGAGCCGGCTGACATCGCAGAGCGAGGACGCCGCCACCTTTGATGTGGACCTTGTAGACACGAACGGTGCGGTGCTGCTTGAAATCCGGGGGGCGTCGTTCAAGCGCGTGACTTTTGGCGGGGAAATCCCCGCAGTTCCGGACATGTCTGCACCCGTACGGGATCGTCTGCTGGCGGAAGGGATCCGCGCGGCCGAGGCGCAGGCGATGTTTGCGCAGCTCTTTGCGCAGGGTGGGCGCTCATTCGTTGTATCGCCAGTTTCCGTGGCGCAGATACTGCGGGCCACCAACGGGCCCGCCATGGCAGCAAAGTCTGCGTCTTCCGAAAGCCGGGTGATGACGGGCGGCGATCCGGTGGAGCAACGCCTTGCGCAGATGTGTTCGGAAATTCTGGGCGTTGAAACGCTGGGTCTTGATGAGGAGTTCCTGTCTTATGGTGGGGGATCTCTGACGGGCGTGCGGCTGTTTGCGCGTATCCGGCGCGAGATGGGTGTGGAACTGGCGCTCAGCGCGCTGCTGCAGGCGCCGACGATCCGTACACTGGCCGTCCTGGTTCGGGAGAAAATGCCTGACCAGCCCGAACAAGCGGCCGCAAAGGAAGAGCCTGCGGCGGCGCCCGCCGCACATGTGCCGCAGCCAAAGAAGACATCTGAAGCGCCAAAATCACCAGCGGGCAAACCGCCGGCAAAGAGCCGCTGGACGCCTCTGGTGCGGATGGCGCCCGGAGCGCCGGGCGTAAAGCCGGTCTTCCTCATTCACGGGGCAGGCGGCAACATACTCTGGTTCAAACCGCTCGCGGATCGTCTGCGCGGCGACACGCCCATCTACGGGATTGAAGCGCAGGGCATCGACGGGACGTTACCCTTCCTTGAGACGGTTGAAGAGATGGCGGAACTTTATATCCGTCATATGCTGACGGTTGATCCGCAGGGGCCTTACCGGCTGGTCGGCTATTCCGGCGGCGGCGTGATTGCTGTGGAGATGGCGCACCAGCTGCGGCGCAGCGGCCGGGAGGTTGAGCTTCTCGCCATGCTGGACACGCTTGCGCCCCAGGAAGCCTCCATACCGCTCAGTCTGGCCGATAAGATTGGTATGCTGACGAAGCTGGACGGCGCGTATCTCGCGCGCCGGATGAGTCATCATGGCGGGCGTCTCAAGGAAAAGATTCAGGCCAGGCTGGCCGGTAATGGCGAACATCAGGGTAAATCCCAGATCGAGTTGCTGTCGGAACAATGCGAAACTGTGTATCTTGAGGCGCAGGGGCGCTATTTCCCTGAGCCCTATGATGGCAATGTTCTTCTGTTCAGAGCGGAGCGCACCAGCGCGATGTTTGCAAGGTCGGGCGAGAGGCTCGGCTGGCAGGGATTGATTACCGGGAAGCTGGATATCGTCACACTGGATGCCTACCATGACACCTTGTTGGCCGATGGCAGTATCGGGGTGATCGTCGAGGAGCTTCAGCGGCGTCTGGCGGTGCTGAATGCCCGGAAGATTGAACAATTTGAGGACGCTTGAAGTATGAATGGTTGGTCGTTGGGCGGTATTGGCGCCGCAGTATTGGTGGCAATTGTCGTCCTGCTTCTGGCCAGCTTCGTTGCGGTCTGGCTTGAGTCCAGGTCGCTGACCAGCCCGCGCGGCTATCATCAGCCCGATGCCAAAACATTCACCTTCGCGCAGACCCCCAAGACCGAAGCTGGGCTTGATTTTGAAGACATCAGCTTTCCTGTGCGCAATGGCCAGACGGTCCGCGGCTGGCTGATTTCATCTGATCAGCCTACGGATATGGCCATTGTGGCGCTGCACGGCGCAGGCGGAAATCGCCAAAGCTATTTCGACCGGCTGCAGATGCTGCATGGGCTGGGGGCGGATGTTCTGGTCTTTGATGCACGCGAAAACGGGTTGAGCGACGGCAGCGGCCGGGGCATTGGCCTGGCGGTGCGCGAAGCGGAGGATGCCGTGGCTGCCGTTGAGGAAATGCGCCGGCGCGGCCACAAGACGGTGGTTGCCTACGGGTGTTCCTTGGGTGGGTCTGCCGCCATTATTGCGGCGGCGCGGGACGGCTCCATCGACGGGCTCATTGTGGAGGCGTCGCTCTCAAGCTTTGAAGATTTCGTCGCTGACAAGGCAAACCGGCGGCTCGGCAAGCTTGGCCTGAAAGCCAACTGGGCAACCAGCCTCTGGGGGCACGCGGTTGTGGCTATGTCGCGCTGGCGGATGGGGCTGGAGGACTATGTGAGGCCGGAGGATGTTATCGATCAGATCGCGCCCCGCCCCCTCCTGCTGGTTCATGGCGGCCAGGATCCCTGGGTGATTGAAGGCCATGCTGACCGGCTGGTTGAGCGCAGCAATCAGACAGCGGATTACTGGCTGATCGAAGAAGCGGGTCATTGCGACGGGTACAACATTCGCGAAGCAGAGTATCGCGCGCGGATGGATGGATTTATTGAGGCGCTGAGAGCGGCGGACTGAGCCCGGGTTTTCTTCGCTACCGTCACTCGTTTCTGGAAAGCAGACCGGAGGAGGCTTCCGTGACCTTTGTGATGCCGGTCAGGGCCATAGAGACGGTCAGTTCGCCCTTCATTGCGGCCAGCAGATGGGCGAGCCCTTTTTCGCCGCCCCCCGCGAGGGCGTAGACCCAGGGCCGGCCCATCATGGTGAGGTCTGCGCCGCTGGCGAGGGCCTTGAGCATGTCCTGGCCGGAGCGGATGCCGCCATCCATCAGGATCAGCGTCTTGCCCGAAACCGCTTCGGCAATCGGGGGCAGGGCGCGTATGGAGGAGGCCACCCCGTCCAGCTGGCGGCCCCCATGGTTTGACACGACAATCCCTTCAGCGCCGCAATTGACGGCTTCCAGAGCGTCTTCCCTGTCCAGAATGCCCTTGATGATCAGCGGCCCGCCCCATTGGGACTTGATCCACTCGATATCCTTCCAGCTGACCGAGGGATCGAGCGAGGAATTGGCCCAGGCGGAGAAGTCTGCCGGGGTGGATGCGTTTTTGACGTAGGGGGCGACGTTGGCGAGGATGTGCGGGCCGCCCCGGAGACCGACATCCAGCGACCAGCCGGGATGCATCATGTAGGACAGGAGGCCCCGGCGCACGCGCGCCCATGCGCCGCCACCGCCGCTCATCGTGTTGCGCACGTCGCGGTAGCGCGTGCCGACGACTGGCAGATCGACCGTGAGGACCAGGGCCGAAGCCCCTGCGGACCTGGCGCGGGCGATCAGGTCGGCCACCGAGCCGCGATCGCGGATCATGTAAAGCTGGAACCAGAGCGGGCCTTTGGTGGCTGCGGCGACTTCCTCGACCGAGCAGATGGACAGGGTGGAGAGGCAATAGGGGATGCCGAACTCCCCGGCGACCTTCGCGGCGCAGGCTTCCCCCCGGCGGGCCATCATGCCCGACAGGCCGACGGGGGAGAGCGCCAGCGGCATTGTTAATGTGGCGCCGAGGAAACGCTTTTCCGTGGTCAATGCAGAGACATCCCTCAGGATACGCTGGCGCAGCTCCAGAGCTTCGAAGTCAGCCACATTGCGCCGGAGGGTCAGTTCCGCATAGGCGCCCCCGTCGAGATAGTCGAAGAGGAAGCGCGGGAGGCGCTTTTCTGCTCGGAGTCTGTAGTCGGCAGAACAGGCGGGGGCGAGGGACAATGTCGGCATTAGCCGCTTGTAGAGGACACCGGCAGCGCTTGGCAAAGCCATTTTGATCGGAAATTGCTCGCTTTTTGGAGCCCCGCCACAACCGAACATTTCAATTTTGATAAAATTTCAAAGCAGCCGTTTAGACCTTGTTAAGGTTAACGGGGTGCGCCATCAGGGCGAAATCAGCGGCGGAAAGATGCCCTGACAGGTGAAATCTACGGGATCGTGATATTCATTTGTAATCCATTTCCGCGTACACAAGGGCTAGCAAATCCGTTGATATCCAGTCGTTCAGGACCGCCGGGCGGGGTGGCGTTGAACTTGCAGGGGACCGCCAGAAGACCGGGCCTAACCGGCCTCTCAGTCAAAGTGAGAATGGTAAATAGCATGACAGATCTGAAACGCCTGAGCCTGTCCAGCGTCGCCGTATGTGCAGTCGCTGCTTCAGTGGCCAACGCGCAGGGCGCAGACTATTACAGCCGCGACAAGTACACTGCGGTGCTTGATCGTGCGCAGCCCGAGTTCGATCCGGAACCGGTCCGTCTTGGCACATTCTCGGTTCGCTCTGCCGCAGAACTGGGGGTTACGTATTCCGACAACATCTATGTGGTGGCGCAAAACACGGATTCGGGCGCTATCGGCCGCGCTGGCCTGACGGCGTCCGGTGACACGACCTGGAGTGTTCACAATGTCGGTTTCGATGTTTCGGCTCGCAGAAACGAATATTTCGATCAGGGCGACGAGTCGCATAATGATCTTCGCGCCCGCCTGCGTGGCCGCCTTGATGTGACCCGCAGCTTCTCGCTCGGCGGGGCAGTGTTTGTGGAAGACCGGGTTGAACCGCGCACGGATATCACCAACGTCTTCAGCCCGGACAAGCCGATCGGCGTTTCCGTCCAGGGCGCCAATATTGAGGCCAACTATCTGAACGACCGGGTGCGCTGGACCAACAGCCTGGGCATTCGCAATGAAGACTATGAAAACGGCCGCCAGATCGGCACAGGTCTTCCGATTGATCAGAGCTACCGCGACCGCTCAGTTTTCGATGGGCGCACACGTCTGTCCTATGCTGTTTCGCCCAACCTTGCCGTTTTCGGGCAGGCAACCTACGAGCAGCGCGACTATGATGTTCTGCAGGTTTTCGGCGGCCTGCCGCGTTCGCGCGACTCCAAAGGCTATACCGTGGCCGGCGGTGTCGACTTCGAACTCAACGCCCTGGTCCGCGGCGACGTGGCCGTAGGCTACCTTAAGGAGACCAAGGATGACAGCTTCTTTGAAGAAGTCAGTGGTCTGTCCTTTGATGGCCGTCTCCAGTGGTTCCCCACTCAGCTGACGACGCTGACCTTCAATGGTAACCGCCGCGTCACCGATACCGGCCTGTTTGATGCGCCGACGGCCGTTGAGAGCCGGGCCGGGGTCCGTGTCGACCACGAACTGCGCCGCAACATCGTTGTGTCCGCTTCTGCCAGCTATCTGCAGTACGAATTCGAAGAGATCGACCGTAAGGACGAGGGCGCCGATTTCGAACTTGCCGCGACCTACAAGATGAACCGCCGCGTGCATTTCGACACCTTTGTCAATCGCGCTGACCGCGATGTGTCGGGCGTCGATGTGTTTGGTGATCCGTCCTATGGCGTGACGACGATTGGTGTCGGCGTCCGCCTGTTCCCGTAATACCTTCTACTCTTGGAGGCCTGCATCCTGCGGGCCTCCCACAAAGTTCCAGAGCGTTGCCTTGACCAAGTCGTATACGATCGAAATCCCCACAGGCTCCGGGCCTTCCGGAAATGCTGGTGGCGTAGACACGAGCTCCTTCGACCTGAAGTCGTTGATGAGCATCATTTATCGGCGCTTCTGGCTGATCTTTGCCGGCTTCATCACCGTGTTGAGTTTTGTTGTCTTCGTGACCTTTACTCAAACGCCGACCTACAGGGCGCAATCTGTCCTTCAACTCGACACCAACCAGATCAACGTCATTGACCTAGGCGCGCTCTTCTCCGGCGCTGGCGGCGCCACAACATCCGTGATCGACACGGAAGTGCGCGTCATCGGGTCGAAGACGCTTCTGGCGCGCGTGGCCGAGAAGCAGAGGCTCATCGAAGATCCGGAGTTCAACTGGACCCTGCGTCCCAAGAAAGAGAGTTTCGTCTCGTCAGCACAAAAGGCTGTCGTCGGACTTCTTGGCGGGGATACTTCCGAAAAAGATCCTTTCGCTGGCATGTCCGCCGAGCAGAAAGAGGCTGAAATCTTCGAAAGCGTCGTCGGCACACTGATGACCAAAGTGCGTGTTGGCCGTGTTGGGGCGACCTATCTCCTGACCGTTGATGTTACCAGCACGTCTCCGGAAACGGCGGCCCGCCTGGCTAACGAAGTCGCGGAGCAATACCGTGTCCAGCAGCTTGAGAAGAAATATGATGCGACCCGCAAGGCCACCGAATGGCTGCAGGAGCGCGTCTCGGGCCTGCGCGACGAGGTTGAGGAGAAAGAGCAGCGTGTCGAGAGTTTCCGGGCCGAAACAGGTCTTCTGGAAGCTCAGGGTACGACGCTGACCGAACAGCAGATCGGCTATCTGACTTCGCAGCGCGGCCAGGCGCAGATCGAGGTGGATCGTGCCCGCGCCCGCTATGAAAGCATGCGCCGCCAGATCGATAGTGGCGGGGGTGTGGAGGGTGTGTCGGAAGTCATCAACTCACCGCTGATCAACGATCTCAAGACACAGCGCTCGACGATCCTGCGCCGGGTGGCCGAACTTGAAACCCGCGTGGGCGACCGCCACCCTGACCTTATCAGTGCGCGCAATGAAGTTGCTGACATCGACCGTCAGATGAATGCCGAGATGAACCGCATCGCGGCCAACCTCGAGAGCGAACTGCGCGTGGCCCAGGCCCAGCTCTCGTCCATCCAGGGCGAGATCGGCCGTTCGACCTCGCAGCTGCGTGGCAACAACGTGAACCTTGTGCGTCTGCGCGAGCTTGAGCGCGATGCCCAGACCAGCCGCGTCATGCTCGAGGAATTTCTCGCCCGCTCGAAACAGACACGCGAGCAGGATGCGCTCATCACGGCGGACTCCAGTGTTCTGTCTACCGCGTCGGTGCCGTATTCTCCGGCCTCTCCGCGCAAGGCCTTCAACCTGATCATTGGCGCGCTTCTTGGCCTGATCGTCGGCGGCTTCCTGGCAATCATCGCGGAGCTGTTCGACTCCAATATCAGTTCTTCGGAAGATGTGGAGAACAAGCTCGGCTCCAACCCGATCGGGTCTGTGCCGCTCATCCGCACAGCGGGTCTTCTCGGCCTCGGGCAGACCAGCCCGGCAGACTTCCTCGTGGAAAATCCGCTCTCGGCCTATGCGGAAAGCATCCGCTATCTGCGCGCCGCCATCGCCTTCTCCGATCTCGACAGCGAGACCAAGACGGTGGCGATCACTTCCTCGCTGCCCGATGAAGGCAAGACCAGCCTTGCGCTCAGCCTCGGCCGCATGTCGGCCATGTCCGGCTCGCGCACCCTTGTGATCGATGGCGACTTCCGCCGCCGTCAGCTCACCGAGATGGCAGGCCTGAAACCGGAAATCGGCCTTGTGGAGCATCTCTTCGGGGCCGGTCAGCTTTCCGATGCCATCGTCAAGGATCACAAGACGATGCTCGACATCCTGCCGCTGTCGCTGAACGGGCATACCCCGCATGATGTGTTCGGGACGCGCGCCTTTGATGAGCTGCTGTCGCGTCTGCGCGCCATGTATGATCTCATCCTGATCGATACCGGCCCGCTGCTGCTCATGGCTGAGGCTCGCGTGGTCGCCAGCAAGGTAGACAAGGCGATCCTCGTAGTCCGCTGGCGTCAGACGACCCGTTCGGCCGCCCGCCAGTCGCTCGCGCTGCTGCGCAATTTCAAGGCCGATGTCCTGGGTGTCACGCTCAACATGGTGGACCTCAACCGCCGCCGCCATCACCGCGATCCGGGCGCGACCTACAAGGCCTATCGCAAATACTATCAGATGGAGTCGAAGCCGGGCCTGTTTGGCTGGTCGAAGCCGAAGAAACCGAAAGCCAGCAAGCAGGGGCCGAAGTCGGCCATCGCCATCCAGGTGCCCCCGTCCAAGGCAAGCGGCCGCAAGCAGGATCCTGTCGACCGTATCTCGGCCGAATAGATCGCCGCAGGTTCAGGCACAGGTGACAAGGAGCAGGGGACGCACATGCTCTACCAACCTGCACTCCAGGGAATGGACATGACGCGCATTGCCTTCTTCGGCCATGATGTGGCGGACGCGGCCGTGCGCCGGCGCGCGCGCGGCTTTCAGGACGACGGATTCCAGGTCACGGGTTTCATGATGCGCCGGCGCGAGCCTCTGGCGCAGGAATGGGATAATGTAGACCTCGGCCAGACGCGGGATGGCGCCTTTCTTCAGCGTATCCGCCAGGTGTTTCGCGGCGCGCGGATAGCGGCTGCGTCGGGTGACAAGCTGCGCTCTGCCGATGTGATCTACGCCCGTAATCTCGACATGCTGGCCTGCGCCTTTCTGGCAAAACGCCATGCGAGGCTCGCTACACCTGTCATCTATGAATGCCTTGATGTTCATCGGCTGCTCTGCCGGCGGGATGTGATCGGGAAGGGGCTGCGCGCCCTTGAGGGCTGGCTGCTCAAGCGCTCGGCCGCGCTGGTCGTGTCCTCCCCCGCCTATCTCACCCAGCATTTCGAGCGTTATTATCCGGGCAAGTTCGAGGCTTATCTGATCGAGAACCGGCTTTCGGGCCACGCCAATTATGGCGCGCGGGTTTCTGCAACCAAAGCAAAGCCCCCCGGCCAGCTTCGCCTCGGCTGGGTCGGGAATCTGCGGTGCCGCCGCTCGCTCGATCTCTTGTGTCAGATCGCCGACCGTTTCGGCGATCAGGTGGAGGTGAAGCTTCACGGCGTACCTGCGCTGATCGAGATACCGGATTTTGAAACGAAGATTGCCGCAAGGCCGAACATGTCCTTTTACGGACGGTACAGGTCGCCAGAAGACCTGCCCGGCATCTATTCCGGGCTGGATGTGGTCTGGTCCGGCGATTTCATGGAGGCGGGCCTCAACTCCACCTGGCTGCTACCCAACCGGATCTATGAAGGCGGGTATTACTGTGTGCCGCCCATCGCGCCGGGGGAGACTGAAACGGGCCGCTGGGTTGCCCGGCATGCTTGCGGTTTTGTGCTGGATGAACAGCTTGAAGCGACGCTGCCAGAGCTGATCGGAGATCTTCTTCGCGACGCTTCCCGGATCACGGCCTGCAGTAATGCCCTTGCCGGTCTGCCCGAGGAGACGTTTGTTCAGCCACTCGGTTTCCTGCGGCAGATCATCGAAACGGCCGTGAAACCGAAGGTGGCTTCATGATCTGTCCAGCTTTGCCATGTATGGAGACTGCAGGCGGGCGCTCGAGGGACGCTCTCGCGGAGGTGCCCTGTGTCTGATTACGCTACCCCCCGGACCAGCGCGACGGTGCAGCCTGCCTATGTAAATGTCTACTCGGTGGACAAAGGGGCAGGGCGCTGGGAACAGGCCTTCGTCTGCCTCTGGATGTTCATCATCTATCTGCCGATCGAGGCGTTTTCGCCCTTGCGGTACCTTTGCATCCTCGGTTTCCTGGTCATCACGGTCTATGACTACAAGCGGATGGTGCCGCTGCTCGTCAGGTGCTGGCCGTTGTTCACCCTGGCCATACTCGGCCTGGCCTCTGTTGGCTGGGCGCCTTACCCGGCAGAAGCGTTTCGCCAGGGTGTGCTTTTTTTCCTGTCTGCTTTTGTTGCCGTCGTTATCGCGGTCCATCTGACACCGCAGCAGATATTGCGGATCATCATGTTTGCCGGCATGGCGACGACCATCGCCTCCATTCCCTACTGGGGCACGTTCGCCGGTGGGGGCCCTTATGCGAGCAAGAACTACTTTGCTGTCCACATGCTGTTCTGCATGTTGCTCAGTCTCATCACGGTACTGAACGAGAAAGAACCGCTGTTCCTGCGCCTTCTCGCGCTGCCATTCGTGCCGACATGCCTGCTCTTCATTTTCATGGCAGATTCGGCAACCTCACTGGTTTTTGCGGTGCTCGGGGGCGCGGGTCTGGTCGCCATCAAATTCTTCTGGGCACCGGCCACCAAGGTGCGTGGCCTCTCGATGCTCGTGATCCTCTTTGCGATTGTGGTGGTGCTGATTGGGGCGCTGGCGGTTTTCAACATGCCGCAGAACACGTTTGTGGAGCGGTTTCTGGACATCGTCGGCAAGGACGCCACGCTTACCGGCCGCACCGCCCTGTGGGAAGGCGCACGCCTGGCAGCAGAGGAAAAGCCCTGGTTTGGGCTCGGCCTGGAAGGGTTCTGGTATTACGATTCCGGCGCCGCCCAGACGCTCAACGAGAATGATTACAAGGCTTTTGGGACCAAGCTGACCTTCCACAATGCCTATTGGGAAGTGCGGGTTCACCTTGGCTATGTAGGGCTGGCGCTGTTCCTCTATTTCCTCGGCTGGACGTCGCTGAGATTGCTGTATCTCTGGTTCCAGGATGGCTCGCTGGTCAACTCGGCGCTGGTGCTGCTGGTGGCCGTGAACCTGACCATGACGTTCACGGAATCGCTGCTGTGGGGCATGTTCACCACCCCGGTCCTCCTGCAGGCGCTTGCGGGCATCGTGCCGTTCAAGCTTCACGCGCCGAAGCTGGAAGGCCGCGCGCGGATTGTTCCGGCTTCGTAACATTACAATGCAGACAGCCTTGTCACTTCTGGCAGCCTGATGGGGGTATCAGGGCCAGGCGCCCGAATGATGCCAGAATTTAACGCTAATTTCTCATAATGCAGCGATAAGGTTTGACTACTTTAAACCACTGTTAAGTCTTCGCTGTTCTAAGTGAAGTTATGTCGCGTTCGAGCCAAGTGATGCCGATGAAATCAGGCGCCTTTTCAGACCCCGTTACGGGAGCACTCGAGAGTGATCGTTCTCTCATGAACGAATTTAGTGGTGAAAAGCTGCCAGTATGGCTGCGACTGCTGACCATTATTGGTCTGAGCGCTGGTCTCTGGGGCGCGATTATCTGGGCCTTCGTCCTTCTGTTTGGCTGATCCGCGCGGGCGTTTGCCGCCCTGACACGCGGTTGGGTTCTTGCATATCTCTGGCATCTGGGGGTTCCGCTGTCATGCAGCGGGACAGTCTATGGAATTGAAAGGCCAGCAATGCCGGGAAAAATGCTTGTTTTGGGCGGGGCGAGCAGGGCCGTGGCAAGTGCTGCACTGTTCGTGGGCTGAGGGGGCATCATGGAAAAGGTCACGGTCATCATTCCGTGTTATAATGGCGAGGCCTTCATCGAGAAGGCCGTGCGCAGCGCGCTGGACCAAACGATCCCCACGCGGGTGATTGTGGTGGATGACTGTTCGAAGGATAACAGCTTTGCCTTGCTGCAGATGCTCGCGGCGAAGGAGCCGCGCCTGACAGCTATACGCCAGCCTCAGAATGGTGGGCCCTCGGCGGCGCGAAACGCCGCCCTGCGTCTCGTCGAGACGCCCTGGGTCGCCAATCTTGATGCCGATGACTACCTGTTGCCCGACCGGCTGCGCCGCCTGGTGGCGCATGGCGAGGAGAATGGACTCGATTTCGTTGCCGATGATGTGATCCGTGTGGAGCCCGATCAGATGCCTGCTGATGGCGTGCGCGTCTGGAAGGACGAGCTGTTTGGATCTGTCCCCATGGGGCTTGCCCGTTTTGTTCGGGAGAATATGGCAAAATATGCCGGCCCGCGCCGCGAGATCGGCTATCTGAAGCCGCTGATGCGGATGGCGTTCCTGCGCCAGAAAGACCTGTTCTTCCGCGAAGATATGCGTCTGGCGGAAGACTATGAATTCTATGCCCGCTCACTGACACTCGGCGCACGCTGGGAGGTGATTGATCCGTGTGGATACATTGCGGTCAGCATGCCGGACTCGCTTTCGAAGGCCTACCCCACTTCCGCCATCGAAAAGATGGTCCAGGCTGACCAGGCCTTTCTGAAAACACCTGGCCTCTCAGCAGAGGAGCGCGCCGCGATTGGCGAGCATCTTCACCAGACGGCCACCGACTATGCCTGGCGCACGATGATCGATGGGGTGAAAGCCAAGAGCCCCGCGCTGATGCTGCGCGCCCTAATGCAGCCGCCGGCAGTGTCCGGAAAGGTGCTGCTGCGCATGGTGAAACACTTCCTGCGGCTGCCCATCCTGCCGGAGATTCCGGAACTGCCCCGCAAACCGGCCCGTGAGTCAGCAGGGCTTGGCCTCACCTGACGTCGAATTTGTCAGCCTTTCTTTCGCCAAGCAGCATGCGCTGCTCCAGCCGCCGCCGCAGCGCGCCATAATAGGCTTCAAGGAAAGCCAGATCGGTTTCGCCGGCCTGTTTTGTCCAGCCGATCTTGGCGCGGATGCGCTCGGCCACCTGCTGTTTGATCTCCGGTGTGGACTGGCGCAGCACATCTTCCAGGACATGCAGCTCATGAATGCCATAGGCATCGGCTTGCGCCGCCGTGAAATTGAAGCGGGAACTGGCGTCGGCGGCCTTGGCGGCGGATGTGATGTCATGCATCAGCTTGGTCTTCGGTGAACGGATCACCCAGGTTCCAGCGATCAGATCGCCTACGCGCATCTTGTCCTTGTTGAAGATAGGAAACAGCAGGAACACGCCGGACCAGACCAGGCCCAGCAGCGCCATCCACCCACTCGCTCCATCACCGCCCATCATCGCAAACTGGAAGGGCAGGCCGACTTCGATTTCCCGGATGAAATTCCGCGCCAGAACGGAGTTTGCCGTCAGCCGGCCCCCGTCGCGTGCCGCCACCCGGAGGCCCAGGGCGCGCTTGCCGGGCGTGGCGGCACGCTGGCCGATCTCGAAGAAAATATAATAGAAGTTCCGGACAAAGAAAAAGAATACCAGCCAGAAGGCAAAGGCGATGTTTGCGCTGCCGGGTGTCAGCGCGCCGATCAGGAATGTCAGCCCGAAAAGCGTGGCGATCACGATCACCCACTGGATCGCCACATCAATCAGGAAAGCGCCCGCCCGCTCGCCTGCGGTGGCAAGCTTTAGCCGGATGGCCGCGCCCTCCGGCGTTATCAGGCGGCGGATCAGTTTTGACTGGCGCATCTCTTCGGCCATGCGCGCGCGCCGCTGTGTGGCGGCCTCGATGCTGATGCCTGGGCGCTGGGTTCTGGGGGCGGTTTGTGTCATCCGCGCCGCTCCCGGCGGGGCATATAGAAATACAGCATCCAGAGGACGCCGGTTCCTGCCGCAATCATGTAGCGAACAATGTCGGAATTGATCAGCTGCCGCCCGAAGCCTTCCAGAAGGGCCGCAATGATCAGCATCACCACGCAGCCCATGGCGATGGTGGCTGCCTTCTGCCCGGCCGCGCGGGCTGAGGCGAGCCGTGTCTGACCGCCAGGAAACGCGACCGCGCCGCCAATGACAAATCCGGCTGCGCCCGCCAGCACGATGGCAAAAAGTTCCGTCACCCCGTGGATCATCAGCCAGCCGGTAAACTCATAGCCGAGCCCCTTGTCCCAGAACACGGCATACATCGAGCCGATCATCACGCCGTTATAAACCAGCAGCCAGGCTGTCGGGATGCCGAAGGCAAAGCCAAGGGCAAAGGCAAAGAGGGCGATCTGAGCATTGTTATTGAAAAGGAAACTGGAAAAGGCCGTGAGCTGACCGTCACCATGACCGTCCGTATAGATCGTGCTGCGCAGGTATTCCACCGTGGCGTCCGGATTGCGCCCTTCCAGAAAGCTTGCCCCGTGAAACGTCCAGTACCAGTCCATATCCTGGAGGCAGAGGAAGAAGGCCAGGCCCCAGCCGCCGAAGAAGAACAACGCCGACAGCAGCGTCGGCCACACCGCGCCGCGCACAGCCGCTGGCCAGTCCCGGCGCAGAAAGGTCATCATCCGCTCGCCGATGGTGGTGCGCGCGCCATAGACGAAGAAGTACGCCCGCGTACACAGGCTCTCCAGATAGGCGATGACGTTCTGGTCCAGCGAGATCGAGCGCGCGACAGACAGCGAGGAAACCGCCTGCCGGTAAAGCCGGGGCAGCGCCAGCATGTCTTCATCGCTGAGGCGTTTCACACCGCCATTTTCAGCCCGTGTCAGGATAACGTCCAGCTTCTGCCAGTCGCCCTGGCGTTCTTCGCGGAAACGATAGGATTTCAGAAGATCGCCGCTCACAGCATATCCCTCTGCTTGATCTGCAGGTAACGCGAAACGAGTTCCGCGCCGAAATGTTCGGGCCGGCTTTCGATGATCTGCACACCCATGCGCTGAAGCCGGCGGAAGACAAGATCGCGCTCCGAAAGCAGCGTATCGGCAATCACGGCGCGCGCCACGTCTTCCGGATTTTCCGGCGCGGCATCAGCCATTGTGCTGAGGGCTTCATCTTCAAAGGTTGCGAACAGCACGAGATGCCGGTCCGTCAGCCGTTTCACATTCTCCAGCATCAGCTCGGCAGAGATCGTGTCGACGAAATCGGAGAAGATGATCACCAGGCTGCGCCGCTCCAGCCTTCCGGCAAGATTGGTGAGGGCGAGCGTGAAGTTTGCTTCCTCATCCGAATAGTCCATTTCCGCCACGGTCGCCTGCGCCTTGGGAAAGCTGCTGGTGCCGGTCAGAAAGCCGCTCGTCACGCCGGGTTTGGACGAGAAGCCATAGAACATCGTCCGGTCGCCCGAGCGCAGCGAGACATAGGCCAGCAGCAGTCCCGCTGTCACCGCCCGGTCGATCTTCGGCACGCCGCCCAGCGGCTCGCTCATCAGGCGGCCGGTATCGAAGGCAAAGACGATGTTGTGATTGCGCTCGGTCTTGAATTCCTTGGCCAGCAAATGGCGGTGGCGGGCCGAATGCTTCCAGTCGATCGCCCGGCGGTCCATCCCGGCGGTAAACTCGCGCAGGGCGTCGAACTCGCTGCCATCCCCGCGTTCAATCTGCGTCTTGATGCCGAACTCCGCGTCGCGGGAGAACAGCCGGATCGCCTCATCGCGCACCCAGCGCACATTCGGCGTCACCGGCACGTCAATGCCGATTTCCTGAACATGCCGCTTCTGCATCAGGCCCAGCGGGCCGCGCCAGCGGCTCCAAAGGCGCACGATCCGGGCTATGCCCCGCCGGCTGGGTGTCAGGCCGGCATCATAATGACGCGCGCGCGCCTCCCATCCGCGCAGACCCTGCGGCGCAGGCTGGGGAATGAATTCATTGGTTTCCAGTTGTATCTCGATGCGGGCGGGCAGCGGTCCCTTCGCAAAATGCAGGCGCAGGGGCAGAGGCGTTTCTTCGCCGACATAGAGCAGCGGCGGAATATCCGCCTCCACCTCAAACGCGCGCAGCTGCGCCGCCAGCAGGCCATCCATCAGCACAATGCCGCACACCCCCGCGATCCAACCTGCGGAGAGAATCCACAAGGCAGGCGCAAACAGCGCAATCGCGATGAGCAGAGGCATGCCCATCAGCATAAGGAAGACCGCGCGGGGGGTAGGCGAGATCACCGGGGCGCCGCCGTCTGTTCAATAATACCGGTCAGCGTCTCGTCGGTGGTGCGTCCCTCAATATCGGCAGCAGGCGACAGGATAACCCGGTGGCGCAGCGCGGGCAGGGCCAGCGTTTTCACGTCATCGGGAATAACGAAATCGCGCCCGTCGAGCGCCGCGCGGGCGCGCGCGCCCATCGCCAGGGCGGCAGCGGCGCGCGGGCTGGCGCCGGTTTCCAGGGCAGGTGTCTCCCGCGTCGTGCGCACGATATCCACGATATAAGCGATGATCTCGTCCTTGAGACGCACTTCGGATACGGCATTGACCGCCGCATCCAGCTCCGCCGCGCTCAGCACCGGCTGAACGTCAAACGCTGCGGGCGTCTTCATGCCCGTGCGCGTGCCATGCTGGGCCACGATACGGATTTCTTCCTCACGGGTCGGATATTCCAGATTGTGCTTGAACAGGAACCGGTCGAGCTGCGCCTCCGGCAGGGGATAGGTGCCCTGCTGCTCGATGGGGTTCTGCGTGGCGATCACTGTGAAGCGCGGGTTCAGCGGATAGCTTTCCCCGTCAATCGTCACCTTGCGTTCCTGCATTGCTTCCAGCAGCGCGGCCTGTGTCTTCGGCGGCGTCCGGTTGATCTCGTCGGCCAGCAGAATGTCCGTGAAGATCGGGCCTTTGGTCAGGCTGAACTGGTTGGTCTGGAAGTTGAAGAGGTTTGTGCCCAGAACATCGCCTGGCATCAGGTCCGGCGTGAACTGGATGCGCCCGAATTGCAGCGAGATGGCGCGGGAGAAACACTGCGCCAGCAGCGTCTTGGCCGTGCCGGGCGGTCCTTCCAGAAGTACGTGTCCGGAGGAAAACAGCGCCACCAGAAGCAGATCCACGCTCGCGTCCTGACCGATGATGGCCTTTCGCACTTCGGTGCGGATGCGGTCCGCCAGATTACGGATTTCAGCCACGCTCATGCATTGTTCTCCTAATGATTGCCTTGCGCCACTGGTGCAGATCGCGCGCGCTCTGCGCGAGATCCTCCCGGTTGGCCGCTTGCCCGGTGAGGGCTTTTTCAAGTTCCGAGAAGGTCTTGCCGCCGTCTTCAGCAGCCCCCATCCGGTCAAACATTTCCGTCAGCTGAGCTTCCGGAAGGGATCGCGGCAGGCCGAGGGCGCGCGCCAGGCGGCGGCGGATGAGGCTGGCATAGCCGGGTGCCATCTTCATTTCCCGCCGCGCCATGGTGACCAGGCCTGCTGTATTGTCGGCCAGCGCCTGCTTGCCCAGCGCAATGGCGCGCGCCTCACGCGCGGGCGGGCCGAAACGCACAACCGCTGCCCAGCCAAGCAACAGCGCGCTCGCCAGCGCCACCAGCGTGGCGCCGATATAGGGCACGCTGAACAGCATCTTCAGCAGGTTCTCAGAGCGCGCAAAGCCATGCAGTGTTGCGTCCATCAGGATCGGCTCGTTTTCGGAGGAGCGCAGATGGTTCACCAGCCGCGTAGCGAAGACAGCATTCTCCACGCGGGCAAGGCCGAATGTGCTGATCATGTCCGGATCGCTGAGAATATAAAGGCCCCGTCCCGGATCATACGCCACCAGCGCGCCCTGCGCCGTGCCCACCACGGTTTCCAGCGCGGCCGACCGGATCAGCTGCAACCGCACATCCGGCTTAATAGCGCCAGGTTCAAAGCTGCCCTCCACTTCAACAGAAGGGGCAATGCGCAGGATCTCCGCGTCCGGATAAATGATGCGTAGGCGGTCGTTCAGGTCGCGCGCGTCAATGAAGCGTGTGTCGGCCTGGCGGGCCGGGTTCAGAGGATCAGCCCGGCCATACCATTTGGGCAGCACGGCCAGCGCCGGCAACTGAAAGCTCGTCTCTTCGATCACGTCGAACTTGCCATAGGCCGGCAGGGTCACGATCATCAGCCCCCAGTCGCGTGTTTCCAGATTGCGTTCCAGGCGGGAGACGCTGACCGGATAGCCCTGCGCCTCCATCAGGCGCACGAAACCGTTATAGCCCAGCGCAGAGGTCGAATAGGGATGGTCGCCAGCCTGGTTCCGGTCGCGCAGTTCCGGCGCCCAGCCCGCCATCACCATGACGCCGCCGAAAGAAAACACGGCAATCGCCACAAGGATCGCCACCACGCGGGCCGAGAAGGGAGACTCGTTCTGCCCGCTCATGCCCAGCCCTCGCCGAAGGCAAAGTCCTCATAGCTGCGCCGCGCGCTCTGCCAGCCTTCGGCGTCCACGTCCCGCCCGCCGAAAAAGCTGTTTTCCACAATCTGGATGATCGGCCTCAGCGCCCGGCGCGCCCGGTCGGGCAGGCTGCCGAGCCCGGCAATTTCTCGCGCCGTGAGCGATGTCGGCACACCGCCCTCCAGCCGCTCCTGCACATCCTCGATGGACCGGAACAGCAGCAGGTGTACCGCTTCGGCAAACCGCCCCTCGCGGGCCAGCGCGTCGGCCTCTTCCAGCAGGGACCGGGCGCGGTCGGCATCCGGCCGGATGTCAGTCAGCACATCATCAACCGCTTTGATCTTTTTCTTCCGCGTGAAGCCGAGCCGCATCCGGATCGCTTCGCCAAACAGGAAATAGACAAGTCCCAGAATGACGGCGCCAGCGGCAATCCAGAAGATCAGTTTGAACAGCGGCCCAAGGGCCTCGAGAAATTCGCCGATGGCCCGTATCCAGCCTGGAGGCTCGCGCGGTTCTATCTCGATATCGGCCTGTTCGGGGCGGGCAAGCTGCAGGTCGCCGTCCCGCAGATAGGCCCTATGCGCTCTCTCCACGGCGCTGACATCGGTGCCGACGCTGCTGCCGTTATAGTCGGTCTCATATCCGTAATCCTCGTAATATTCCGGATCGGCGTCGTCGCTGTAATCAGTTGGCGGCGCAGCGCTGGGGGGGCGGTTCTGAGCAAGCGCCGGTGCCCCCACAAACAGGAAGACACTTGCGGCCAGAGCGAGCGCGCTGGACCTGACGAGTGACACCACTCAACCACCCTCCTGCCGGCATCCCAAGGATGTCCTTTCGGCAACTATTTCAGAGCTTTCCGGCCGCTTCAATGTCTGTTTCCGTCCCGGCTGATGTTAGCGGCGTAAAGCGCCGGGCGGGCCAATTCTGGGCGCTGCGGCGGCGGTTTGAGGTCATTCCGCCTTATCCGGCTCCGGCGGCTGCCCGCTATCCCCGGATCAGGGGGCAGGCACAGCCGCCGCGCCGGTGGCGTGCGCGCAGGCGCGCGCTGTCAGCGCCATGATGGTGAGGGTCGGGTTCTGGATGCCCTGCGAGGGCAGAGCGGCGCCATCGGTGACATACAGCCCCGGCATCGCCCAGCATTCATTGTGTGGTGTCAGAACGGAAGTCTGCGCATCGCGGCCCAGCCGCGCGCCGCCGCACTCATGCACAGACGTGCCCGGCGGCGCTGCCCGGTCCGGCCGCACCAGAACCTTGGCGCCGATCGTGTCGAACAGTTCGGTGAGCGCGGTGGACATCGACGCGGCCAGCGCGCGTTCCCGCTCGCCCCACTGCATCTCGATGCGCAGCAAGGGCGCGCCCCATTTGTCGGTTTTCACCTTCGACAGCGACACGCGGTTCTCCGGTGCCGGCGCGCTTTCGCCGAAGGCCACGGCGGTGGTCCAGGAGCCTGTGACATTCACGGTGGCATATAGCTGGACGCCATATCCCCGGTCGCGCGGATTACCGCCAGTCCTCAGATCGAACCGGGGAAGATAAACGCAGCGTCCCGCCTCCACCTCGGGACTCATCGGCAGCGCAGGGCTCACGCCTTCAGCCTTCACCATCACATGGTCGGTCAGATACCCGCCCAGCGCCGGCAGCTGATCAGACAGCGCGCCCTTCGGCGTGCCGGAGTTCAGCAGGATGCGTGTCGATTCCAGCGAGGAGGCGCAGAGGAACACAAGCGGCGCTTCGGCAGTTTCCCGCTGGCCCGTCAGCGGGTCCAGCCATTCCACCCCGCTTGCGCGGCCATCCGGCCCCGCCAGCACGCGCTGGGCCAGCGCATGGGCGCGCAGCGTCAGATGGCCCGTTTCCTCGGCGATCCCGGCGAAATTCACGGGCGGGGCATACCGGCTCAACATGGTCGGCGCCTCCGGCCAGGCAGAGCGGATACTCTCAAACAGCACGGTTTCAGAGGCGCTGGGGGCAATCGCCTGCGTAATCACGCTGTCGGGAATGTAGCCGATGCCTTCCTGCGCGCCGGTCAGGTGCAGGCGGCGCTCCACCTGCTGGTACCAGGGCTCCAACTCGCCAATCCCGAATGGCCAGGGGCTCGGGCTGTCAGTTTTTGGGCCCAGATCGGTTTCGCCGAAGCGATAATATTGGCGGCCGTGCCCTGGCACGACCATGCGCCCGCCCACGCCGTGAGACCTGATCCAGTTGAACGGCTTGTCCGGCGGCGTCTCGTAAGGGTGGTCCTTGTCGTCCACAAATCCATCCGGCTTCTGCACCCAGGCGAAGCATTCGGTCTGAACCGGCTGGCGCACGCGGCCGACGCCCCGCAACACCTTCATGGCGGCATTGATCGCGCGTGGCGGCAGAACCCTGGCCAGCCTCGGATCAGAAACGCTGCCGATGGTGGCGGCCACGCTCTTGCTGAGCGGTTTTTTCCAGAACGGGTATTTGCTGCCTGCGTCCAGCAACAGCACAGATAAGCCGCGCTCGCAAAGCAACGCAGCCGCAAGCCCTCCGGCGGCGCCTGCGCCCACCACAATCGCGTCATGCTTAGCTGTCATGAGTGTCCCACTCTGATTACTCCGTCCCGGCGGAGATTACAGCTTTGCACGATTCATGCATGTTAGGGGCAAGAGAGAAAGCAGGCCGCCTGTCTTCCCGTGAAAAATTGATGGATGGATATGAACATTAACCACCCGCCACCCTCCGATATCCCTTCGCCAGCCCCTGTCGGTGCTGTTGAGCGGCTGCTGTCTCGCCGCTCCGGCCCTCTGGGTTTTGGAACCGGCCTTCTGCACCAGGTTGACGATCCCGCTTCTGCCGTTCGCCTCCTACGTCAGGCGCATGAGCAGGGCATCACCTATTTCGACACCGCACGTCTCTACGGCGAAGGCCGCTGCGAAGGCTTGTTGGGCGAGGCCTTCGCGCCGATCCGCGGCGAGGTTATCCTGGCCACCAAGGTTGGCATCCTTCCGCCCGCGCGTGACCTTGCCATCCGCCTGAAAGGCAAGCTGGCCGCCACCTTGCGGCGTTTGCCCCCGCTGCGCGGCATTGTTCCGCCACCCGCCATTCGATGGCCCGAATTCGGCGTGTTTGATCCTGCCCGGATGCAGGTCAGCCTTGAGACCAGCCTGCGGGAACTGCGCACCGATCATGTCGATCTGCTGCTGCTGCATGAATGCACGCTGGAAGATGTACGCCGCGCTGAGGTTCTGGACTTTGCCGAACAGATCGTGCGGCAGGGAAAGGCCCGTGCCTGGGGTGTAGCCCCCGCCCCAGACGCCATGCTCGCCATTGCCGCCAGTGGCACACCCTATGGCGAGGTCGCTCAGTTCGATGCGGCGCTCCGCCCGGCCTTTGCCCGTCCGCCCGCCCTGACGATCACCCATTCTTGCCTTGGCACCCGTTTTCAGGAAACCCTGTCCCGGCTGAGCCACGACGCGCAGCTGAAAGACCGCTGGTCCGGCGCGCTCGGCAGGGTGGCGACCCCAGCCAATGTTGCGCAGGGTTTCCTTGCCCATGCGATCTGGCAGAATCCAACCGGCCTTGTCCTGTTCTCCACAACCCGCCCTGAGCGTCTGCGCCCCAATCTGGACGCGGCCACCCTTATCACCATGCCGGATCAGGCCGCGGCCATCGCCGCGCTGATCGCAGCAGAATGAATGGACAAGCGCCCGCCAGCGCATATCTAGAGCGCTCAAACGGACAAAGGGGCCGACCATGGACAAGGCTGAGGTCTACCGCCAGCTCAAGGAAGAAATCGACAGCGTCGTGGCCGGGGAAACATCCGATACCGCCCGCTATGCGTCGGCCGCCTGCCTGCTCACTCAGGCCTTTAAGCCGCGCTTCTTCTGGACCGGCTTCTATCTGGTAGACCCTCTGAAGCCGCAGGAACTCGTCGTCGGCCCCTATCAGGGCACGCTCGGCTGCTTGCGTATTCCCTTCGGCAAGGGTGTCTGCGGCCATGTGGCGTCCACCGGGGAACCGATCATCGTGCCGGATGTTCATGAGTTCCCCGGCCACATCGCCTGCGACTCTGCCTCGAACTCGGAGATCGTCGTTCCAGTCTTCCGCGCCGATGGCAGCCTCGCTGCCGTGCTGGATGTCGACTCGACCGAGTATGACGCCTTCGACGAAATCGATCAGGCTGGCCTAGTTGCCATTTGCCGGAGCCTGCTCACCGCCTGAGACAGGCTGGAGGCCAGGCTCGGCAGCTTGCGCGGGCTCTGGCACAGGCGTCTCCACCGGCGGGTTCAGCGGCTGCAGCACAGGCGCCGGTAACTCCTCCGCAGGCTGAGGGGCAGGCCGCGTCTCTGCTGGCGGCGGCGCCGCCACCGCGGGCCGCGTCACCGGCGTTTCGCGGATAACCGGGGCTCTCTCGAAGGATCCAGGCTCTGCCTCTTCCAATGCCTCGATATTGGCCGGCGGCACCGCTGCGTCCACCGGTTCGGGCACTGTCGGCGTCAGCGGCGGCCCGGCCATCTGCTCGATCCGCTTCAGCAAATTCTCTTCCAGAATATCCAGCCGCCGCGCGCGCAGCCCCTCAATCACGCGGATGGAATAGTTGAGGTCCAGCCACACATCCCGGTCCACGGTATAGGCCGGCCATTCGGGCACGCCGGAGCCGTTGGGATCACCGGTGCGCGCGAAGTTCGTCCAATAGGTCATCATCGCTTCGGTCAGTGCCCGGTCCCCCTCGGTCACTTTCAGGCCAGGCAGATGGCTGTCGAATACGAACGAAATCTCCGCAGCATGGAAGGCGCCGATAGTCTGGCGCGGCGAAGGGGGCACACGGGTGAAATGGTAGAGATAGGTCGGCTGCCCCGTCTGGGCATTGCGCCGCCCCACATAGCGCATGTGAACACCAAACAGGTCATCGCCCAGCATGTCGGTCGCGCCCTTGTCCCAGCTTTCCAGCGTGTTCATGCCATAAAGGGCCTGCAGCGCCTTGGCCGGGTTCAGTCCGAACACGGAGGCCAGCGCGTCCTCCCGCTCCTCCAGAGTGCCTGTGATTCGAGAGCGCAGAACGGTCGGCGACTCGATTTCGC
This sequence comes from Hyphomonas sp. NPDC076881, assembly GCF_050269995.1. NCBI lineage: Bacteria > Pseudomonadati > Pseudomonadota > Alphaproteobacteria > Hyphomonadales > Hyphomonadaceae > Hyphomonas > Hyphomonas sp. NPDC076881. The sequence continues at coordinate 361,034 of NZ_JBNNJJ010000001.1, read as the reverse complement.
TGTAGAACAACGTGCCCTCATCCGCGTTGAATCCCGCCATCATCGGCACCTGTGGCGTCTGCCCGTCACGGAACGCGGCGCCGATGGGGCGTGGCAGAACCTTGCCGTCAACAACGGGCAGGAAATACGGTGTCAGATCCTGGCGCACTTCGCTGCGGGCAATGATCGCGACAGCCGGAATATTGCGCAGGTCGCCTGCACGCGCCGTATGCGGAACAAGTGTGGACAGGAATTCGATGCCAGCTTCTTCAGCGCTCTTCACGCCGGGGATGGCCGAGCGCTTCAGGTGCAGCGCGTTATAGGTGCTCGCGCCGCTTTGCAGGATCGCCTTGTGGAACAGCCCCTCCGACAGCGGGCTCGCCATCAGTTCGGTTATGGATTGGGCGCCGGCGCTTTCCCCGAACACGGTCACATTATTCGGGTCGCCCCCGAACACCGCGATATTCTCGCGTACCCAGCTCAGTGCCGACACCTGATCCAGCAGGCCGTAATTGCCGGACGTACCCGCCTCTTCCGTCAACGCGGGGTGGGCCAGATAGCCGAACGCGCCGAGCCGGTAATTGATGGTGACCAGCACCACGCCTTTCTCCACCAGCCCGTTGGCCTGATAGATCCCCTGCGATCCTGATCCGAACTGGTGCGAGCCGCCATGGATCCACACCATCACCGGCTGCAGCTCGCGGCCCCCAAGATTGGCGGTGCGGATATTCAGCGACAGGCAATCTTCTGACTCCGCTGGTGGCCTCTGCAGCGCCATCACCCCGCGTGCCATCATCCGCTCGAAACCGGAAAGACCCACCCCTTCCAGGATCCGGTCGACAAACCCAGCCGAACGTTCGCGGCTCTGCAGGCATTCTGGCCCATACTCCCGGGTGTCGCGGGAAATGGCGCCCCATTGCGGCGGCGCGGCGGGCGGCGTCCAGCGCTTGGCGGTGGCGTAGGGAATTCCGTTGAAGACGATCACATCCGGGTTCGCCCGGTCCACCCCGCCGATCACGACGCCCTGATGGATGCGTACCGGTTCGGACATTTCCATCGGCTTGGGCGGTTTGCGCAGGGCATACCAGCCATAGGCTGCGCCTGCGATCAGGATGAAAAGCAGAACTATACTGAAACGGCGCATCGCCGGTCCCCCGCAATCGTCGAATCCATCGGCATCATAGCCGCATGAGGGTTACGTGGCTAACCCTAAGCGCTGCGCAGACCCAGCGCGCTCAGCGTCCGGATCGTTGCGCCTGTAAGGTCTGCAACAGGCTCAATGCCACAAGCCATGCGGATAAACCCGCCCGGCACCTTGTCGCCCCAGCGCGCCCGGCATTCAGCGGCCGAATGCACCCCGCCAAAGCTCGTCGCCGGCGTCAGCAGCGGATGTGTTTCAATGAAGCGTTCGGCCAACTCCCGGCTGGGCAGGCAGAAGCTGACAATCGGTCCGTACCCGCTCATCTGCTTGCGCGCCACGCCATGTGCCGGGTCCGTCGCCAGCCCCGGATAGCGCAGGCCCGTCACGCCCTCCATGCCGGAAAGCGCATTCGCCACGGCCAGTGCATTGGCATTTGCCCGCGCCACGCGCAGCTCCAGCGTGGCAAGGCCCCGGTGCAGCAGATAGGCATCAAACGGGCTGCAGATCGCCCCGCCCAGGCGCCGCCAAGTCTTCACCGGCTGCAACAGGGCCGGATCGCGGCAGGAAACATGCCCGGCCAGAATGTCCGAATGCCCGGCCATCGCCTTGGTATCGGCCATGATGGTAAAGTCTGCGCCCAGATCCAGAGGCCGCTGGCACAGCGGCGTCGCCGTGGTGTTGTCCACCGCCAGCAGCGCCCCCGCATTCTTCGCATTGCGCGCCAGCTTGGCGAGGTCACACACCTCCAGCCCCGGATTGGAGGGCGTCTCCGCCAGCACCAGCTTCACGCCGGTCAGGTCCGCCCCGGCCATTTCTGCGGTGGGGCAGGTGGCAATGTCGATCCCCAGCGGCGCAAAGAAAGCCTCCAGCAGCGCGCGGGCGTTGTAATAGCCATCCGCATGAACCAGCACCCGGTCGCCCGGCTTCAAATGCGCGTAGAACAGCGCCGCAATCGCCGCCATGCCGGAGGGAAACAGCACCGCCTCCGCCCCTTCCAGCAGGCCGATCTCGGCCTCCACCTCCTCCACCGTCGGGTTGCCATAGCGGCCATAGACATGGCTCGCCTGTGGGTCGCCCGGCAGGTGGAAGGTGGTGGAGGCCACGATGGGCAGGGCGACAGGATCGCCCTTCTGCAGGCTTTCGCCCCGCCGGTGCAGCAGGCGCGATATGGGAGAGAGGTTGTCAGCCAAGTATGTCAGCTCCAGGTCCGATAAGCCGCGCCAGCCCGGCGCGGGTGTCTGCATCCAGCCGGTGCCACTCCTCGCGCAGGCTCGCAAGACACTTCACCTGATATTTGAACACGCCCTGCTCATACCGGCCCCCTTCAATCGTCAACGTGAAGGTTTCGGCGCCCGTCTCGATGGCTTTGGCATTCGCCAGCAGGAAGGGCAGGTAGGTGTCGCCCGTCTGCGCCAGCAGCGCCTGCACCGCCGGGCTCGCCAACACCGCGTCTGACCCGGCCCAGTCTCCGCCGATCCCGCTGGCATCATCGGCATGGTCCAGCCAGCGATAGAGGTAAGGCACCGCCTCCCGCATCCACGCCATCGGCGTGGGGTCGTAACTCATCACTTTCAGCTGCCCATAGAAGGCCAGGTCGGCCAGCGAAATCCGGTCCCCAAACAGGAACCGCCCCGGCCCCAGCGCCATCTCCTGCAGCGCTTGGCAACTCCGCTTCCAGCTCGCCTCGATGATCGGCGCCGTCTCCGGCGTGCAGCCTACCAGCGCCATCCGCGAAATCTGCCGGGCACGGATCACCGCCGCATTCTTCTCCACGCCCGCCCGGCCGGCATTGGGCATCGAGTCATACATCAGCCAGTTGGCACACCATTCCTGATCGGCGGCGTAAAACCAACGATAATGGAACATCGCCTTCATGAACCACTCGTCCGCCATGTCCTCCAGCAGCAGGCACACAAAGCGGAGTGCCGGATCGCTGGGCACAAGGCTGCGTCCTTCGCCCTCAATAGAAAGCAGGAACGGTGTGGAATCATTCGTCCAGCTGCCATCGGGCTTGCGGATAACGGGGATCACCTGCGCCTTCACATTCGGCATGATCACCCCGCGCTCCTCGCCCGTCATCCCGGTCCAGCTATGAGACAACCCCTTTGCCCGCATCGCCGCCCGCACCTTCAGCGAGTAGGGAGACCCCAACGCACCATAGAGTTCATATCCGCTCATTTTTTTCCTCCCAGACAGTCCTTACCGGATCGCCTTACGATCTTGCTCCGGCAAGATATTGTCACTCAATGTGCCGGAATATTCATCACACTCGGGAGAGTCTGTCACGGGGGCTGCGGACGTACAAATTCTCTGTCCGCCGGGAAGGTATCAGCCCAGCGCCGCCTTCACCGCGCGCACGGCCTCCCCCGTATGCGCGTCCAGAAAGCCATGCCCCCAGCCGGGCTGATCCACCACCACGCCATTCTTCAGATACTCCGGCGCCCGCAAAGTCTGCGCCCGCAGATCATCCTCCGGATTGAACACGGTGATGCGGTGCTCCAGGCTCGCCAGAACCTGCGGAAACTGGCGCGCATACTCAAACGCCGCCCGGTGCCCCCACTCATACTTCTCCCCGGCGCGCAAATTCTCGGCAAAGGACTCCGCCATCATCTCCAGCGTCATGCCCGGCCCGCGATGGGCCACCACGCTTTTCCACATCCGGGAAAAGCGCGTACCGTCCATATCGAGGTCTACATGGCCATATGTTCTGTGCATCTCGTCCAGTTCCGCCGCCGTGAAGATCGGCGCGCCGATCAGCACGATTGCGCCCACTGCCTCTGGCCGCTGCCGCGCCGCCTCTACCGCCACTTCAGCGCCGGTGTGGTAGCCCATCAGATCAATTTCCTGCAGGCCCAGTTCGTCCACCACATCCCAAAGGCTACGGGCATAATCCTCAATGCTCACATGCGGCTCGGCGGGCGGCGCATCGGATTCGCCAAAGCCGGGATAGTCATGCGCAATCACCATCCGGTCTGCGGCCATCGCCTGCATGAAACGGGCATAGATCCGGCCAGATTTGGGGCTCATATGCAGACAGGCCAGCGGGCGCGCCGTCTGCATTTCAGGCGTTGCCGTGCGCACATGGATCTGGCCAAAGGCGCCATCGACAAACTGCCGGATCACTTTGGGGCCGAGGGCAGAAAGGGTCATGAGGCGTACTCCGGCGAGAGGGTTTCAAAAGATATATCATTTGAAATTCCAACCCAGCAAGCCGCTTGACCCGCAGGCCGTCAAACCTTCTTCCCGCCCGCCCATGTCGGCCGCGTCACGATCAGTTCCTGACAGAGCAGCCCCGCCTCGCGGTGGCGCGCCATGTCCTTGTAGTTTTGGTGGTTCAGCGTCGCGATAAACGCCTGCCGGTTCGGGAAATGGTTCACCAGCACCGCGTCCCAGTCCCCGTTGCCAATGAAAAACCGCTCCGTATCTCCCAGCAGCAGCGTCGTCCCGCCGACTTCTGCGGCGGCCTCGGTGAACGCTTCTGAGTAGCGCATGTAAGCGTCCCGCCCGCTGATCTTCTCCCCATATTCGGGGTCTTCGGGGCGATACTCGGCCTTCACCTTGAACTTCAGGATGTTCACCTGCGCCACCGGCCCATCATACGGGTCATCGCGAAAGGCGCGGAACTGATCGGCAGTCGGCTGAAAGGCAGGCATAGGCGTTACTCCTTCGGGCGCAGTTCAGGGTGTTTGTGAAAATGCCGCTCGGCGTAAAACAGGGCCGCCGCGTGCAGGGCATGCTGCACGTCCAGATGCCCATAATCCAGAAACTCCTTATACGGCATTTCCAGAACTTCAATATCCTCGTTCGGGTCCAGTTCCTGGCGCGTGTCCCGCGTGCATCCCAGTGCCATATAATAGTGCAGCTTGTTGTTCTGCGTCGCCGGGTTTGGGTGGCAGGTGCCTATCCAGATCATCTCGCGCGGAACATAACCTGTCTCTTCGCGCAGCTCCCGCGCGCCCACCGCCGCCCAGTCCGTCTCGCCTGCGTCCGCCACCCCGCCCGGCAGCCCTGTGAGGATCACCCGGGACGCATGGCGATACTCGCGTACCAGCACGATATTCCCAGAATCCGTCACCGGGATCACCGTCACCCACTCTGTCAGCTCAATGACGTTATAGGCCTCAATGATATGCCCATCCTCACGCTCGCACATGTCGGCGCGCAGACCCATGAAGCGGTCCTTCATGATCTGGCGCGATGACAGAACTTTCCATGGCTTGACGGTCATGGTTGCGGCGTCCCGAGATGCCGCTCCAGGAAATCCAGCCGTGTCCGCATCAGGTGAAGCTGCAGCGTCTCGCCCTGAATGCCATGCCGCTGGCCGGGATAGGTCATCAGCTCGAACTTCTGCCCGCGCTGCTGCAACTCCGCCATCAGGCGCGTGGTGTTGTCGAAGGTCACATTGTCATCCGCCATGCCGTGGATCAGCAGCAGCGGCCCCGTCAGCCCATCCACATGCGCAAACACGCTGGACGCCTCATAGCCCTCCGGGTTGAGCTGCGGCGTGCCCATGTAACGCTCTGTATAGAACGTATCGTAGAGCGCCCAGTCGGTCACCGGCGCCCCGGCAATCGCAGCGGCAAACGTGCCCTCCTGCGCCTGGCCATAGGTCATCAGCGTCATGTAGCCGCCATAGCTCCAGCCCTGAATGGCAATGCGGTCCCCGTCCACAAAGGGCTGCGCCTTCAGCCACGCGACCCCCGCCAACTGGTCGCGTACTTCCGGCCCGCCGGTCTGGTGATAGATCACATCCTCAAACCGCTTGCCCCGGTTCCAGGTGCCGCGATTGTCTAGCCGGAACACGATATAGCCTTCATGGGTCAGGAGCTGATCGCTCAGCGGCCGCCAGTCATTGGCAACGCGCTGCACATGCGGCCCGCCATACACCTCCACAATCACCGGATATTTCTGCGCCGGATCAAACCCCGGCGGCTTCTGGATCGAATAGTAAAGCGTCTGCCCGTCTTCCGCCGTCAGCGTGCCAAACTCAGGAACGGTGTGGGCTTCCAGATAAGGCGCATACGGATGGCCCGCATTCAGCGCATTCTCATTGATCCACGCCACGCGCGTGCCGTCTGCCTTGTAGAGCGCCGTCTGCGGCGGCTGCGCCGGTGAAGAGAATGTGCCGATATAGCTCTTGGCGCCCGCATCCATATTGACGCTCCAGCTGCCGCCTTCCGGTGTAATCCGGCGCACCTGCGGGCAAACCTTCGACACACGCGCTGACTCCGGTGTCGTGTTGAGGCAGTTGGTCTCCGGCACCCGCTCGGCGCCCAATGTCGCAATCTCGGCATCGCTCCGGCCCAGCGGCACGGCATAGAGATGCCGCTCCAGCGGTGTGTCTAGATAGCCGGTGAAATATACCGTCGCCGTCTCCACATCAAAACCGGCAATCTTGTCTACCACCCAGTCGCCAAAGGTGATCTGCCGCTTCTCGCCCGAAGATGCATCGCGCCAATAGATATGCCGGAAGCCGTCCAGCTCATGCGTCACCAGCAATCCGCCATCCGGCAGGGCCAGAAAATCATCGGACAGGTTCACCCACCGCTCCTGTTCCTCCGTAAACGGAGACCATATCCGCCAGGGCAGGCCATCGGTGCGGTTAAAGCGGATTTCCGTCTGCTCCCGGTTCACGGTCTGAAACCAGAGGCTGCCATGAGCCCAGTTCACGCGGGCCAGATAGTCATCGGGGCCCATAGGCGCGATCCGCCGCGTTGAGCCGTCATTCCGGTCAAACACATGCAGCGCCACTTTCGCGTTCGGCCGCCCGGCGCGCGGATAGCGCTGCTCAATCACGGTCACCTTGTCGGCGGCAATGTCAAAGCGCGGAATGATGTCCACGCCGCTTTCGTCCACTTCGGTAAACGCCACATAGCGCTCGTCCGGGCTCCACCAGTAACCGGTATACCGGCTCATCTCCTCCTGCGCGACAAACTCGGCGATGCCATAGCTGATGGCCTTGTCCGGTTGCGCTTCCGGAGAGATGCGCGTCTCGGTTCCGCTCGCCAGGTCGATGGCATAGAGCGCCCCGTCACGGATGAAGCTCACATGCGTCCCGCGCGGCGAAACCTTGGCGTCATATTCAAAAGCGTCGGTCTGCGTCAGGCGGCGTGTTTCCGGCCCGCTGGCCTTCAGCGTCACCAGATGAATATCTCCGCCCGCCGGCACGATGATCGTGTCCGCCGTGCCCCAGGCATAATCGGCGATCCCGCGCACGCTGGCGATCCGCTTGCGCTCGCGCAGGGCCTTTTCCTCTTCGGAGAGTTCGGCGTCTGCCGGGTCAACGGCTGTGGAATCTACCAGCAGGCTCTGCGCCCCGGTCGCCACATCAAACTGCCAGAGGTCATACCGCGCGCTTTCCTCGGCCCGTGGCTTCAGGAAGGTGACGCGCTTGCCATCGGGCGAAAAGCGCACCGCGCGCGGCGTGCTGCCGGAAAGGGAAGGGGAGGCATAAAGGCGTTCCGGCGTCAGCCGGGGGGCATCGGTCATTCGAGGGGTATCCTGCTGCGGGGTGCGGGCATGGGCAGCTTGTCCGGCAGCGCAGCCGGTAAGCGTGAGTGCGGCCATCGCCGCTATGAAAAGAGAACGGATCGTCATGGCGGAGGAGACTAGCGGCGATTCCGCCGCTGTCATCCTCTCTGCGCTGGCAGGATCAGCCCGCCCCGGCGAACAGCAGCGTGACGGCCCACAGCGAAGAGACCGCGCTCACCACAAGGTCGCCCCCCATCATGACCACAGCCCCCAGCGCGCTGCGGCCGGCTCGCCCCGCGCCCCGGTGGACCGGCCCCAGCCCCCGATACAGCGTGAGGAAATACAGCCCGAGCATCAGGCCGAAACCGATCACCATCGTCTGATCCAGGGCCTCGGCGCTCAGCCCGGCATACACCAGCGTCATCACCACACCGGCCAGAAGCACCGGCAACAGCCCCGCAAAATACAGCCGTATCCGCACCGCCAGGGGCGTGCCCTTGCCCCAGATGTTCAGCATCAGGGCAAACACCGCATGCACCCCGAAATAGCTGAAAGGATAAGTTACCAGCAGCGCGGCGAGATAGTCCCTGGCGGCTTCTTCCGGGGTGCGGCCGGGAAACTCGGTCCCCATCGCCTCCATGGTCGCCTGGGTATAGGCAAACAGGCCAGACGTATCGTTGACCCACAGGAATTTGAGGAACACGACCGCCGCAATCAGCGTGAACACCAGCCGGATCGACGGGGTATACCGGCCCAGCCAGTCCACATCCCGCGCCGCTTCGAACAGCCTGGCAGGCGATAACAGCGCCGCCGCCATCGTCTTCAACGCCCGCACATTCAGCCCGAACAGATCATCCAGCAGCGCGTCCCAGCCTGACGCCCGCGTCATGTCATCATCGCCATAGCTGGCAGGCTTCTGGTCAGCGGTGGAAGGAGACTTATCGCTCATGATCGGGCCTGCGCAGGGGAAAACCCGCTCTACTGAAAGCTGATGCCGCGCGCGCCTTCCCCACACAAGCGCAAAACGAGATATTGAGCGCTCTATCCGCGGATTGCCTGAAGCGCTGGCTCATCTTATAATTACATTCATGGGAATTAGATCTGTCATGGTGGATGATGAGACTTATAATCGTCTCGAAGCGCTCTCCAAGCGCGAGGGTCGCCCCATTGATGAACTTGTGAAGGCGTGGACCGAAACAGCTGTTCAGGCGGCGGGGCTGATCCGCAACCTGAAAGAACGTGACACGCGGATCGCTGAACTGAAAGCCCGTGAACAGGCTGCTCGCGCCAGGGTTTCGGGTTTTCGCGCAGGGGATAATGTCCCACGCGACCAGCTCTATCGCGATTAGTCTCCTTGGCGGTATTCCTGGATACGAACATTCTGATCTATTCGATCAGTACCTCTGAGGAACCGTTGGAGTTCACGAAAAAATCGCTGGCGGCTGATCTTCTTCAGCGGCGCAACGATCTGGTCCTCTCCACGCAGGTGCTGCAGGAATTCTATGTGCAGGCTACGCGGGCCAGCCGGCCGGGCGCGCTGCCCCATGAACTCGCCTGCGAGTTTATTGAAAGCTGGAAGCGGTTCCAGATTGTGCCCGTCACGGCTGACCTTGTGGACCGGGCGCTGCTCATCCGTCGTGAGACCGGCTTTCAGTATTGGGATTGCGCTATCATCGCCGCCGCTCAGATCGCGGACTGCGATACCCTGCTGACAGAAGATATGCAGGAAGGCCGGATATTGGGGGGCGTTACCCTCTTCAATCCCTTTTCAATACTGCGGACGGCTTGACCGGCGGTTGAGCGCAGGCCACATCGCGCCCAGACAACCGTTTCCAGCTTCGCAAAGGAACCATAGCCCATGGCCGGTCCCCAGATCGTTTACCACATGCAAGGCCTCACCAAGGCCTATCCCGGTGGCAAGAAGGTGTTTGAAAACATCCACCTGAACTTCCTGCCGGATGCCAAGATCGGTGTGGTCGGCGTCAACGGCTCGGGTAAATCTACCCTGCTGCGCATCATGGCCGGCGTCGACAAGGACTATACCGGCGAGGCCTGGGCCGCAGACGGCATCAAGGTCGGCTACCTCCCGCAGGAGCCCAAGCTCGACCCGGCCCTCACCGCCTTTGAAAACGTCGCGGCCGCCTGCCCGGAAAAGCAGATGCTCGACAAGTTCAACGAGATCTCGAACAAGCTCGGCGAAGACTATTCCGACGAACTCATGGAAGAGATGACCAAGCTGCAGGAGCAGATCGACGCGGCCGATGCGTGGGATATCGACTCCAAGATCGAAATGGCGATGAACGCCCTGCGCTGCCCGGACAATGACGCGGACGTCACCAAGCTTTCAGGCGGGGAAGTCCGCCGCGTCGCCATCTGCCAGCTGCTCCTGTCGAAGCCCGACATGATCCTGATGGACGAACCGACCAACCACCTCGACGCTGAAACCGTCGCCTGGCTGCAGAACTACCTCATCAACTTCCCCGGCTGCGTCATCCTCGTCACCCACGACCGTTACTTCCTGGACGACATCACCAGCTGGATTCTCGAGCTCGACCGTGGCCGCGGCGTGCCCTTCCAGGGCAACTATTCCGGCTGGGTCGAACAGAAGGCCAAGCGGATGGAGCAGGAAGCGCGCGACGATGTCGGCCGCAAGCGCACCCTCGCCAAGGAACTCGAATGGGTCCGCTCCGGCCAGAAGGCCCGCCAGGCCAAGTCCAAGGCCCGTATCACGGCCTATGAGAAGATGGCGTCGGAGGCAGAGCGCGAGAAGGTGATGACCGCGCAGATCCGCATTCCCCCCGGCCCGCGTCTCGGCGGCGTCGTGCTGGAGGCCGAGGGCCTCAGCAAGGCGTTTGGCGACAATGTGCTGATCGAGAACCTGAACTTCAAACTCCCCCCCGGCGGTATCGTCGGCGTCATCGGCCCCAACGGCGCAGGTAAGTCCACGCTGTTCAAGATGATCCTCGGCCAGGAAAAGCCCGATGCAGGCGCCATGCGTGTCGGCGAAACGGTCAAGATCGGCTATGTCGACCAGAGCCGCGACAAGCTCGACCCGAACAAGAACGTCTGGGAAGAAATTTCTGGTGGCACGGACATTATCGATCTCGGTGGCGTCAACGTGATGTCCCGCGCCTATGTCGGCGCCTTCAACTTCAAGGGCACCGACCAGCAGAAGAAGGTCGGCATCCTCTCAGGCGGTGAGCGCAACCGCGTCCACCTCGCCAAGATGCTGCGCGGCAGCCACAACCTGCTCCTCCTCGACGAACCGACCAACGACCTTGACGTGGAAACCCTGCAGGCGCTCGAAGAGGGTCTCGACAACTTCCCCGGCTGCGCCGTCATCATCTCGCACGATCGCTGGTTCCTGGACCGCATGGCCACCCACATCCTCGCCTTCGAGGGCGACAGCCATGTCGAATGGTTCGAGGGCGACTTCTCGTCCTACCTCGAAGACAAGAAACGCCGCCTCGGCGAAGACGCGGTCAATCCCAAGCGCCTGAAGTTCAAGAAGTTCTCGCGCTAGGAAACAGGCGTGTCCGGAGGGCCCGCCAGGGCCGTCCGGCAGGCATCATCCCGCTTTCACAGGTTCGGACGAAACATCCAGCGCCGGGTCCACCGCGGGCACGGCGCTGATCTTCTCTGCCGCGATGCGGGGATAGAAAGCGTCGTAGAACGCGCTGCTTGCGGTCGCTGAAAACTTGTCTTCCGCTTCCCGTCGCGCATTCCTGCGCATCGCCAGCAACAGGTGCGGCTTGCCGATCACCTCGCTCACGCGCGCCACCAGCTGCTCCACCAGCGCTTCGATTCCGTCACGGAAGTGCGCCTCATACGAGGCGTCCCCGCGCGTCTCGTAAGTTGGCGCGATCCAGTATCCTGTTTCATCCGTCGGCAGATCGAGTAGCAGTCCGGTGTACCCGTCCACCACCATCTCCGGCACAGCCTGCACATTCGTCGCAATCATCGGTGTGTGCTGCGCCATCGCCTCGATGATCGAATAGCCGAATGTGTCGGAGAATGTCGGCATCAGCTGGAAGTGTGACTTTGCCAGAAGTGCCAACACTTCGGAATTCGGCAGCCCGCGAGAGTGGGTCACATTCAGCAGGTCCAGCAGGCGCAGATACGGCTTGAAAAACTCCGCATTGGACGGATCGGTCCACACCGTTGCGCCCATTTGCATGGAAGACACGATATTGATATGCACAGGCAGGCCGCGCTTCTGCGCTTCCTCGGCAAAGCGCAGCACGGTCAGGCCGCCCTTCCGGGCAAAATGGCTGCCCACGAAGGTCAGCTCCAGCACATCCGGCGCGCCGGCGGAAAGCGCTTCGGCCAGAAGGTCTTCCGTGTCGGGAACAATCACGTTGGGGTAACGCACCATCAGCTTGCGCTTCAGGGTTTCCAGTTCCGGCGCGTCCCGGTTCTGGTGCAGGAAGTTGCGCGCGGCAAAATGCGAAAGGCCGATGATGCGCCGGCAACGGTTGCTGGAGATGTCGCGCATCATGGTGCGGCCCGCCAGCGAGCGTTCCTTCAGGCCGAATTCGCGGGGAAGGTGGCTTTCGAAAGAGATCACATAGCGTGGGTGGTTCAGGGGCACGCGGTTGAACGCATGCAGCAGGTTTTCGCCCTGGAAAGGTGGATAAAGTGCCAGTCCATCAAGGTTTGCGCGCGCCTTGCTGAGCGGCAGGAACAGACGTGGATCAACAGCATGGCGGCTTTTCCGGGGCAGCACGAAAGCTGTCGGATAGCGGTCCTTATAGGCGCCAATGTGCAGCGTCTTGGTCATTCTCATCTCCCGAAACGGGGCTCAGTCAGGTTGACCTTGAAAAGACTTATGCAAAAACAGGGCCATAGGGATTTTTCGGCGGGATACAGAGCATTTTCCGAATGAGTGCCGTCAGGAATTTTTCCTGCGATTACCGGGCAATGCAGGGTTAACGCGGGGCGTTTGCCGGTCTCAGGGCGTTTCATCAGTTTGCCGATAGTCCGTGCTATTGCGGCCAGGAACAAGATCGCTACTCTACGGCTCGAAACGGTTCATATGGGGAGGGACGCTTGCGGAATTTCATCGAAGGTGCTGTTATTTTTAAGGTTTCGGCGCTTCTTCTCGCCGCTTGCACGACGCCGGCCGCCGCGCCACCAGCAGCGCCCGCGCCAGTTTCTGCGCCCTTATCCTACGCCGCCGACGCCAGCCTTTCGCGTTCCCTTCCAGAACTCTCCGCCGCCCTCGCCAGCGGCGAGACGACCTCCGTTGATCTGACGACGGCCTATCTCGCCCGCATCGAGGCCATCGACCGCGCCGGCCCGCGCCTCCAGTCCATCCTCGCGGTCAATCCCGACGCGCTCGCCCAGGCCGCCGCATCTGATGCCCGCCGCGCGGCAGGGCAGGCGCTCGGCCCCCTCGATGGCCTCCCCATCCTCCTCAAGGACAATATCGAGTCCCTTGATCCCATGCCCACCACCGCCGGCTCCCTCGCGCTCGCCGCCAACATCACCGGCCGCGACAGCCCCCTCGTTGCTGGCCTGCGGGCGGAAGGCGCCGTCATCCTCGGCAAGACCAATCTCAGCCAGTGGGCAAACTTCCGTTCCAACGATTCCATCAGCGGCTGGTCCTCCGTGGGCGGACAGGTTCGCAATCCCCACATGCTTGACCGTTCCCCCTGCGGGTCCAGCTCGGGCACAGGCGCGGCCATCGCCGCCTCGCTCGCCGCCGGCGGGGTCGGCACCGAAACCAACGGCTCGATCATCTGCCCGTCGAACGTCAACGGCCTCGTCGGCTTCAAGCCCACCGTCGGCATCCTCCCGCAGGAAGGCATCGTGCCAATCTCGCCCAGCCAGGATACTGCCGGCCCGATGACCAAAACGGTCACCGGCGCCGCCCTCCTGATGAATGCTATGGCCCCGGATGATGTCGACTATACCGAGCACCTTTCCGGGGCCGCCCTCAAGGGCAAGCGCCTCGGCGTCCTGCGCGCCTCGGTCGGCTCCAATCCGGATATCATCGCCCGCTTCGAGGCTGCGCTCCATGCCATGCGCCAGTCTGGCGCCACAATTGTCGAGATCGAGGAAAGCGACGTCCCCGGCGAGTTCTGGGCCGCCTCGCTGCTGCTCCTGCAATATGAGTTTAAGGACAGTCTCAACGCCTATCTCGCCGCCGCCGCGCCGGGCGTGGTGACGCGCACCCTCAGCGATGTCATCGCCTTCAATGCCGCCAATGCCGATACCGAACTCGCGCTATTCAATCAGGACTTGTTCACAGCCTCCGATGAACTCGGTCCGCTCACGGATCAGGCCTATCTCGACGCCCGCGCGCTCGTCCAGTCTGCCGCCCGTGAAAACGGCATAGACCGTCTTCTGAAGGAATATGACGTGGACGCCCTCGTCTCGCCCTCCGGCCCGATTTCCCCGCGCGTCGATCCTGTCAATGGCGACGTCTGGCCCGAATGGGCTGGCGCAGGTTTCCTCGCCGCCGTCGCGGGCTATCCCCACCTCACCGTGCCGATGGGCGAGGTTCACGGCATCCCGCTGGGCGTCTCCTTCATGGGCGCCAAAGATACCGACGCGGCCCTCCTCGCCTATGGCTACGCCTACGAACAGGCCACCCAGCTCCGCCCGGACCCGAAATATTCGGAAACCGCCGAAGACCGCCCCGAAATCGCCGGCGCGATGCTGAAGTAGCCCCTAAACCGGCCGCCCCCGCGCCTTCATCCGTTCCACATAATCCCGTAACATCGAAACCCTCCGTGGACGGAAGCTATCGCCTGTCCGCTCGGCGGCGGCGATCCTGTCAATCCGGAAGCTCCGCCAGTCCTGCCGCAGCTGGCACCAGGCCAGCAACACCAGCACCTTCTCGGCATAGAGGATCGTCAGGGGAAGGACGATCCGCTCGGTCTCAGCGCCCGCCTCATCGCGATAGGAAAGCTTCAGTGTTTCCTCTTCCCAGCACGCCGTGCGGATCAGCGCCAGATCGCGTGAGGTCACCTCCCGCCGGTCATACCGGAACACGTAATGCACGGCATGGGCCGCTTCCCGCTGCTGGCGTTCGGGCAGGGTGGCAATCACTTTGGCAAGGGCGAGCTGGGCGGCTTCGGCAATCTCCCCGTCGCCGGAATTCTGCGCCTCGGCGAGGCCAATCAGCAGCGCTTCGATCTCGATCCGCGTAAAGCTCTGCGGGGGCAGGGCCGGGTCTTCCTCCAGCACATAGCCATAGCCCGCTGCCCCCTCGATCCGCGCCCCCGCTGCGCGCAGGGCAGCAATGTCCCGGTAGATCGCCCGCTCGGAAACCTCAGTCTCCTGCGCCAGCCGCCCCGCCGTCACAGGCTGGGGCAGGGTGCGCATCAGGTGCAGCAGGCGGAAAAGGCGGTCGGTGCGGGCCATGCGCGATCTCTACAGAAAGCCTCCTGACGGAAACTGTCAGGAGGGGTGCACCATAGTGTCCTCATGCCGCCTCCGGCAACCACCCCTGAAAGGACGCCCCATGCTCACCCTCTACCACGCCCCCCATTCCCGCTCGACCCGCATCCTCGACCTCATCTACGCCATGGGCATTGCAGACCGGGTGACCGTCCGCATCGTTTCGGTTCCCCGTCAGGATGGCACCGGCGGGCGCGACCCGCTCAACCCTCACCCCGAAGGCAAGGTGCCACTGCTCGTCCATGATGACGTGATGATCTGGGAAAGCGCTGCCATCATGCTTTATCTGGCAGACCTCTTCCCCGCCGCCGAATACACCGTGCCCGAAGGCGATGCCGAGCGCGGCCGCTTCCTCGCCTGGATGTTCTGGTATGCTGGCGTGATGGAGCCTGTCATCGTCCACGGCGTCGCCGGCCTCGACCACCCCGTCCTCCACACCACCTATCGCGGCATGACGGAAGTGGCAGACCGGCTCCGCCGCGCGCTGGAAGAAGGCCCCTGGCTGATGGGCGAGCGGCTCACCGCAGCAGACCTGCTCGTCTCCTCGCCCTTCCTCTGGTTCAAGGATTCCACGCCGGACGATCCCCTGATTCGCGACTGGGTAGACCGCATCGCCAGCCTCCCTTGGCAAGCTACCGTCATCGAACTTGAAAACTGGCACATGGCCGCCGCCTGACCGGAACTGTCCGGATTTGTCCAAGTCTTGGTCCTGAAAGTCTTTGGAGCCCCGTTGGAGTTTTTTGGAGCTTTCCAGAAAAAACTCCAACGCCTCTTACCCCTCCCCCGCCGGGAGAGGAGAGGCCCGCGCCCGGAGGGCGTGGGAGGTGAGGGCCTTCCGCCCTATCCAACAAAAATCTGCTCAAACCTGCAGCAAACACGCAGAAAAAACTTTATTTCCCCACCCCCTCCGGGAACGGAGCTATACTCCGTCCCATGTCGCCCCAGATCGCCCGCCTCTATGCCCATGTGGTGCCAGTCTTCTGGCCCTACCTCTGGCTGCAGCTGCGCTGGATCTTCAAACGTCAGGATGTTGAACTCCGTACCCTGCTGATCTCGGTCACCCGATGGGGCCACGTCCACATCGTCCAGGTCGGCGACCACTGGCGCGCCTACAGGAAACCCGCCGCCGTAAAGCCGAGCTGGGACGATCCCGTCTGGGAAAGCCATATCTCCCCGAACCTCGCAGGTGTCTTCCTCGAGGAACCCCAAACCTCCCCGCCGCGCGGGGATCTCCTCCCCCGTTCACGGGGGAGGTGCCCCGCAGGGGCGGAGGGGGGAGCCCCACACCCCGACACCTCCTAACTAAAAATCCGCGTCCTCCCGGAAATCGCGAAGCGATTATCCGGGACCTTCTCTCCGCCCTTTCCCCAAAACCCCTCAGCACATCCCCGCGCCATCGGCTCTCGCTCTCTGGCCGGGAGATCAGCTTCACCCAAAAAACCGGCCGCGCTCCCGCGCGTTCCGGCCCTCCGCGCTGGCCCTCCCGAAATCTGGCCCGCTTCGCTGTAATTATGGCACAAAAACCCTTGCCTTCGGGCGCCTGATCCGCACAGTTCGCCCTGGGAAACTGGGAGAGTTCGAATGAGCGAGAACAATATGGCGGCTGCGCAGAAAGGTTTTCTCGGATTTGTCGAGAGAACGGGCAACAAACTGCCTGACCCGGCTTTCCTCTTTTTCTATCTGATCGGCGGCCTTGTTCTCCTTTCGGTTGTTTGCGCCGCCCTTGGCGTGTCTGCGCCCCACCCGACCCAGATCAACCCTGATGGCTCCGACGTGGTCGTGCGGGCCGACAGCCTCCTGTCGGCCGCGAACATCCAGCGGCTCTGGGTGGATATGCCGAAAACCTTCACCCACTTTCACCCCCTGGGCTACGTGCTGATCGTGATGCTCGGCGCTGGCGTGGCCGAGCGCTCCGGCCTCTTCGCCAGCGGCATGCGGGCCGCCGTCCGCGGCGCGCCAACCTTCCTGCTGACGCCGGTGGTCGCCCTCATCGCCATGCTGTCGAACCATGCGTCGGATGCGGGCTATGTCGTGCTCATCCCGCTCGCCGGCATTCTCTATGCGGCCGCAGGGCGTCATCCGATTGCCGGTATTGCCGCTGCCTTTGCCGGCGTCTCGGGCGGTTTTTCCGCCAATATCACCCCTGGCCAGCTCGACGCGCTTCTCTTCGGCATCACCCAGCAGGCTGTGGATAACTCCGGCCTCGTCGACAGCCTTCACGTCAACATTGCCGGCAACTGGTTCTTCATCTCGGTCCTGATGGTGATCTATCTGCCGCTGATCTGGTTCGTCACCGACAAGATCGTCGAGCCGCGCCTCGGCAAATGGGTGCCCACGGCCCAGCAGGCGCAGGATTTCGGGGATGAAGACAAGCCGCTGGAGCCTGGCCAGAAGAAGGGCATTCTCTATGCCGGTCTTGCCAGCCTTGCGGTCATTCTCCTCTGGGTCTTCATGACCTTCGGCCCCGGAACGCCGCTCATCAATGAAGAGGCCTGCCCCCCCGGCACCATCGAAGCGGGCGACTGTTCCGTCCACGCCACGCTCGCGCCGCTTTACCAGTCGCTGGTGGCGGCCTTCTTCCTGCTTTTCCTGTTCGCGGGCTGGGCCTATGGCGCCGCGGCTGGAACGGTGAAGAACCACCGCGATCTCGTCGCCATGATGGCTGAAGCGATGAAGGACATGGGCTATTATCTGGTCCTCGCCTTTGCTGCGGCCCATTTCGTGGCCATGTTCGGCTGGTCAAACCTCGGCTTCATCACAGCGGTTCATGGTGCCAACGCCATCGAATCGAGCGGCCTGCCGCTGCCGGTCGTGCTCGGGCTGATGGTGATTTTCACAGGTTTCCTGAACCTCTTCGTCGGCTCGGCCTCGGCCAAATGGGCGCTGATGGCGCCGGTTCTGGTGCCGATGCTGATGCTTCTGGGCGTTTCCCCGGAGGGCGCTACGGCCGCCTACCGCGTCGGTGACGGGGCCACCAACATCATCACGCCGCTGATGGTCTATTTCCCGCTGATCCTGATCTTCGCCCAGCGCTGGCAGAAGGATTTCGGCCTCGGCAGCCTTACGGCGCTGATGCTGCCTTATTCGGTTTGGCTCCTGGTCTCGGGCGTCATTCTCACCGTCGGCTGGTTCTATCTCGGCATCGATCTTGGCCCCGGCGCCCCGATCAGTTTCACCATGCCCCCAAGCCCGGCGCCCTGATCAAGGTTTGTTCCGCGCAAACAAGAACGCCCTGACCATCGGTCAGGGCGTTTTGACAATTGGGAGGGGTTGAAGGGATCAGCTGCGCTTGCGTGTCTTGATGTCGGCGGTCATCGAATTGATCTTGTTGATCAGCACATCAGCCGAACCATTGCTCTGATCGAGCAGGGCGATGAACTGGGCGCGCTGTTCGATGGCGAGCCAGATCAGGTTGCCGTCCAGGTTGAGGGCAACATCGACAACCTGATAATTGCCTTCCTTGCCCTGAACACGCCAGCGCACGTCCATGTCCTTGCCGTCCTGCCGCTTGATCACCGTGTTGACGATCGAATCGGTCGGCGAGCGATCGACGGAGTTGCGCACGGTCACGGCTTCGCCGCGATAGGCGTCGAGTTCGTTCTCGTAGACAGCCATGGCGTAGTTCCGGAACGCCGTGCGATAGCGGGTCAGGTCAGCCTGGCTGAAACGGCGGCTGTATTTGCCGATCACGAAGTTCGAGATCGCGTCGAAATCGGCGAACTGGTCCATGTAGTCGCTAAACTTCTCCGTCCGCTCCTTGGCGGAAAGGGCGGGGTTGTTGAGCGTGGACAGAACTTCGTTGGCATTCTTCTTGACGTAGGCTTCCGTCTTGGCATCCGCGAAGGCGGGCAGGGCGCTTACAGACAAGGTTGCGGCCATAAGAGCCGGAAGGATGAAACGCTTCACTGTGTTACTCCTCTTCAGGGGCAGCCCCGACACTTTCATCTTCGAACAGCTCGGCGTCATAGTCGTCGAATGCGTCGAAATCAGGGAGGTCGTCATAGGCGGTGTCTTCGTTCACCTTCCCATTAAGGATCTCTGCCTGACGCGAAGATGAATAAATCCGTCTAAGGGCAATATAGGGTTCGGGTTGGGCATTCAGCGTGTTGATCTGATCGTCCAGATTCACACGGGCATTCAGTGCGCCGACAACACCGAGGCCGGCGCGGATGGCCAGGTCTGTGTCATCGTCATTATCCAGTTGGACCCAGGTGAGCGGGTCTATCGCGCGGTCTACGCCAAAACCGGTCAGGTCACGCGGCGTCGTTGGGCCAAGCACCGGCAACACCAGGTATGGGCCGCTTTCCACGCCCCAGACGGCCAGCGTCTGGCCGAAATCCTCATTGTGGCGGTCCAGCCCCATATGGGTGGCGGCGTCCCAGAGGCCCAGGAGGCCGATGGTAGTGTTGATTCCAAAGCGGGCAAAGGTGGTTCCGGCGCGGTCGGGCTCGCCCTGAAGCACGTCATTGGCGAAGATGACCGGGCCGCGCAGATTGCGCAGGAAATCAGTCACCCGGTCGCGGGCGAATTCGGGGGTTACTGTCTTGTAAGCGGTTGCGGCTGGTTCCAGCGCGTATTTGTCGAGCCCGTTATTGAAGGCGAACATCTTGCGATTGAAGCCCTCATAGGGGTCTGCCATGTCATTGGAGCCAGCAGCGGGTGTCGAAGCGCAGGCAGTAAGCGCGACCGCGAGCAGGGCGGCACCTGGGAAGGCGGGTTTCATGCAGTCAATAATCCTGAAGAGACGACGTACGGCGGAGGATGGCAGGCAAATGTGGCTTCTGGGAGGAGTAAGTCATCAACTGTTGACCTGGCTATGCTGCGAAGTTTGAAATAAGTCAACGGGTGATGACAAGAATGGTGGATGGGGTTGCAGAGAGATGGCATGTGGTTTTCGCGCTTCAACCTGACACCCTCAAAAATGGTCGGAAACGTGTCTTTCGTGCCATATTTGTTATTAACTCTAACGGACCGGTTTAGATCAGGTTCCGAAGATGGATTGCAAATCATATAAAAGTTCGTTTATATGATTTGCATGAGCGACGCATTCGATGGACTTCTTGAGCGGCTGCGGGCCGCAGGCGAGCCTACGCGGCTGCGCCTGCTCGCTTTGCTGCGATATCAGGATCTGTCGGTAGGGGAACTGGTGCAGGTGCTGGAGCAGAGCCAGCCCCGCCTGTCCCATCATCTCAAGGCCTTGTCTGAAGCTGGCCTTGCGGAGCGTTTGCCCGAAGGGGCGTTCGTATTCTACCGCGCTGCCCGCAGCGGCCCCGGCAAGGAATTGCTGGACGCCCTGTTCAATGCGCTCGGCGCCGACGTACCGGAGATCGAAGCCGACCTTGAGCGTTTGCGCACAGTCATGGCCGGGCGTGCAGCCTCGGCCGAAGCCTATTTCTCCAGCATCGCAGAGACCTGGGATACGGTGCGCGGCCTGCATTATCCGAATGAAGCCATCGAAACGGCGCTGCTGGACATGGCCGGAGCCGGGCCTTTCCGCCGGATGATCGATTTCGGAACCGGCACGGGCCGCATGCTGGCGCTGTTTGCGCCGCTGGCGGCGGAGGCCGAAGGCATCGATTTCAGCCACCGTATGCTGACGGTCGCGCGGGCTAATCTGGAAAGCGCCAATGCGCGCAATGCGCGTGTTCGCTTCGGCAATGTCACGGCTGTGCCGTTTGCCGATTCCAGCGCGGATCTGGTGATCATCCATCAGGTGCTGCACTTCCTGGACACCCCGGCCGATGCGATTGCCGAGGCGGGCAGGGTGCTTGCGCCCGGCGGCCGGTTGCTGGTGATCGATTTTGCCCCGCATGATCTTGAATTTCTGCGCACCGAACATGGGCATCACCGCCTGGGCGTGCGTCATGATGCACTGGCCAATTGGGCCAGCGAAGCCGGCCTCAGCCTTGAGGCTCCGCAAAGCTTTGCGCCGCCGGAAAACGGCGCGCCGGGCCTTACTGTCAATATCTGGCGGGCCACCAAGCCTGCCTCAGTCCGGGAGAAAGCCGCGTGACCCGTCCGGCCATCCAAATGCCAACTGCCGAAAACAC
The DNA here is from genome assembly GCF_050269995.1 of Hyphomonas sp. NPDC076881. NCBI lineage: Bacteria > Pseudomonadati > Pseudomonadota > Alphaproteobacteria > Hyphomonadales > Hyphomonadaceae > Hyphomonas > Hyphomonas sp. NPDC076881. Next base: position 339,986 of record NZ_JBNNJJ010000001.1, on the reverse strand, counting down.
CGTGCGCGTATCGTTCGAGTTTTTTCCGCCGAAGACTGAGGCGATGAATGCGCGCCTCTGGGAAACCATCAAGCGGCTGGAGCCGATGGCGCCAGCATTCGTCTCGGTGACCTATGGCGCCGGCGGCTCTACGCGCGAACGCACGCATGACACGGTGCGCCGCATCGTTGCGGAGACGACGTTGCGCCCCGCCGCCCACCTTACCTGCGTTTCGGCGACGAAAGAGGAAGTGCTCGCTGTGGCCGAGGAATACTGGCAGGCGGGCGTGAGGCATATCGTTGCCCTGCGCGGCGACCCGCCAGCGGGGATGGGCGCGAAGTTTGAAGCGCATCCGGGCGGCTTTGTGGATTCGGTTGATCTCATCCGTGGGCTGAGAGAGCATCGCCCGGAGCTTGGCAAGTGTTTTGAGATTTCGGTATCCTGCTATCCGGAACTTCATCCCGAGAGCCGGGGCTGGGGCGCGGAAATTGCCTTCCTGAAAGCCAAGCAGGACGCGGGCGCAGACCGCGCGATCACCCAGTTCTTCTTCGAGCCAGAAGTTTATCTCGCTTTCCTGGAGAAGGCGCGGGCGGGCGGGGTCACCATGCCGATCGTGCCCGGCATCATGCTGCAGCCGAACTTTAATGGCCTGAAGCGGATTGCCGGTCTCTGCGGCGCGTCGATCCCCGACTGGCTGCACACGCTGTATGACGGGCTCGACGAGGATGAAGAAACCCGCGATCTCGTCACCGCCAATGTGGCGGCCGATCTCTGCCGCAAGCTACAGGCGCAGGGCGTTCAGGATTTTCACTTCTACACGCTGAACCGCGCGGGCCTCGCCCTGTCGACCTGCCGTCTGCTCGGCCTCAATCCCCAATCTGCAAAGGCAGCCTAGCCATGAACAGCAAAGACCGTTTCAAGGCGCTCGAGAAACTCGCGAATGAGCGCATCCTCGTGCTTGATGGCGCGATGGGCACGCAGATCCAGAACTTCAAGCTGACGGAAGAAGATTTCCGCGGCAGCCGGTTTGCTGACTGGGCCATCCCGCTGAAGGGCAACAATGATCTCCTGAACCTCACGCGCCCGGATGTCATCGGCGAAATCCATCGCCGTTATATTGATGCGGGGGCGGACTTTGTGGAGACCAACACCTTCTCGGCAACGACCATTGCCATGGCGGATTACAAGATGGAGGCGCTTGCGCCGGAGATCGCGCGCGAAGGCGCGCGGATTGCCCGCGACGTGGCTGACAAGGCCGAGGCGGAACTTGGCCGCCCGGTGGGCGTGATGGGCGCCATAGGGCCGACGAACAAGACGCTGTCGCTGAGCCCGAATGTCAACGATCCCGGCTACCGGGACGTGACGTTTGATGAGGTTCGCGCGGCTTATTACGAGCAGGCCGAGGCGATGGCGCCGTTCATCGATGTTTTCCTGATCGAGACGGTGTTTGATACGCTCAACGCCAAGGCGGCGATCAAGGCGCTGCTGGATCTGCGCCAGGACAAGGGCATTGACCTGCCGATCATCATCTCCGGCACGATCACGGATGCGTCCGGACGAACCCTCAGTGGGCAGACGGCTGAGGCTTTCTGGAACTCCGTTCGCCACGCGCAGCCCTGGGCGATTGGCCTTAACTGCGCGCTGGGGGCGGACCTGATGCGCCAGCATATCGCATCCATCTCCCGTGTCGCCGATACGCGCGTCATTGCCTATCCCAATGCCGGCCTGCCGAACGCATTTGGGGAATATGACGAAACGCCGGACCAGACGGCGGCGCATCTGAAAGAGTGGGCAAACAGCGGGCTGGTGAATGTGCTGGGCGGATGCTGCGGCACCTCGCCGGGGCATATCGCGGCGATCGCGAAGGCGGTAAAATCATCGGCGCCGCGACAGGTGCCGGAATTGCCGCGCGCCATGCGCCTGTCAGGGCTTGAGCCTTTCACGGTGGCGTCGTGACGAAACCGAGAGTTGAGACTGGAGACCTCTTTATCTTCTACGGCCTGCTGAAACAGGGCGCGGCGGGCGCGCCGAATGAGCTGGGACTGGATGTGGCCGGGGCGTTTCTCGGGCCCTGCCGGTTTCGCGGGACGATGCTCGATCTGGGCGGTTTTCCGGGCGTGGTGGCGGGCGATACGCTGTGCCACGGCGTGCGTTGGCGCGTGAACGATGCGGGCATCATTCCGGCGATGGATGAATTCGAGGATGTGACGGATGATCCGGCCACATCGCTTTACCTGCGCCAGCAGGTGCCCGTGCTTGACGACACAGGCGCAGAAACAGGCGAGCAGGCCTGGATATACATCTACAATCAGAAGACGGACGGTTTTGCTACGCTCAGCGATGGCAACTGGCCGCTGGATCGCGGAAGGTCGCGGAAATGACACAGGCAAGAGCCACTTTCATCAACGTTGGGGAACGCACCAACGTGACCGGATCAGCTGTGTTCCGGAAGATGATCACCGAGGGGCGGTATGCCGATGCCGTCGAGGTCGCCCGCCAGCAGGTGGAGAGCGGCGCGCAGGTAATCGATGTGAACATGGATGAAGGCATGCTGGACGGCGTGCAGGCCATGACGACCTATCTGAACCTGATCGCGGCCGAGCCCGATATTGCCCGTGTGCCCGTGATGATCGACTCCTCAAAATGGGAAGTGATCGAGGCGGGCCTGAAATGCGTTCAGGGCAAACCGATCGTCAACTCCATCTCGATGAAGGAGGGCGAAGAGAAATTCCGCGAGCAGGCGCGCGCCTGTCTTTCCTATGGCGCGGCCGTTGTGGTGATGGCGTTTGATGAGCAGGGGCAGGCAGATACTGCAGCCCGCAAGATCGAGATCTGCCAGCGTGCCTTCCGTATCCTGACTGAAGAGGTGGGATTTCCGCCGGAAGACATCATCTTCGATCCCAACATCTTTGCGGTGGCGACCGGGATTGAGGAGCACAACACCTACGCGCTCGATTTCATTGAGGCGGCCCGCCTTATCCGCGAGACATGCCCGGGCTGTCATATTTCCGGCGGCCTTTCGAACGTGTCCTTCTCCTTCCGGGGGAATGAGCCGGTGCGCCGGGCGATGCATTCGGTGTTCCTCTATTATGCCATCCCCGCGGGCATGGACATGGGCATCGTCAATGCCGGCCAGTTGGACATCTACGACGATATCGAACCGGAGCTGCGCGAAGCCGTGGAGGACGTGATCCTCAACCGGCGCGCCGATGCAACCGACCGTCTGGTGGAACTTGCCGAGCGCTTCAAGGGCCAGAAGGGCAAGGTTCAGGTCAAGGATCTTGCCTGGCGTGAGCTGCCGGTTGCCAAGCGCCTGGAACATGCGCTGGTGCATGGCATTACCGAGTTCATTGATGTGGACACGGAAGAAGCCCGCCTCAGCGTGGAGCGGCCGCTGCATGTGATCGAAGGCCCGCTGATGGCCGGCATGAATGTGGTCGGTGACCTCTTCGGATCGGGCAAGATGTTCCTGCCGCAGGTGGTCAAATCGGCGCGCGTGATGAAGCAGGCGGTGGCCTGGCTTGAGCCCTTCATGGAGGCTGAAAAGCGTGAGCTTGGCCTTGAGCGCAAGTCGAACGGGAAGGTCGTCCTCGCCACGGTGAAGGGCGATGTGCATGACATCGGCAAGAACATTGTCGGCGTGGTGCTGGCCTGTAACGGCTATGAGATTGTCGACCTGGGCGTGATGGTGCCTGCCGAGAAGATTCTCGACACGGCCGTGCGGGAAAAAGCCGACATCATCGGTCTCTCCGGTCTGATTACGCCGAGCCTTGACGAGATGGTGTATGTTGCCGCCGAGATGCAGCGCCGGGGCATGGCCCAACCGCTGCTGATCGGTGGGGCCACCACCAGCGCGGCGCATACGGCGGTGAAGATCGAGCCGGCGATCCGGTCCGCGCCGGTTGTGCATGTCATAGATGCCAGCCGCGCGGTTGGGGTGGTCAGCACGCTGCTGAGCGATGATGATCGCCCGGTTTTCCTCAGCGAAGTGCGCGCCCGGTATGAGCGGATGCGGGAAACCCGCAAGGATGGCCCGCCCAAGCCGCGCCTGCCGATTGCAGAGGCGCGCGCTGCGAAGCTGCAGTTTGACTGGGCAAGCTACACGCCGCCGAAACCCTCCTATGAGGGTGTACGGACATTCGAGGATATCGATCTGGGCACGCTGGCGCGTTATATTGACTGGACGCCGTATTTCTCTGCCTGGGATCTGGCCGGACGTTACCCGGCGATCCTGGAAGACAAGATCGTCGGCGAAGCAGCCTCCAGCCTGTGGCGCGATACGCAAGCCATGATGCAGCGGCTGGTCGGTAAGGGCTGGCTGAAACCGAAGGCCGTTGTCGGCTTCTGGAAGGCCAATTCTGCAGGCGATGACGTGAAGCTTGCCAGCGGCGAAACCTTCCTGACGCTCCGCCAGCAGATGATGAAGGATAATGGCCAGCCAAATTTCGCGCTGGCAGATTATGTCGCGCCGCAGGGGGATGACTGGATCGGTGGATTCTGCGTGACGGCGGGACCGGAGGCCGAAGAGATTGCCCGGACATTCGCCGCGAAAGGGGACGACTATTCCTCAATCATGGTGAAGGCGCTGGCCGACCGGTTTGCCGAAGCCATGGCCGAATACATGCACGAGAAGGTCCGCAAGGAGCTTTGGGGGTATGCGCCGGATGAGGCATTGTCGAGCGAGGAGCTGATAGCCGAGAAGTATCAGGGCATCCGCCCGGCGCCCGGCTATCCCTGCCAGCCTGACCATACCGAGAAGGCGACCCTCTTCGGCCTGCTCGAAGCAGACAAGCGCATCGGCGTGGAACTGACCTCCAGCTACGCGATGATGCCCGCTTCGAGCGTATCGGGGCTTTATCTGTCCCATCCCAAGAGCGTGTATTTTGCCGTTGGGCGGATCGACCGGGATCAGGTGGCCGATTATGCCGCGCGCAAGGGATGGGACATGCGGATGGCCGAGCGCTGGCTCGCGCCGATCCTCTCCTATGATCCGTTTGTGGCGGTGGAGGCGGTAGCCTGACCGTTGAGATAGGGCACGGGGTCTACGAACTGGAAACCCGGCGTGGAGTCGGCAAAATGCCGGAGCCAGTAATTATGGCCTGAACCATAGATCACGAGGATGCGGTCGCCCGGTTGGCTGCTCGCCGCGATGTTGGCAAAGATCATGGCGTTGCGGGCATACCAGCCATAGTTCAGCGCGGCGCCGGGCTGTTCCTCGGCATCGGCGAATTTCAGGAGGCCATAGTAGAAGTCCGAATGCATCCGCTGGGTGCGTTCGGCATCGTTTTCTTTGGCGAGCAATTCGTACATCGGAGTTGCCTCGCGATCACCTGCAATTGCCTCGACCTCTGCCTGAACCTGCGCGATCTTGCCGTTCACCAGATCCATTTGCCCGGTCTTTTCGGCAAAGCTCCGTATGCGATCAAATGGGAAGAATTCGATTTCCCCGTCCTGGGCGTCAACCGCATACACCCGGCCGATGCCTTGCTGGTGCGCGACGCGGTATCCGATCTGAACTATTTCGTTGCGGTCGGAGGTGAGGTCCGTCTCGGTAAAGCGTGCGAAGCCGGAATCGATCAGGCTGCCGCCGCGAGGGACTTTCTCGACGGCGATGGCTGTGGGCTGAAAGGCGCCGAGGCGTTCGGCAACGAGTTGCAGTTCGGTCTGGCGCCGTTCGGCCAGAACATCGTCAGCATCCACATTGACCAGATCGAGACCGGGATTGTCGAAGTGATAGGTGCCGAGCACCATCACCTGCACGGTGTCACCGGCAGGGGGCGGCGCGGCGGTTGCTTCGGGACTGGCGAGCGCGGGCGTTGCGCAGGCGGTCAAGGCAAAGGCGGCGGCGGCAGCGGCGAGGGACAATTTGATCATGCTTGAAAACTCCTTTCCTTGAGGATGCCATCATTTCTTCCAATGGATGCACGCTGACTGAAAAATGGTGCATTGATCTGCGATTGCTCGCGCTGGCAGCATGGCCCCGAGTCGCCTACAGAGATCATTCCGCAAGGGCAGAAGCCGGAGAGACACCAGAATGACCCCCCAGAAATTACAAGGCGAGAACGCCAAGATCATCGCCACGCTGGGGCCGGGCAGCCGCTCGCCGAAGGAGGTCCGCGCGCTGGCGCAGGCGGGCGTTGATGTTTTCCGGCTGAACTTCAGCCATGGTGAGCACGCAGCCCATCTGGAAGCGCTAAACGCTGTGCGCGCCGCAGAGGCCGCCGTCGGCTGGCCGCTGGCCACGCTGGCCGACCTTCAGGGGCCGAAAGTGCGGGTTGGCAAGTTTGAAGGCGGTTTTCTCAAGCTCGGTTTCCGGAAGGAATACCGCCTCGTCGTCGGCGAAACGGCCCCGGACGAGGAAACCATCCCCGTGCCTCATGCCGAAATTGTCGCCATCCTGGAGGAGGGCGACACGATCCTGGCCGATGACGGAAAGCTGATCTTCACGGTGGTCCAGGGCGGCGATCAGCCCCGCGTGCGCGCCGAGGTGCCCGGCAAGCTGGGCGACAAGAAGGGTTTCACCGTTCGCGGCAAGGCGCTGCCGGTGCGGGCCCTGACGGACAAGGACCGGGCTGACCTGATGTTCGCTCTGGAAATCGGCGTGGATATTGTTGCCCTCTCCTTCGTCCAGACGGTTGAGGACATTCAAGAGGTCAAGGACATCATCGCGGGCCGCGCGCCGCTGGTGGCGAAGCTGGAGAAGCCCGCTGCCATCACCCATCTCGACGCGATCGTCGAGGCGGCAGATGCCGTCATGGTCGCGCGCGGCGATCTGGGGGTGGAGTTTGCGCCAGAGGAAGTGCCGGTGATCCAGCGGCGGATCGTGCGCGCCGCCCGCGCCAGGGGGCGCCCGGTGATTGTCGCGACGCAGATGCTCGAATCGATGATCGAGAATTCCGCTCCCACCCGCGCGGAAGCCTCCGATGTGGCGACCGCCATCTATCAGGGCGCAGATGCCGTGATGCTGTCGGCAGAGACGGCCGTGGGCCGGCATCCTGCCACGGCGGTGGCGATCATGTCCCGCATCATCCGCGCGACGGAAGAGGCGGAGGATTACCGCCGCTCGCTCGACGAGTTCTGCGGCGAGGTTCAGGCGCCCAATGCGATCGATGTGGTGGCCCAGACGGCGCTGGCTATGGGGGCGGCGGAGGGGGCTGCCGCGCTGGCCCTGCGCACCGGTGCGTTCGAGCGGCTCGCGCGGTTTGCGCGGGTGCGGGGCAGCGTGCCGATTCTCTACGGCTCGCTGGACGATCAGCGCCTGCGGCAGGCCTGCCTGTTGTGGGGCGTGCACCCGCAGCGGCTGAATGCGGGCACCGAGAACTGGTACAGGGATCTGATGAAGGCGGTGGGCCTGGAAGGGCGTGTGGCCTATGCGCGCTGGGCGGGCGACGACCAGCGCTTTGCCTGGGAGATCGGTATCGGCCGCGGCGCGGACGGCAAGCCGATCACTGGCGTATGATCAGCTGGCCTTTGCGGAACTCGTAGGAGTTCAGCTCGCTGAGGAAGGTCATGCCCAGCAGCGACTGTTCGAGTTCGCTGCGCAGGATCACGGCGCTGACACGCTCCACTTCCACCCGGCCGATGCGGATGCTGTCGAGCGTGACAGGCGCGCCATAGGTCACGCCGCCGGCGGTGCGGATTTCCGAATCATAGTTGAGCGTTTCTGGCTGCAGGCCGAGGCGCTGCGCATCGCGGAAAGTCAGGGCAACAATGCTGGCCCCTGTATCCACCATGAATTTCACTTCGGTGCCCTGAACATCGGCGCGGGTCCAGTAATGGCCGTCGGCCTCCCGCTCAATGAAGGCGGCGCGGGTGTGGATCGAGGAGGCTGGCTCGGTGGCGGTGGCCACGACCGTCTTGGCTTCGCGCTGACGCTCCAGCGCGGCCTGATATTCGGCTTCGCGCAGCTTGGGCGCAAGATACAGGCTGATTACCATTGCGATCGCAACCGCAGTGGCTATCAGGGACAAGATCTTGCCTGCACTCATACCCGTCACCGCTTCCCGAGGGCTTTCAATCGTTCAATCCGTTCCGGCAGCTGGGCGATCACCGTGTCGCGCTGTTCATTGCTGAAACGTGTCCAGGCGCCGATCTCCGGCAGGGTCCGTCCGCAACCGAGGCAAAGCCCTGTCTGGCCATCAACAGCACAAACCTTGATGCACGGGCTCTTTATCGGCTCAATCTGTATCATTATACGAGTAACCCATACTGGTGGCGGGCTGCAGTGCAAGTTCTACAGGAGAGGATGAAATAATTCCTTGCCGGACGGCGTGTACGTTATCTGCCATAATTAAGATTGCCGGCTATTCCGGTAACAGGAGACCTTTCCCTTGAGCGAGCCCACCCGGAGCAAGTCACCCCTGGATGATGTCCGCGACCTGATCCTGAAACCGGTCGAGACCGACCCTGACGCCGGCCGGAAGGTCCATCAGGCGCTTCTCGGCATGGGCCGGGAAGGAGATTTCGGCCGCCTGGGGGAAGCCGCTGAATGGCTCGCCACCTGGCAGCGCCGCTTTCCGCCGCGGATCGAGAAGCCGACGCTGGCGATCTTTGCCGGATCTCACGGCCTGGTCGACTCCGGCGTGTCGCTGTCGTCCAATGACGATACCCGCGCCCATATCGAGGCACTGAAATCGGGCCGCGCGCCCCTTTCGGCGATCGCAGCGCAGGTGGGCGCCAATGTCCGCGTGTTTGAACTCGCCCTCGACAAGCCCACGCCCAGCATCGCCGAAACCGCCGCGATGACCGAGCGGGAATGTGCCGCAACCATAGCCTTCGGCTTTGAAGCGGTTGAAGATAATCCCGATCTTCTGGCCATTGCCGTTTCCGGCGCCGGCGTGGGCACGGTGGCGGCGGCTGTAGCCTGCGCGCTTTATGGCGGATCGCCCGAATATTGGGTGCGCCCCAGCGCCCAGACCCCGCCGGGCCTGTCCCGGAAGCGGGTGGATCTTGTCAGCGCCGCACTGAAAGTGCATCGCGGCCACCTGTCAGACCCCCTCGAATCCCTGCGCTGCCTCGGCGGGCGGGAGATTGCCGCCTGTGTCGGCGCCATCATCGCGGCCCGGCATCAGGGTATTCCGGTGCTGCTGGACGGTTTTGCGACAACGATCGCGGCCGGCATCATCCATGCCGTCTCCCCGCAGGCCGTCAGCCATTGCCTTGCCTCTCACATTACCCAGCGCCCGGCGCATGAGGCCGCGCTGGAACGCATCGGTCTCAAACCGCTCGTGCAGCTTGAGTTCCAGACCGGCAGCGGCCTGGGCTCGGCAACGGCTGTCGGGCTTCTCAAAACTGCCTGCGCGCCTTTCATCGCCAAACCCGCCGAAGGGTGACGCAGGGAAACGTGCGGCATTCTTTACGTTTACGTGCGCGTCACCTTGTCAGCGAATAGGAATGGCTGACATACAGAAATGAAGTGCCGGGACCAAACAGGCAGATCCAGGAGCGAACGTCCATGAACCTCGAATTTTCACCCGAAGAGATCGCCTTCCGTGATGAAGTGCGCTCGTTTATCCGCGACAACTACCCCACAGAGCTCGTCGGGCTCGGGAACCGGGAAGATCTGACGCGCGAGCAATTCCTTGCCTGGCACAAGATCCTCGGCAAGAAGGGCTGGTCTGCGCCTGCCTGGCCGAAGAAGTATGGCGGCACCGGCTGGACCTCCACCCAGCGCTATATCTGGTCGGAAGAGAATGCGCGCGTCGATGCGATGATGCCCCTTCCTTTCGGCGTCTCGATGGTCGGCCCGGTGATCTACACCTTCGGCAATGAAGAGCAGAAGGCCAAACACCTTCCCGGCATTCTCGCCGGGGATGTCTGGTGGGCTCAGGGCTATTCCGAGCCGGGCGCAGGGTCTGACCTTGCGAGCCTGAAAACCACCGCTGTCCGCGACGGCGACCATTACGTGCTCAATGGCCAGAAAACCTGGACGACCCTCGCTCAGCATGCTGACTGGGGCTTCTTCCTCTGCCGCACCGACCCGACGGCAAAAGCCCAGGAAGGCATCTCCTTCATCCTCGTCGATATGAAGACGCCCGGCATCGAAGTGCGCCCGATCAAGCTGATCGACGGCACGCATGAAGTGAACGAAACCTGGCTGACTGATGTTCGGGTTCCGGTCGAGAATCTCGTCGGCAAGGAAAACGAAGGCTGGACCTATGCGAAGTTCCTGCTGGCGCACGAGCGCTCCGGTATTGCGGGTGTTGCCCGCTCCAAGCGCGGCGTTGAGCGGCTGCGTTCCATCGCCTCGCAGGAAACGCTCGACGGCACGCCGCTGATCAAGACGGACGAATTTGCCCGCAAGATCAGCCAGCTTGAAATCGACCTCACCGCTCTGGAATTCACCGAGCTGCGCACGCTGGCGTCTGAAGCGGCCGGCAAGGGCCCTGGTCCGGAAAGCTCGATCCTCAAGATCAAGGGCACCGAAATCCAGCAGCGCCTGACAGAGCTGACGCTGGAAGCTGTTGGCAATTACGGCGCGCCTTACGCCCGCGGCATGGACCATTTCGGTTCGAACGAAATCGGTGTGGGTCCGGAATACTCCAACTTCAGCGCCGACGCTTACTTCAACATGCGCAAGACCTCGATCTATGGCGGATCGAACGAAATTCAGCGCAACATTATCAGCAAGATGATCCTCGGCCTCTAAGGCACCGGGGCAGGGAGGAGTTTACATCCATGGATTTCAATTTCACCGAAGAACAGACCATGATCCGCGACAGCCTCGCACGGCTGATCAAGGACCAGTATGATTTCGACACCCGCCGCAAGGTCGTCGCCTCGAAAGACGGCTGGCGTCCGGAAATGTGGGCTCAGTTTGCTGAACTCGGCCTGCTGGCTGCGCCCTTCTCGGAAGAGGATGGTGGCCTCGGCGGCGGCCCGATCGACTCGATGGTCGTGATGGAAGAGTTCGGCAAGGGCCTCGTCGTCGAGCCGTTCCTGCAGACGGTCGTGCTGGCAGGCGGTTTCCTCAAGGCAGGCACCTCTGCCCAGAAGGAAGACCATCTGGCGGCGCTGATCTCCGGCGAGCGCGTGTTCGCCTTTGCCTATGCCGAGCCCAAGGGCCGCTACAACCTGGCAGACCTTGAAACCACCGCCACGAAAGACGGTAGCGGCTGGAAGATCTCGGGTCACAAGGCCGTCGTGATCGGCGCGCCCTGGGCGTCTCACCTGATCGTCACGGCACGGACTTCTGGTGGCCGCCGCGATGCCAAGGGCGTTGGTGTGTTCATCATTCCGAAGGATGCCAAGGGCGTCACCACGCGCGACTATCCGACAGTTGATGGCCGCCGCGCTTCGGAAGTCTATTTCGAAAACGTGACGGTTGGCGCGGATGCCGTCATCGGCGATCCGTCCGACAGCCTGGGCCTTGTCGAAAAGGTGACGGATGAAGCCATCGCCGCCCTCTGCGCCGAGGCTTGCGGTGCCATGAAAGTGGCCAATGCCCAGACGGTGGAATACTCCAAGACCCGTAAGCAGTTCGGCACGCCGATCGGCAAGTTCCAGGTGCTTCAGCACCGCATGGCCGACATGTTCATTGAACATGAGCAGTCCGTTTCCATGACGTACATGGCCACGCTGAAGCTCGATGAAGATGAAGTGACCCGCAAGAAGGCCGCTTCGGCAGCCAAGGTGCGCATCGGCCAGGGCGGCCGGTTCATCGGCCAGCAGTCGATCCAGATCCATGGCGGTATGGGCATGACCGACGAGCTTGCCATCGGCCACTATTTCAAGCGCCTCACGATGATCGATTCCGAATTCGGCAATGTCGATCATCACCTGAAGCGCTACACGGAACTGTCGGCAGCGGAAGCTGCTGTGGCGGCCGAATAAGCCTTCCTGCGCCTCACTGCGGTAAAAAATCTCCAGCGGGGTGGTCCATTTTGGGCCACCCCGCTTTGCTTTCGGGGCGCCGGGCAGGCGGCCCGGAAGTTGCATCCCCAGCGGTCAACTCTGGCCGTTTATGCCTGCTCTTGCTGCTTTTGCGTCGCCGTCCCGCCTGGGATCGTGGTAAACGCAGTCACTGCAAGGTCCTGTCCGGCCCAGCCAATGGAGAGCAGCATTGACCCTTCGCAGCCCGTCCGAACGCAGGAAAATCCTGGTCGCGATCCCGACCTACCGGCGGAACGAAATGCTGGAGCGTCTGCTCGACAGCCTTAACAAGCTGGTTCCGCCCGAGAATGCTGATGTCTGCGTGGCGGTTATAGACAATGACAAGTCCGCAGGCGCCCGCCCGGTGGCCGATAAGTGGAAGGCCCGCTTCTCGATGCCGCTGCTCTACGAGATGGAGACCGCGCCAGGCGTGACCCATGTGCGTAATCATGCGCTCAAGATGGCGGCTGATTTCGATCTGTTGGCATTTATCGATGACGATGAGTTTGCTGCCCCCGAATGGCTGGCTGCGCTGGTGGCGCGATATGACGATACGAAGGCCGGGGCGGTCTTCGGCCCGGTCTGGTCGATCTATCCGGACTCGACACCGCAATGGATGAGGGAATGGAATGTCCATGCCATCAAGATCACCGAGACGCGCGACCGGACAGACCCCGGCGGCAGCGGCAACAGTCTGATGGACATGCATGTCGTGCGCAAGCTTGGCCTCTCCTTTGACGCGCGCCTGTCAAAGATGGGCGGTGAAGACACGCTGTTCTTTTACCAGATGCAGGATGAGGGTTATCGCCTCACCCAGACGAAAGATGCCTCCGTCTACGAACATGTGCCGGAAGATCGCGCCCGGGTCGGCTGGCTGTTCCGGCGCTGGTATCGCTACGGCATCACGGATGCCCTGATCATCTCCCGCCATAGTTCAATGCGGGTGGCGCGCCTCAAGGCAGCCTTGAATGGCGCGGCTCGCATCGCCGTGGGGGCGCTCCTGATAGCGGGCGCCACGGTTGCCACGCTTGGCCGCAACAAGCAGGCGATTTACAGCCAGTTCTTCACGCTATGCCGCGGCTTCGGCATGGTCACGTTTGCCTTCGGGGGCAGCTATGAAGAATACGGGAGCGCGCTTACCCGCCCCCAGTTCGACGCTGACATAGGCGCTGTGACCAGCAGTGCCCGGAGCTGACGGCTCAGCCCTGAGCCCAGTAATGCTCAAGGCTTGAGGCAATCGCTTCGCATTTAGCGCGTGCTTCTGCAGGGGCGCCATAAGCAACCATGGCGGATCCTTCGATCGAGCTTTCCGTGCCCGTCGCAACCGGCCAGCGCGCGCCCACGATCATCGCGTCCCCCAGCGTGGCCAGGTATTCGCCAAACTCCGCTTCACGGCCATCCCGGAAGAGGGGCAGCCAGAGGACCAGCAGGGCATCGGGCCAGCGCTTCAGCGCCTTGGGCGTCCACAACGCCAGCGCCTCGATATCCCGGTGGGTTTCATAGCTGGGGTCAACCAGAACCACCATCCGCTCGCCTGCGCGCGGCGCCAGTCTCAGCGCGCCGGAATAACCATCAGCCTTCTGTATACGGATACGGTCATCACCCTTCATGGCTTCATTCAGGGCGGCGTTTTCCTGCGGGTGCAGTTCGAACAGAACCATCCGCGCGGACTTGGGCAACAGGGTTTGCGCCAGCGAGGGGGAGCCGGGATAGTCCTTCACGCCGCGTGCATTTACCAGCTCCATCCACTGCGAAAGCGGCTTGGGCGCCTTGCCCTTCATCAAGGCGATCACGCCATCGTCGGACTCGCCCCGCTTGCGGGCCTGAGCGTTGGTAAGGTCATACCGTCCGCGTCCGGAATGGGTCTCCACATAGAAAATCGGGCGGGGCCCCGCTGCGGCAGTCCGCAGCAGGGTATCGTGTACGGCGTGCTTGAGCACATCCGCGCGATTTCCGGCATGAAAGCCATGCTGATAGGAAAGCATCTCGCCTCTTTTTGTTCCTGAGAGTGGGGCAGGGCCCGCCGGCTTATTCGCCGGCGAGACTTGCTTTGCGGGCTGTTTCGAACTCGTTGCCCGGATACCAGGTGGGCCAGGTGGCGGAGTTCGCGATGCGCAGGCCCACTTCATAAAGCGCCTGAACATCTTCCTGGAAGCCGGAAAGATCCCAGCTGTCGGAATATTCGTCCATCGGCTTGTGGTAGCGCTCGGCGGTGTAGGCGGCTGCGGCGGCCCGGCCCGCGGCCAATCCACCCTCGCGCTTGTCTTCGCCGCCATCGGCATACAGCATCGGCACGCCTTTCTTGGCGAGCGAGATATGGTCGGAGCGATAGAAATAGCCCGCTTCCGGGCGGCCATCCGGCGTAACGATGCGGTCCTGCGCGACGAGGACATCCTGAAGGATGTCCTCAAGCTCGGAGGCGCCATAGCCGATCACGGTCATGTCCCTGGTGCGGCCCATCGGCAGCGCGCCGTCGATGTTGACGCCTGCCACGACCTTGTTGAACGGCACCGTCGGGTTGTTGGCGAAATACTCCGACCCCAGAAGGCCGGACTCTTCAAGGGTCCAGAACAGGAACATGGTCGAGCGTTCTGTAGGCTGGGCCTTCATCGCTTCAGCGATTTCGAGAATGGCGGCAGCGCCCGTCGCATTGTCTACGGCGCCGTTATAAATCTGGTCGGCGTAGAAGTCCTCTCCCGGTGCGCCCTGCTTCATGCCCAGGTGATCCCAGTGCGCGGTATAGAGAACATATTCATCCGGGGCCCTGGTGCCCGGCATAATGCCGATCACGTTGCGGCTGCTGAGCTTGTCGATCGCCTGATGGATTTCGCCCCGTGCCTTCACGCCCTGCAGCGCAACAGGCTGAAACCCCCGTGTCTTGGCCGCCGTTTTCATGGCTTCAAAATCGAGGCCTGCCTTGGCGAACATTTCCACGGCCACATCGCGCTGGATCCAGCCTTCCATCATGGCCCTGTCTGCCCCGCCGTTCGGGCGTACCAGATCAGACTGCGCGCCGCTCCAGGAATTGGCGACCACATCCCAGCCATAAGCGGCCGGCTCTGTCTCGTGCACAATCAGCGCAGCGGTTGCCCCCTGGCGGGCAGCTTCCTCGAACTTGTAGGTCCAGCGGCCATAATAGGTCATCGCCTTGCCGTTGAAGAGGTCCGGATCGCCTGTAACAAAGCCCGGATCATTGACGAGGATCACAACCGTCTTGCCGGCATAATCCTGGCCCGCATAGTCATCCCACCCGTATTCCGGCGCAACGGCGCCGTAGCCGACAAACACCACATCGCTCGGCTCGAAGGAAATATGATCGGCATTCTGGCGCTTGGTCCAGACCACCGCCTGATCCTTCAGGGCGAGCGACAGTTCATCCTGATCCGGCCAGGTGAGAACGAGGCTGGAGGTGGCAGGGTCTACGGTCTGGTTCACCATGTCGACCTGCTGAAACCAGCTGCCACTGTCGCCGCCCGGCTGAAGGCCGATGCGGGTGAGTTCAGCGGCGATCCAGGCGGCGGAGGCTTCGCCGGAAGGTGTGCCGGGGCCACGGCCCTCGAACACATCATCGGCCAGCGTCTTCACGCGCACGGCAATGTCCGCGGCCGTGATTTCCGGCACGGTGCTCTCCGGCAGGGGCAGCAGCAATTCTTCGGCAGGCGGCTGGGGAGTTTCGGGCGCGGCTGCGGGGGCAGAAGGCGCCGATGGCGAACAGGCAGCCAGCGCAAGGACGGCGGCCGTGAAGCTGAGATGTTTCATTTTCATTTGAACGGTTCCCCGTCAGGATTCTTGGATGCCCCGGTCTCGCATGCCGGGCGCTGCTGGGCAACAACGCGCCCGGGCGCCCCGCCTGCTGCTGCCGTGCCGGTGCCCTGTTTGCAAAAATGCCCTATATCCCTCAGGCGCCGTTCATCGGCCGCTGCGATGATGGCGCCGAACCTGTTTGGAATAGACAATGACGATTGATGTTTTGCCTTCTGTCTTGCGCCCGCTGACCAGAGGCGTTCTCCGGCTCGCCGCTTTGATGATTGCTTCGCTCTCTGTGGCTGTTGCGGCTTGCGCGACGCCGGTCACGCAGGGCGCGCTCACCCCCTTGGGACAAGTGGCGCCTGCCTTCATTCCGGAAAGAAACCAGTTCATTGCCCAGGACGGCGCCCGACTCGGGCTCACCGTCTGGCCCGCAGAAGGCACCGATAATCCCGAATATGTCGTGGTCGGCGTCCATGGCATGAACGATTACGCCAACGCCTTCCACATGGCCGCGCCCTATTGGGCAAAACACGGCGTCACCACCTACGCCTACGACCAGCGCGGCTTTGGCCGCTCTCCCAATAAGGGCATCTGGCCGGAGGAGGAGTTGCTGCGGGAAGATCTGCGCACGGCAGTCGATGTCGCGCGGGCCCGCCATCCCGGCGCCATCATAACGGTTGTCGGCATCTCCATGGGAGGCTCGGTCACGCTGACAGCCTTCGGGTCTGACCGCCCGCCGAAAGCAGACCGGCTCATCGTCTCGGGGCCTGGCCTGCGCGGCTGGGGCGCCATCAACCCGCTCTACCGGGTCAGCCTGTGGGCCTCGGCCCATGCCAATCCTGACTGGCTCGTCGTTCCGCCTGTGGGCCTCGTGAAGATCGAGCCCTCGGACAACAACGCCATGCTCCGCCGCACCTGGTCTGACCCGCACATGACCTACCGGACGCGCATTGATCAGGTGTACGGCCTCGTCGCGCTGATGGAGAATGCAAACAATGCCGTCGCCCGCCTGAAGCCCAACGTGCCGACACTGATTTCCTACGGCGCAAAGGATATTGTCATTCCCGAGAATGGCGTGCGCCGCGCGGCAGGCATTCTCCCCTCCTTCGTGCGGACGGTCTATTATCCCAACGGATATCACATGCTGCTGCGGGATATTCAGGCCGAGCGGGTGCATGCCGATTATCTGGCCTTCATGAAAGACCCTGCGGCCGTGTTGCCAAGCGGGGAGGGAGAGTGGCCGTTCCGGCAAGGGTGCAAGCATTGGGCCGCTGCAGAGCGCCCGCCTGTGGCGTGCTGATCGGGGCTCATGGCAGCTTTCCTTGACGCTGAAGGGGCCATGATCGCGCAGGACGGCGCGCGTCTTGGCCTGACTGTCTGGAACGCGGAGGGGGCTGCGCCGCCGGCCCATGTCATCGTGGGTGTTCATGGCATGAACAATTACGCAGGCGAGTTCCGCCTCGCCGCGCCCGAATGGGCCGCGCAGGGCAGGGCGGTCTATGCGTATGACCAGCGCGGCTTTGGCCGGTCCGAAGGACGTGGCCACTGGGCAGATGAGGAGCTGATGCGGGAAGACCTGCGCACGGCCGTCAGTCTCGCCAGGGCTCGGCATCCGGACGTGCCGCTTACCGTCATTGGTATCTCCATGGGCGCGGCCGTTGCGATCACAGCCTTCGCTTCAGATCGCCCGCCGGCGGCAGACCGGCTCATCCTCTCCGGCCCCGGCCTGCGCGGGTGGGGCGCTCTGGATGCGGCCTCTGCGGGCGCATTGAGGCTGCTGACGGCTCTCCGCCCCGGCCTGATCGTCAGCCCACCTGCCTTCGTGAAGCCGAAAATGTCCGACAATGCCGCTTTCATTCGCCTTCAGGATGCCGATCCGCTGCACGCACGCATCAACCGAGTGGATCAGATCGCCGGCGCCGTGACATTGATGGAGCATGCCCATGGGGCCGCCGGCCTGTTGCCGGAAGGGTTGCCAGTACTCGCTTCCTATGGGGCGCATGACCGGGTTGTGCCCCCTGCCGGGCCGCGCAGGACGCTGAAACGCTTCCCGCCCACCGTCCGCACGGTTTATTATCCTGACGGATACCATGTCCTTCTGAGCGATAATCAGAGGGATAAAGTGATCGCCGACTATGCGGCATTCATGGACAATCCGGACGCTGATTTGCCCAGTGGTTGCGGCAGTTGGCCATTCCGTTAGGGATTGCAAGCTTTTCCACAGCAGGCGCGGCCTTGCGGTCGCCGGTGAATGGACAAATATAAGGGCATCTGCCAATCCTGCAGGTGGCGATTCAGCCCTGATCCACAAGGCCATTTTTATGTCGACATCTTATGAGACCGCTCTCAACCTTGTTCCAATGGTCGTCGAGCAGACGAGCCGGGGTGAGCGCGCGTTCGACATCTTCTCCCGGCTCCTCAAGGAGCGCATCATTTTCGTCACCGGGGGCATTGATGACGGTGTGGCCTCCCTGATCACGGCGCAGCTTCTGTTCCTCGAATCCGAGAACCCGAAACGCGAGATCGCCATGTATATTAACAGCCCTGGCGGCTATGTCTCGTCCGGCCTCGCGATCTACGACACCATGCAGTATGTCCGCTGCCCGATTTCCACCGTGTGTATCGGCCAGGCCGCCTCAATGGGCTCGCTCCTGCTTGCCGCCGGGGAAAATGGTATGCGGATCGCCCTGCCGAACGCCCGTGTGATGCTTCACCAGCCATCCGGCGGCTATTCGGGCGTTGCTACGGATATCGAGCGCCACGCTGAAGAGATCATCGAACTCAAGCGCCGGTTGAACGAGATTTACGTCAAACATACCGGCCAGAATTACGAAACTGTTGAAAGAAAGCTCGATCGCGACACCTTCCTGACGGCTCAGGAAGCCATGGAATTCGGGATCGTTGACAAGGTTTATGAACGCCGCACCGCCGAAGAAGAAAAATAACAGCGTTTCTTTCAAGGTGCGGCCCAGCCCTTGCAGGGCAGGCGAACGGCTTTATTGTCTAAAGAAAGACCATGCTTGGCTGGGCTTAAAGCCCACGTTAAACCTTGTGTGGCAGTGAGGACCGCATGACCAAACCAAACGGCTCCGGCGATTCGAAGAACACGCTGTACTGTTCCTTCTGCGGCAAGAGCCAGCACGAGGTTAAGAAACTCATTGCCGGACCGACCGTGTTCATCTGCGATGAGTGCGTCGAACTCTGCATGGACATCATCCGCGAGGAAAACAAAACCTCCGCGATCAAATCCCGCGACGGCGTGCCGACTCCGCAGGAAATCTGCGATGTTCTCGACGATTACGTGATCGGGCAGCGCTATGCCAAGCGCATCCTCTCCGTCGCCGTGCACAATCACTACAAGCGCCTCTCCCATTCGGGCAAATCCGACGGGGTGGAGCTGTCAAAATCCAACATCCTGCTGATCGGCCCCACCGGTTGCGGCAAGACCCTGCTCGCGCAGACGCTGGCCCGTATCCTTGACGTGCCTTTCACCATGGCCGACGCCACCACGCTTACCGAAGCAGGCTATGTCGGTGAGGATGTGGAAAACATCGTCCTGAAGCTGCTGCAGGCGGCGGATTATAACGTTGAGCGCGCTCAGCGCGGCATCGTCTATATCGACGAGATCGACAAGATCAGCCGCAAGTCGGACAACCCCTCGATCACGCGCGACGTGTCGGGCGAGGGCGTCCAGCAGGCGCTGCTGAAGATCATGGAAGGCACTGTGGCCGCCGTTCCGCCTCAGGGCGGCCGGAAACATCCGCAGCAGGAATTCCTGCAGGTCGATACCACGAACATTCTCTTCATCTGCGGCGGCGCGTTTGCTGGCCTCGAGAAGATCATCGCTGCGCGCGGTGAGAACGCCTCGATCGGCTTTGGCGCCACCATCAAGAGCGGCGAAGAGCGCGGCGTTGGCGCAACGCTCCGCGAAGTGGAGCCGGAAGATCTTCAGAAATTCGGCCTGATCCCGGAATTCATCGGCCGTCTGCCGGTTCTGGCAACGCTGGAAGATCTCGACGAGAAGGCCCTGATCCAGATCCTGACCCAGCCGAAGAACGCTCTGCTCAAGCAGTATCAGCGCCTCTTCGACATGGAGAATGTCCAGCTCACCTTCACCCCGGAGGCGCTTACGGCCGTTGCCCGCCGCGCCATCACCCGGAAAACCGGTGCGCGTGGTCTGCGCTCGATCATGGAATCGATCCTGCTCGACACGATGTTCGAACTGCCCAACCTGCGCGGCGTGGAAGAAGTCGTGATCAACGCTGAAGTCGTCGAAGGCAATGCCGAGCCGCTCTACGTGCACGCCTCCAAGAGCCAGACCGAAGCGGGCTAATCGCTCATCGACAGATATTCCTGATGCCCGCCCGGTCCTGCCGTGGCGGGCATTTCATTTCTGGCTCAACTATCATGCGCGCCGGTGCGGTGAAGGATTCGGGCAAAGGCGGGCGGCATGTATTTCTCGGATTTTTCCATCCACTGATCGAGGCGGGGATGCCGCGCCCTGCGGCGATGCAACCAGCTGCGCGCCGTGGCCGAATTGGCCACCAGCAGCGCCACACCCCCCAGAATGAGCACGGCGCCCACCGGCACCGGTGTCCAGAACAAAGGCAAGCCCAATAATATGAGCAGCACGCCGACAAGCCTGTAAAAAAGCGCCATCGCTGTCTCCGTAAACTGGCTGTATCCCAGCCCAACGGTTCACACACCGATGAGTTCAATCTGCGGAGGGGGTTTTATCAGCCTCTGGCAAACGCACGGTCAGGATGTCGATCCGCGGGGGCATCAGAAAGCGCATCGGAACGCCCACCATGCCGGTGCCCGTGGTCACGTAGACCAGGCGCTCTCCGGCCGGGCTCTGGAAATGGTGCAGTTCCCGGTCAAACGGGCCGCGCACAGGGATGAACTGTTTGTAGAGCCCAGGAAGCCGGACCTGCCCGCCATGGGTATGCCCGGCGAGCATCAGGTCATACCGGAATGTCTCGGGCACGGAGAGCGCCGTATCCGGATTGTGCGTGAGCAGAATGACGGGAACGCCCTCCGGAAGGCTTGCCTGAAAGCTGAAATCCTGCCGGCGTTCCCAGAGGTCTGACGCGCCGGCGACGATTACCCTATGACGGCCGATCTCCGTATCGAGCGCGCGGTTATGCGGAACCTGCGCCCCGGACGACTGCAGCGCGCGCATCAGGGGCTCGGTGAGATTGGTGCCGGGAAACCCGACATCGTGATTGCCAAGCACGGCAAACAGGGGCGCTTCCAGCCGGCCCAGCGCGGCGAAGTGCGCTGGGATATCATCCGCCTCCGGATGGTAGGAAAGGTCGCCCGCAAGGAATGTGGCGTCCACGCCTTCTGCATTGATGCGGTCGACGATCCGCCCGATGGGCATGGCATGGGGAAACATGCCGATATGCGTGTCCCCGAAGAGGGCGATGCGGATGGCGGGGGATGTCTCGCTGGCGCCGGGCAGAAGGATCGTTTCCTCATGCACCGTCAGCAGGCGAGGTTCCACAAAACGGGCCCAGGCGGGCGGCAGCGACAGGATAAGAACCAGCCCTGCCACAATCTGCGGCGCGCCGCGCCGGCGGAAGATCGCCCACAGGCAGATCAGGGCAAACGGCCAGAACAGGTGGGCGCCGTGCAGCAGCGCAAGTTTCAGGGAGGTCATAGGCAATGGCGTGCCATGCCTTTGCGGCAAGGAAAAGGCCGGCACCCGAAGATGCCGGCCTTCTGCCCCATGAACCAGAACCCCGCGTTCTAGTTCTTGTAGTACATGTCGAACTCAACCGGATGCGGATGGAGTTCGTAGCGCATGTTCTCTTCCATTTTCAGTTCGATGTAAGAATCGATCTGATCATCGTCGAACACGCCGCCTTTCTTGAGGAAGGCGCGGTCAGCATCGAGGGCGGCCAGGGCTTCACGCAGCGAGCCGCAGACCTGCGGGATCGATTTGGCTTCTGCCGGCGGCAGATCGTAAAGGTCCTTGTCCATGGCATCGCCAGGATGGATCTTGTTCTCGATGCCATCGAGACCAGCCATCAGCAGCGCTGCGAAAGCCAGGTAGGGGTTTGCCATCGGGTCAGGGAAGCGGGTTTCGATACGCTTCGCTTTCGGGTTTGAGCCGTAGGGGATACGGATCGAGGCCGAGCGGTTGCGTGCCGAATAGGCCAGCATGACCGGGGCTTCATAGCCCGGAACCAAGCGCTTGTAGGAGTTGGTCGATGGGTTGGTGATCGCGTTCAGCGCCTTGGCGTGCTTGATGATGCCGCCGATGTAATAGAGGCACATGTCGGACAGGTCAGCATACTTGTCGCCTGCGAACAGCGGCTTGCCGCCTTTCCAGATCGACTGGTGAACGTGCATGCCCGAGCCGTTGTCCTTGAACATCGGCTTCGGCATGAAGGTCGCCGTCTTGCCATACGATGCAGCCACCTGGTGGATGACGTATTTGTAGAGCTGCATCCGGTCAGCCATGACCGTCAGTGTCGAGAATTTCAGGCCGAGCTCATGCTGGGCCGGGGCCACTTCGTGGTGATGCTTCTCGGGCTGAAGGCCGATTTCGCCCATGATCGACAGCATTTCGCCGCGCATGTCCTGTTCGGAATCGATCGGGGGAACCGGGAAGTAACCACCCTTCGGGCCGGGGCGGTGGCCCATATTGCCCATCGGGTATTCACGGCCGGTGTTGGCCGGGAGTTCCGTCGAATCGAAGCTGTAGCCGGTCTTGTGCGGGTCGGTGGACCAGCGCACGTCATCGAAGATGAAGAATTCGGCTTCCGGGCCGAAGAACGCGGTGTCGCCCAGGCCGGAGGCGGCGAGATAGGCTTCAGCCTTCTTGGCCGTGGTGCGCGGATCGCGGTTGTAGGCCTGGCCCGAGATCGGGTCGAGGACATCGCAGAAAACCACGAGGGTGGTCTGCTGGAAGAACGGATCGATGAACGCGCCCGTCGCGTCCGGTTTCAGAAGCATGTCGGACTCGTTGATGGCTTTCCAGCCAGCAATCGAGGAGCCGTCAAACATCTGGCCGTCTTCGAAGAAGCTGTCGTCCACCATGTCCTTGTGGAAGGTAACGTGCTGCAGCTTGCCGCGCGGGTCGGTGAAGCGCAGGTCCACGTACTGGACGTCCTGGTCCTTCATCATCTTGAGGAGATCATCTGCCATTTTTTTTGCCTTCTAATGAGCGTTTCTTCGGTGCAGGTTTTGCCGGGCCGGCGGATCTTGCCGGCCCTGCTGGGTCGATAATCAGAGCGCCGAGTCGCCTGTTTCGCCGGTCCGGATGCGTACGGCATCGATCACGTCAGAGACGAAAATCTTGCCATCGCCAATCTTGTCAGTGTGGGCTGCCTTCTTGATGGCTTCCACCGCGCCCTCGACCGCGCTGTCAGGCAGCACGACTTCGATTTTCAGCTTCGGGAGGAAATCCACCACGTATTCGGCGCCGCGATAGAGTTCCGTGTGGCCGCGTTGGCGGCCGAAGCCTTTCGCTTCGATGACGGTCATGCCCTGCAGGCCGATTTCCTGCAGCGCTTCTTTCACATCGTCGAGTTTGAACGGTTTAATAATCGCTTCGATTTTTTTCATTGCGTGGTTTCTCCCCAGCCGTCGGGTTTAGAGTCCATCCGTGCGTATGAGGTGTTCCCGCCTTAAGCGATAGGGGGGTGCCCGCATTTTGGTTACCTTCGATCTGGCGATTAAGTTTTGAGCAGTGTCGATTAATGATTGGGCGGCCTGGTTTTCGCGAAAAAGCAGGAAAATGACGCCAGCGTCACTTTCTTGCGGCGCCAGATTGTGCTACGTTGCTGGTCGCTTTGATATCATGAGGAATGCTCAACATGGCTGTTCAGGACCTTGAGATCGTTGTCCATCCTGACCGGAAACGCTCGAAGTTCCGTCCGCTCAAGGCATGGCGCCACATGCAGAAGCTGATCCAGAACAAGGAAGATACCGAGCAGGTATTCCACATCATCGAGGCGCTGAATGGCCGCTCGTTCGAGAAGAACTTTGCTGCTTTTGTTGCCAGCCCGGAGGGGCACCGCCTCCTGAAGGAGCGCACTTATCTGCCGCCGATTCTGGATGATCATTCCTGGATCAAGAAACTTCCCGAAGGCACCGTTGGCCGTGCCTATGTCGAGTTCATGGAGCGCGAAGGGCTGACCGCCCAGGGCCTCGTCGAGGAAAGCGCGAAACACCGCGCTGGCGTGCCGGACTATGATGATGACTACCTCTGGTTCGGTAATCGCCTCCGCGACACGCACGACCTTTTCCATGTTCTCAGCGGCTATAACCGTGACGCCCTGGGGGAAGCCTCCCTTCTGGCCTTCACCTACAGCCAGAACCCCGGCAATGGCGTTCTGTTCATCGCCTTCATGGGCTGTCGCACGATTGCGAAAAACGCGCCCAAGGAAGCCCGAATCATGGATTGCTTCTGGGAGGGCAAGCGCCATGGCGCGGCTGCCCAGAAGATCATGCGTCAGGATATCGTGGCTCTCATGAAGGAACCGCTTGAGGAAGCCCGCGCCCGTCTGGGCATCCGGCCGCCCGTGGCCTACCAGCGCGCCCTCCAGGTGCTGACCGCCCATGGCTATACCGCCACCACCCAGCTTGAGGATGCCGGCAAGGTCCGCGAGCAGGCGGCCGCGTGATCTTCCTGATCCGTCACGGTGAAGCTGCCGCCAGCTGGGGCGACCATCCCGATCCGGGCCTGAGCGATCTTGGCAAGGGACAGGCCGAAGCAGCTGCCGAAATCCTGACACGGCTCGGCGCGACCCGTGCGATTTCCAGTCCCATGCAGCGCTGCCGGGAAACAGCGCGCCCCTTCGAGGCCCGTGCGGGGCTGACGGCGAAGGTCGTGCCGGAAGTCTCCGAAATCTCGACCCCGGCCGGCATTGAAGACCGCGTGGCATGGTTGCGCGGCCTGATGGCCGGCACCTGGACCGAGGCTGGCGCCGATCTGGTCGCCTGGCGGTCCAGAATGTCCGAAACTGTCGCCAGTTTGCCTGATGGCGTCGCGGTGTTTTCCCATTTTGTCGCCATCAATGCGCTGGTCGGCGCCCTTGAGGGCGATGACCGGGTCACCGTTTTCCGGCCCGGTCATTGTTCGGTCACCCGGCTTGAGCGGCGCGGCGGTGTCCTGCGCGTTGCAGAATACGGGAGCGAATCCGCAACCCGCGTGCTATGAGCCCTCCCATGGGAAGGCCAATACTGACACCGCAGGAGATGCTTGCCGCCGAGCAAGCCGTGATCAACGCAGGAACCGACCGGTTCACCCTGATGCAGAGGGCAGGCGAGGCGGTAGCCGAATTCGTCCATGCCCATTGGCCAGATGGCCGTATTCAGGTGCTCTGCGGGCCCGGCGGCAATGGCGGCGATGGGTTCATCGCGGCGGCAAAGCTCGCCAAATTCTGGCGCAGTGTAGACGTCTACTGCACCCACCCCGTCAGCGAGTTGACCGGCGATACCGCCAAGGCGGCCAGCCAGTGGGAGGGCCCTGTCCACACGCTCGAAGATGCGCTCAACACCGAGCCGGATCTGATTGTCGATGCGCTCTATGGCGCAGGCCTGACACGGCCTCTGGAGGGCCCCGCTGCCATGCTCGCCCTGCGCGGCGGCCGGGTCATCTCGGTAGACGTTCCTTCGGGGATTGACGGCTACACAGGCAAACCGCTCGGCCCGGCCTTCCAGGCAGAAGCCACTCTCACCTTCGCCGCCCTGCGCCCGGCGCATGTGCTGCTGCCTGGCTCTGCCTTTTCGGGCGTCGCCATGGTGGCGGATATTGGCGTACCCGTGCAGACAAACCTCGCAGAAAACAGCCCCGCGCTCTGGCACAGCCAGATGCCGCAGCCGGGCTTCGGGGTTCACAAATACCAGCGCGGCCATCTCAAAGTGGTCAGCGGCGGCCCCTGGAATACCGGCGCGGCGCGTCTCACCGCCAGGGCCGGCCTGCGCGCCGGGGCCGGTCTTGTCACGATGCTCTCCCCGCCCGAAGCGGCGGGCGTGCATGCGGCCCACCTCACCGCCATTATGCTCGCCCCGTTTCAGACAGCAGACGACCTTGCCGCCTATGCCGCGCGCTCCAGCGCCATGGTGATAGGCCCTGCTGCTGGGATCAACGATGCCACCCGTGCCAACGTAGAAGCCTTGCTGAAAACACCGGCCCGCATTCTGCTGGACGCTGATGCGCTCACCGTTTTCGGCGAGGATCCCGAGGCCCTGTTCAAGCAATTGCGGCCAACCGATATCCTCACCCCGCATGAGGGCGAGTTCTCCCGCTTGTTTGGCGATCTGCTCGCCACCAGCCACAACAAGGTAGAGGCCGCCCGCGCTGCCGCTGCCAAGGCTGGCTGCGTGATCCTGCTGAAGGGGGCTGACACGGTCATTGCCCAGCCCGATGGCAACGCGCTCGTCAACACGCATGCTACCCGCTGGCTGGCAACCGCCGGCTCGGGCGATGTGCTGGCCGGTATCATCGCCGGCTTCATGGCCCAGGGGGCAGACACCTTCGTTGCCGCCGCCATCGGTAGCTGGCTTCACGGCGAGGCTGGCCGCCGCGTGGGCGCGGGGTTGATTGCCGAAGACATCGAAAAGCAGCTGCCCATCATCCTCAGCGCCCTCCACGGGGAGCTGGGCTGAGGAGGGGTCAGATCGGCCGCGCCATCAAGCGCGCGCCGGGCCCATAGATATCGAGAATATAAGCGCGCTTGGTCTCGGTGACGTGCGCATTGGGCACAAACCCCACCCTGTCCCAGTAATTGCCTGATTGGCCGACCGCCACCAGGCTTGCCGCATCGAAGCCCAGCTTCAGCGCCGTTTGATAGGCGTCCTCCAGCAAGGCTCTGGCAACGCCGCTGCCACGCGCCTCCGGCAGAAGGGCAATGTCATGGATGAAGAAACAGTCTGGCTCAGGTAGCTCATCTGGAAATTTCTGATTGTTTACCGGCGCGTCACCAAACTTCCATGGGAAGGCGACCACATAGCCCACCATGCGTCCATTCAGGTAGGCGACCCGGAAAAATTCCCCAAAGCGCGCAATGCGGTTGGCAAACACCTCCGGTGTTTCCCGCAGGTCCGGCGTGAAGGCTTCGGCCTGAATCTGGACGACCTCGCTGATATGGGCCGCAATCATGGGGGCGATCTTGAGGGTCATTTGAACAGGCAGGCCGATTTCTGGGGAGGGTTGAGGTCCATATGGCGTATCAGGCCAAAGGTGCCAGAGGGGCTCAGCAGTCAGCCCAGCCAGACCATGGTGCGGATGAAAGGACTCGAACCTTCACACCTTGCGGCGCTGGAACCTAAATCCAGTGCGTCTACCAATTCCGCCACATCCGCGTGTGGCCGCTTCCTACGCTACGGCGGCGCTGGCTGCAACCGGCCTTCTGAAGTGCCGCAGGGGGAGCATAAAATGCCGGATTAAACCACCTATCCCCGGCTCCGGCTGCGAATAATATCAGCACAAGGAGTAACATTGCTCGCTCTTAATTCTGGCATGCACAGATGGCGCCGCCGTACCTGTCAGGGCCGTAGCCCGCGATCTCCTGCGGCTCGGTGCAGGCAATTGCCTCGGCAGGCTGATACCGGATGTCCAGCCCGGCTTCCCGCATCAGGTATATCCGCGATTGCACCATGTCCGGATAGACGCAGTAGGATTCCCCGGCGGCCACCATGGCGTTTATCTGGGCGTTGGCTTCGGCGCCGCGTTTGGCGGTCAGCCAGGAACCGGCCGCCCCCACGATCAGGCTGTTGAGCAGCATCAATGCCACGATCAGGCTGCCGAGGATCTGCGCCGCGCGGCTGTTTGCTGCCAGGGCCGCTGCTGCGATTCCCAACGGCACGAACCAGAATTGCGGCACATAGCGTGCCCACCAATTCTGCGGCATCACGATCACCGAGAACATCATCACGGCACTGATCGCCAGCAGCCAGAGCGTTGCCCCGCTGCGCCAGCGCGGGCGAACGATCAGGGCCACGGCGCCCGCAATCGACAGCAGGAAAATGCCTGAGAAAAAAGGCCCGAACCCGGAAAGGCGAACGTCCACGCCGCCCGCCGCGCGCAGTTCCTGCGGAGAGATGGAGAAGGGAAATTTCAGCTGCGGCGTTGTCGCATATCCAGAATGTGTTTCCGAGAAGAGAGAGTAGAAGAAACGTTCGGCTGCGGACATTCCCTCGAGAACTTCCGGCGTGTTGTCGAGCGCGGGCACGTCGCCGGTCATGATATCGACCGCGTTTGGCCCCATGATCGGGTGGAAGATGTGTCCGTAGTCGAGGAAGTTCTGCATATAGGGCGACCAGCCAAGTAACACGACGGCCACAAAGGCAGAAGCAAACAGCGCCGCCGCGAGGCCCGCCGCCGGCCGCAGGCCACGCCGGAAGAAGATCCCGGCGCAGGCAAACCCGCACAGGATGACGAACATCGGTATAGCGGAGAATTTCAGGTTCAGGGCGAGTACCATCGTGGCGAGCGCCGTTACCAGTGCCAGCTTGTCATCATATCGCGCCCACATCATGATGGACACGGTGAAGATCAGGATGCAGAGGCCCAGGAGGCCGTCATTCATCGCAGTAAAAAGCTGAGAGAGGATGATCGGGTTGAGCGCGGCCACCAAGGTCAGCAGGGCGGTGGCCAGCCATGAGAACCCCACGCGGAAAAGCGCGCCTGCCAGCACCGCAGCGCCGGCAAACAGAGCCAGCAGATTGAGTGCCTTGCCCATTGCCAGCGGAAGCCCCGCCGTCATCAGCAGCGCGGCGAAATCCCACCCGCCGCGCGGATAGTGGATGGCCCACAAGGTAATCGGATCGCCGATCACCGCTGGTTCTGAATTGCCATGCACAGGGTTCCAGCCCTGAGCGAGAGCATAGATCGCCTGAAAATGATAATGCTGGCCATCCATCGAAGTGTCGTGCACCAGCCCCGTCACAATCAGCGCGGTGATGACAAGGCCCACCGAGACAAGCGGCGCAAAGCGCCAGTGACCGGAAAGGAAAAGCCGGGGCAGGGAGAGCCCCCCGGCGAGCGAAGCGCCTAATATGACCCAGGCCACCGGCGCGGAGAGCGCGCCGCCTGCGGTTAACCACAAGGTCGTCAGGATGAATGCCAGTACCGGGAAGAACAGCAACGGCGTGCCGATTTCCCACAGAACGGCCGATTGCGCCGCTCTCGGATCGTCACTCGCATGACCAAATGGGCTGTGGAGTAAACGAGCGATCATGGCAGGGGCACACTGGATTGTTGAACCGGGTCAGGCTTCGCGGGCAGGCGCCGCTGCAGGCAGGGATGCAATTTGCGTGCAAGATCAGCAGACCGGCCGACGCAAATTTCCGCCAGTCCTGAATGATCAGCAAATGATGGCGTTCTCAAATCCGGCGCCCCCCAGCCCAAAATCTGGCACGCGGAAGGAAGCGGCGTCAATCAGCCTGTCCCTTCGTTGGGGATGTTCTGCCGGCCGGCAGATTTGGGCCAGATTATCCGGGGGAACTGCATATGCCCGCGCCGCGGCAGACACGAAAAAATGCCGCCGGAAGGGCATGTTCTGCTGGCATTCTGATTTCTTTGCGATATTTGGTTCAGGCTGGACGG
This sequence comes from Hyphomonas sp. NPDC076881, assembly GCF_050269995.1. NCBI lineage: Bacteria > Pseudomonadati > Pseudomonadota > Alphaproteobacteria > Hyphomonadales > Hyphomonadaceae > Hyphomonas > Hyphomonas sp. NPDC076881. Next base: position 310,822 of record NZ_JBNNJJ010000001.1, on the reverse strand, counting down.
GGAACAAATGTCGAATTTGCGCTCAAAGGCTGTTGCAGGCCGTTTGTCGGCTTTCGTGGCGGGTTCGCCAAGAACCGCCGCCGTGCTGGTCGTGTACGCACTTCTGGCTTGTGTCCTGCTGAGCCATATCGTGTTTGCCGTGACTGGCCAGCAGTCCGGCGCGTGGATTTTGCGCGGTATCGTGTCCGGTGAAACTCTGGAGGCGGCGGACTCGTGGAACGTCATGATCGTGGCGCTCGAATGGCTGGACGCGCATCCGGCTGCGGATGGCAATATCTATCGCGAAGTATTCTTCGAGCAGCAGCATAAATTCCAGTATGCGCCCACCAGCCTGGTGCCCCTCGATGCGCTGCGATGGATGGGGGTCGAGCTAACGCCGCTGCTCCTCAACAATTTGAACCGCCTGATACTGCTCGCATCGGCTCTGGGCGTGGGGGTGTTATGCTGGTTGTTGCCGGCGCGTCTGGTCAAAGGTCCGCTGGATGCCGACACGCGCCGCGCGCGGCTGCTTCTGACCGTGGCGGCGCCGGGCGCCGCGCTGCTCTTCTTTCCGTTGATCTATGGTTATCATATCGGCCAGCTGCAGGTGTGGATTAACGCGCTGTTCGTGGCCGCCTGCATCGCCTGGGTAAGTGGCCACCGCGCCACCACCGGCGTGCTCATCGGGCTCGTCTGCATGCTGAAGCCGCAGTTCGGCCTGTTCCTGATCTGGGGCGCGCTCCGGCGTGAGTGGCGTTTTACCGTGGCTCTGCTGGCCACCGGCACGTTTGGCCTTGCGCTGTCTGTCATGCTTTACGGCTTCGGCAACCATCTTGCCTATCTGGAGGTGCTCTCCTTCCTCTCCCGGCATGGCGAATCCTATTGGGCAAACCAGTCTGCCAACGGCCTGATGCAGCGCATCTTCCAGAACGGCGAAATCCATGATTTCGGCGGAGATGCGTTTCCCCCTTTCCACGCGGTCATTTATGCGGGCTCCATGCTCGTAACTGTGGCCTTCCTGGCTGGCATTTTCCGGTTACGCCGTGGGGAAGGGGAAGCCGTTCCCCTCTACGACTTCATGCTGGCGGCGCTGGTGTTCACGGCGGCCTCGCCCATCGCCTGGGAACACCATTACGGCATTCTGGCGCCGATATTCGCCGTCATGGCCTCCGTGTGGATGCTGGCGGCGCCGCGCAGCGGTCCTGGCTGGCTCGGTCTGGCGCTGTGCCTGGCATTCCTGATGGCGGCGCTTCCCCTCTGGGCTCTCCAATATGCCCCCGGCTTGCTGCATGTGCTGATGTCGCATCTCTATTTTGCGGCGCTGTTTGTGCTGGCCGCTCTTTGGGGGCTGGTAAAAGGCCGCTGGGGTGTGCTGCCGGCCGCCGGGGAGGCCGCGTGAAACTTTTATTCGCGCGCGCGTTCCTTGCAGCTTTGCGGGCACAACGGGGCCACGACCTGGCTGAACAGAAGGACTCGCAGGGGGCGCGCATATGCAATCGCTGATCATAAACGGGCTGCATCTTGCAGGCGCGATTGCTGGCTTTCTCGTGATTTACCGGCTCGCCGGCTCGGCCCAGCTGTCGCGTTTCCTGTGGCCATTCACGCTCCTGTGGGGCGCTGTGATGGCGGTCTTCATCTTTCTGGTCACGCAGCCGACACTGGCGTTCATCTTCTGGGACTTCCGGTACTGCTACTGGCTGGCCGGCAATCTCATCTGGCAGGGCCCGCCAGCGCTGATGAGCTCCTATGACGATGTGCTGTTCGTCAATATTCCGATCGTCGCCTATCTCTTCGCGCCGTTTGGATTGTTGCCGCCCATGGCGGCGTCGATTGTCTTTACACTGCTCGGTCTTGCCGCTGCCTGGGCCATCTGGCGGCTGCTGGTGCAGATGTTCGCGCTTGATCAGCGGGAAAGCGCGCTGCTCTGCTTTGCGCTCTGCGTCTACGGCCCGCTCATCTATGTGCTCAAGGTCGGCAACACATCGCATTTCATGCTGTTGCTGTTGCTCGGCGGTCTGATGATGGCCCGGTCGGGAAAGGATGTGTCCGCTGGCGTGTTGTTCGGGATCGCTGCGGTCATCAAGCCATCGCTGCTGCTGATCGGCGTGCTTTACTTCCTGCGGGGGCGTTGGCTGGTCGTCGCGGGCGGGGCAGCCGTTGTCGCCAGTTCCGTGGCTCTGTCCTTGCTGATCTTCGGATGGGACATGCACGTCCACTGGTATGAAACCACCATCCAGCCATTCACGTCCAATCCCGTGCTCGCCAGCGCCAATCAGGCAGTGGGCGGCATGGTCGCGCGGTTTGAAGCCGGCGGCGCGGACTGGCAGGATTTCAGCCCCTACATCCTGTCACCCGCCAGCAAGCTGATCGCGCAGGGCCTGACGCTGACGATCATTGCCGGCATGCTCTATGCGGTCTGGCGTTCGGGCCGGAGTTTCCGACTATCCAATCAGGATATGGAGTTGGAAGTCCTGATGATCCTCGCCCTCGGCCTGTCCGTGTCGGCGCTATCTTGGGCGTACTATCATATCTGGGCGCTGCCGGCGCTTGTTTTGCTTTGGGTCCGGTCGCGTCCGGGAGAAGCGCTCGCGCGGCTCCGCTGGCCGCTGATCGCGACTTATGCCCTGCTGGCGGGCGCCGTCTTTGTCAGCCATTCGATGACGTTGGGGCGGTTCGGGCCGGCTTCCAACTTTATCGTTTCACACTGGCTGTGGGGCGCGCTCGCCATGCTGGTCCTGCTCGCAATCGTCAGGGCGCAGCGAACGCCGCCTGCTGGCTGATCAGCAGGAAACGCCGCCGTCCACCAGGATTGTTTGCCCGGTAATCATGCGCGCGCCGTCCGACAGCAGGAAGCGCACCAGATTGGTCACGTCCTCGTCTTCGGCCAGCATGCCCAGCGGGGTGCGGTTGACGATCTGGTTCAGCTGAATCGGTGTGAGTACAGACGACATTTCCGTCAGCACATAACCCGGCGCTACCGAGTTTACGGTAATCTTGCGGCGGCCAAGTTCACGCGCCAGCGCGCGGGTGAGGCCGTCCATACCGGCCTTGGAAGCCGAATAGGCGCTCATGCCATTATAGCCGCGGCTACCGATGATGGAGGAGATGTTGATGATACGCCCACCCTTGTTGGCGCGCAGCATGTATTCTGACGCAGCGCGGGCCGCCTGAATGGCACCGAACAGGTTCACCTTGAGGATCTTTTCGGTCTCGCGGTTCGGGAAGGAGGCGAGAATGCCCGTCTGCGCCACGCCGGCATTATTGACAAGGCCCCACAGATTGTCCTTACCCGCCCATTCAACCGCTTCATTGACGAACGCATCCACCTGATCGGCTTCGCCCACTTCACAGCGGCTCCAGAAGAAGCGCGGCCCGTATTCCGGATGCGCTGCCAAGGCTTCGATGTTGGCAGACTTTGAGCGCGAGCAGGTCGAGATGCGATATCCGTCTGCCAGCAGGCTTTCGATCATTGCCGCGCCGAGACCCCGGCTACCGCCGGTCACGATCACATGGCGTGAATTGAGGGAGGGCGCGGAGCCAGTCATGTTCTTAGCCTTTCTTGCCGGATTCGCGCACGGCGATGGCATCCACCACCTTGAAGGCGCGCGGCACCTGATATTGAGCGAGGTTCTCGCGGCAGGCCGCCAGGATGGCGCTGCGTGTTTCGGCGGGGTCGAGCCCTGGTTCGATCACCACATCGGCAGCCACAAGCTGGCCGCTGATCGGGTTGGCCACGCCATAGACATGCGCCTCCGTCACACCCGGCTGCCTCAGAAGGAACTGCTCCACCATCAGCGGATAAACCTTGGAGCCCGCCACATTGATCGTGCTATCGTCCCGGCCAACGATAAAGGCGCGGTCGCCGCGGATCTCCACGCGGTCGGCTGTCGCCAGCCAGCCATCGTCCAGGCGCGGCTGGGCCGTGTCGGAAACATAGCCGCCCATGGCGTTGGGCGTGCGGATATGCAGGAAGCCGTCGCGCACGCGCATCGTCACGCCCTGCGTTTCGGTGTCCAGCCATTCGGCAGGGAAACCTTCGCGCCCGTCGTGTACGGAGAATACAACACCCGCCTCGGTCGAGGCATAAATATGCGTCACACGGGCGTCAGGGAAGGCCTTGCGGATCCGGTCGAGCGTCGACTGGTCTGCCGCCTCGCCGCCCAGGGTAATCTGGCGCAGACTGAGATCGCCGGGGCGCACCACCATGAGGAAGGCGCGCCAGAAGGTCGGCGTGGCTGAAATCTGGGTAACGCCATTGGCCTTCGCCGCTTCAAGAAAGCCCGCGGGCGTGCGTTCGTCGGGCGCCACAACCACGCCGCGCCCAACCACGGCAGTCAGCTGCACCTGCACGCCGGCAAAACCGGTCGGCTGATAGGTGAGCAGCCATTTGGCGCCGCGATTGCCCGGGTGCATGGCCGCTTTGGCGCGGCTCATCAGGGCGCTGAGGCTGTGGGAAGCGATCTTCGGCGCGCCGGTCGTGCCCGAGGTCATCATGAAGATGCGGGCGGTGGCCGCTTCAGCGGGCGTCTCACCGGTCAGTCTGTCTTCGGCAGACACGATCATCTGTACACCGAATTTCTTCACCACGGCATCGATATGTGCCTCGGGAAGGTTGGTGTGGGCGATGAAAAGGTCCGCGCCTGTGCGGCTGGCCGCATCGATGGCGCGGAGAATGTGGAACGGGTCGTCAGACCGCACCATCAGGCGCGAAACGTCCGCTTCGCTCATCGCGGCCACCAGGCTCTCCGCCGCGCGGGCGAGATCCCCGCGGCTCAGCGTGCCGCGGGCATTTGCGATCAGCGGGGCGGTGTCACTCGTATCGAGTCCGAAGGCGCCGGCAGCAATCATTTTGCGTAGAGCTTTGCAAGTTCGCCAACGGTGCGGAATTCGATGAAGCCTTCTGCGAAGGGATCATGGCCCACAACATCTTCCAGCTCGCGCACCAGCATGGCAAGGTCGAGCGAGTCGATGCTGATCGCGCCGCCCAGCAGTTCTGTCTCGGGCTCGATGGTTGCAGCCTTCACGCCTTTGTCTTCCAGCATGCGCTGAACGATCGAGGTGATGTGTTCGAGAACCTGTGCTTCGGTCATGGGTGTGTCTCCTTGGAAGATTGTGAGGATTGGCTGTCGCACATCGCGTCTTCGCCAAATTGGGTGAGAATGTCATCCGCCAGCATCCTGGAACGGATCGGGCGCCCGTTTTCGTTGAGGTGATAAACGGTGTCAAAATGCAGCTTCTTGTCGAACCGGAAGCCGCTGGCCGGGCGCGGGATCAGAAATTCCGGCACGGCAGCCATCTCCGCATTCAGCCGGTCGATCACCTTGCTGTGCCGATCATAGAAATCGTCCAGCAGGGGTGTCCAGGAAATCATCACGCGCACGCCGCGTGCATTCATGTCGCGAACGAATTGCTGCATCATCGGAATGACGTCCTGATCCATCGGGATGTTGGAAATGTCCATCGCATCAATCGGCTCATGCGGCCAGTTAACGCCCAGATGGCCGGCCAGGTCGCCATTGCGTGTGAAGTTGCGTGCGCTCTCGATATCGAGAATATCAACCTCAGTCCACGGCGTATCTGGTTCAGCGCCCAGCATGTAAGTGAAGTTGTCATAGCCCTCCCCCATTATGCGCAGCACCTTTTGCTGGGCAATGAAGGGAAACCGGCTGACCGCCGAGAGCTTCTGATAGGGCGTCAGGAATTTGAATACGCGCGGATTGGCCTTGGAAACCGTCAGCAGGTCAGTATTCGTTCCGTTCACAGACTTGTAGTAGCTGTCATACTCCCAGGCGATGACAACGAGATCGCCCGGCTTGAGATAGGGTTTCACCTCTTCCAGCATGAAGCGCACGCCGAAATAGCCGTTCATGCCCATATTGATCACCGGGCAGTGGGTGGCCTCTTCGATGATCGTGCTGTCGGTGCCGTAGGAAACGTTGGAGCCGCCCACCAGCACGATCTTCTTGGGAACATCCACCTCCAGCAGGTCGTGCTTCAGATTGGATGCCTGGGCATAGTCGCCATCATCGGGCACCAGAACCGCAATCGCCACAGTCGTTGCGAAGGCGGCGGCGAGCAGGAGAGCGGCCGGCAGAAAAAATCCGATCACGCCAAAGCGGCTGGGCTTCGGTTTGCCGGTTTCCGTCTGCTGAGGGGAGGGAGGGGCGGTATCCATATCAGAACCTGAAGTAGATGAAGGCAATTTGGGAACCATAGAAAGCGCCGAGCAGAACCACCGCAAGCGTGCCCACATAGTAGAGGCTCCAGCGCATCCAGACCGGGCGGCTGTCTATGGCCTCGCGCATGTTGATCCGCCCCTGCAGCACTTCGGCGCCCATCACCACGGCAATGCCGATCAGCACCAGGAAGAACTCGTTGCGGTTTGCGCCGACAACCGACAGCATATTGTCCTTGAACTGGCCCCAGCCGGTGCCGAGGCTGCCCACCATGTGCAGGGCGTCCTCCATCGTGGCCGCCCGGAAGAAGATGTAGGCAAAGCACACCAGCGAGAAGGTCACGGTAATCTTCAGTGCCCGGTAGAGGTTTGGCCGGTCATTCAGCTTCACGGCGCGGGCAAAATTGTTCCAGCGCTTCTGAAGCAGCAGGGACACCACGATATACCCGCCATGCAGCGCGCCCCAGACCACATAGGTCCATGCCGCGCCATGCCACAGCCCGCTCACCACGAAGGTGATGAACATGCCATAGAGCATCAAGGTGAAGAACTTGATCTTGAACGTCTTCTGGCGGGTGATTGGCGTGAAGATATAGTCGGTCAGCCACGAGGTCAGCGAGATGTGCCAGCGCTTCCAGAAGTCCTGGATGGAAGTGGCAAAATAGGGCCGGTTGAAGTTCTGCGTCAGCCGGTAGCCAAAGATCAGGGCGATGCCGAGGGCGATATCGGTATAGCCGGAGAAGTCGCAGTAAAGCTGGAAGGCATAAAGCCAGGTCGCAAAGGCAATCTGCACGCCATTGGCCGCGTCGGGATTGTCATAGATGGCGTTGACGAAGGGCGCGATCCGGTCGGCCACGAACACCTTCTTGAATACGCCCCACAGGATCAGCTGCAGGCCCAGCATGGCCTGCGTCCGGTCAAAGGCCGGATGCGCATGGATCTGTGGCAACAGGTTCTTCGCCCGCTCGATCGGGCCGGCCACAAGTTTGGGGAAGAAGGTCACATACAGCGCAAAGGCGCCGAACTCGCGCTCGGCCTTCTGCTGGCCGCGGAAGATATCGACCAGATAGGAGATGAGCTGGAACGTGTAGAAGGATATCCCGATCGGCAGCAGCCATTGCAACTCGGGAATGGGATACTCCACATGCGCCATGCCGAGGATAGAGCGCAGCGTCTCGTTGAGGAAAGGCGTGTATTTGAAAACAACCAGGTTCGCCGTCAGCAGCACGACGCCCAGCGCCATGATCTTCTGCTTGGCTTTCTTGTCGGGCGCCGCCTCAATCCGTTGGCCAAGCCAGAAGGAGAGGCCTGTCGCCGCCAGGATCTGCACCAGGAAAATGGGCTCGGCCACACCGTAGAAGAACAGGCTGGCCGCCAGCAGCCAGATCCATCGCGCCCGCACGGGCAGCAGGAAGTGAACAGCCGTCACCGCCACCAGGAAAATCACAAACTGCGTCGAAATGAACGCCACAGCGGCCCACCCTATTCTACAATCTTACGAAGGTAGCGCCGATGAGACGCCCCCCAAGGTCCCTTGCAAGTCCAGTGCCGCAAAAGCGGGGTACTGACAATCATATTCCAGCCCTTCCCGCCGTTACGGCAACCTCTGCCCAAATCCGTCTCAGCGGAAGGTGAACAGCTTGTGCCCGAAGAAATTAACCACGGCGCCGATGCCGATGCCCGCCATGTGCGACGCGCCGGGCGCATAATGGCGGTAAGCTTCCGGCCACCACGGTCCGCTGCTTAGCGCAAGCGCGGCCGCCACGGTCACCACGCCGGCAACAATGTTGACGCCGATAAAGTCGCGGATCTGCAGCCACAAAGGCCGGGTCGATCCCTGAAATACCAGGCTACGGTACAGGATAAAGCCCGCGACCATGCCGATCACCGTGGCTGCCGTCACGGCGGCGGCATAGGTCATGAACATCGACAAAGGAAACCTGACGATCCAGTTCAGCAGGGCGGCTGACCCGCCCGCCAGTAGAAACCGGACCCGTTCGTCCCGCAGCAACATGATCAAAGCGGCACTCCGAACCAGGCCAGGAAGAAACACACGCCCGCCAGCGCCGCATAGGCAAGGCACACCCTGTCCTTGACCACGAACACCACCGGATCGTCATCGAGATCACCGCGCTGGCACACGACCCAGATGCGGCTGGAGATAAGGAAGATCAGCGGCGGCAAGGCCCACAACCAGTCGCCCACCTTGATGAAGCTCTGCTGGTGCGCGTCCTCGATGATGTAGAGAACCATGATGACCACGGCAGCAATCGAGCTTGCGATGCCCGCCGCCAGCACCAGCGGCAGGTCGGATGCGCGATAGCCCCGTCCGCTCACCCAGTTGCCACCCTTTTCGATGACGCGGGCAATCTCGGTATGGCGTTTGGCAAAGGCCAGCGAGGTGAAGAAGAACATCGCGAAGACAAACAGCCAGGGCGAGGGCTCTGCAGCCACCGCCACCATGCCCACGACCAGCCGCAGCGTGAAAAGGCTGGCAAGAGTGAAGGCGTCATGGATCACCTTCCGCTTCAGCCAGAGAGAATAGGTGAGGGTGACGACGACATAGATCAGCACCCATTGCAGCACCGCCAGCCCTGCCATCAATGCCAGGGCCAGCCCGGCCACAAAGCAGATCAGCGCGCCGAAGATGCCGGCCGGCAGCGACAGGGTGCCGCTGGCAAACGGCCGGCGCCGTTTGGACCAGTGCTGCCGGTCGTCCTGCAGATCCCAGATGTCGTTGAACACATACGTCGCAGACGCGGTGAACGAGAGGGCGAAGAAGGCCAGAAACAGAGGAAGGATGGACGAAGGCTCGATGATCTTGCCCGAAAGCACTGCCGGCACGACCACCAGAATGTTCTTTGCCCACTGGTGCGGGCGCAGGCATTTGATGAAGGCTTTCAGCAAGGTGGGGCGCGGAATGACCTGAACAACATTCGCGCTCTTGCGCGCCTTGCTGACCGTGCCGCGCGAGGCGCCCACCAGAATAGCGTTACGGGCGCGCTTCCAGACTTCAAGATCCGCCCCGCTGTCGCCTGCATAATCGAAGCCTTCTGGAAACCGTTTCACCAGCGCTTCAGCTTTCGTCTTGCCCTTGAGGTTCACGCCGGCTTCGGTGGCCAGAACTTCTGAGATGAACGGAAACTTTTCCAAGAACAGCTTTGCCGTCTCGGCATGCGCGGCGGTTGCCAAAACAATCTTCCGGCCCTTGTCCGCCTCCTGCTGCGCCAGCGCGACAACCTCTTCATTGACCGGCAGGAAATCCGGGCTCACCGGCACTGCCGAAGCAAGCTGTTCCTTCAGCGTCACCCGGCCGGCTATCAACCAGCCAATCAGTTGAAAGATCGCAAAGGGATTGCGGCGTACGAAGGCCAGCATCTGCTCAATCAGGGAATCGGTGCGGATCAGTGTTCCATCCAGGTCCAGAACCAGCGGAACGGGGTCTGCCCCATCGGGGGTGGCGAGTGTCACGGAGGTGCCGTTATCGATCATGGCTCTGTTATCTTCCTGAGCGTGTATGTGCTGGCGCTGCAGCGGAGTGTGCCAATGCCGGACGGCTGGCCCCTAAGGTTGCATGAAACGCATAAAACAAGGTGAAGAGAGAGGAGTGTCTCGCGCAGATTGCGGCAGCGGCCCAAAAAGCCGCGAACCGTCCTCTGGTCGAGCGCGCAAGGCGCAGTCGCCGTTCTGAAAGCATTGTCCCACCTTGCGCCGGTATTCGCCCATCCTGTCCCTTGGTCCCCGCGGGCAACGGAAATTTCAGCCTTTCAGAGCAATTAGTGTGCCAGCCGGGGCAGGGGATTAAGCATTCGCCGCACAAATCCGCCTCCCCGTCCTCCAAACGTCCCTTTGCCGCCCTGCGGAGGCTTTCCGTAGCGTTACAATCAGGCACTGCATATCCCGTGAAGCTGGCGTGGACAGGGCCTTGTGCCTGTGACATAAGCCGCCGCTTCAGGCAGGATCAGCAGGCTCCGGGCGCGCATTCTGGCGTGCGCCGCGCCGCCCAATAGACGGAAGAATGTCCCATGGAAGTGACACAGACCAAGGCAGAAGGTCTTAGCCGCACCTTTGCGGTCAAGGTGCCGGTCAGCGAGCTGCAGGCGAAACTCGATGCCCGCATCGAGGAAGTGCGCCCGCAAATGCGCCTCAAGGGCTTCCGCCCTGGCAAGGTGCCCGCAGCACATGTGCGCAAGATGTATGGCCGCGACCTCATGGGCGAAGTGATCGACAAGCTGGTCAACGAAACCAACCAGAAGGCCCTCGAGGAAAACTCGCTGCGCCCGGCTGGCCAGCCCAACGTCCATATGGAAGCTGACATCGAGAAAGTCGTCAGCGGCCAGGCCGACCTGTCCTACCACATGCACGTTGACGTGATGCCGGAATTCACTCCGGTTGACGTCTCCACGCTCACCATCGAACGCCCGGTTGCCGAGATCGCCGACGAGCAGATCGAGGAAGCGCTGAAGCGCATCGCCGAGCAGAACATCAAGTATGAAGCCCGTGCCGAAGGCGAAGTCTCCCAGGATGGCGACGCCGTGATCGTGGATTTCGTCGGCAAGATCGACGGCGAAGCCTTCGAGGGCGGCACTGCCGAGCAGCAGGCCGTTGTCCTCGGCTCCAACCGCTTCATCCCCGGCTTCGAAGAGCAACTCTTCGGCGTCAAGGCTGGCGACGAGAAAGAGCTGAACGTCTCCTTCCCGGAAGACTACCCCGCGGCAGAACTCGCCGGCAAAGCAGCCATCTTCGAAACCAAGGTTCACGAAGTCCGCGCCCCGCAGACCCCGGAAATCAACGACGAGTTCGCCACTGGCCTCGGCCTTGAAAGCCTGGAGCAGTTGCGCGGCCTCGTGAAAGACCAGCTGCAGAACGAGCACAATGTGGCTTCGCGCTCCAAGGCCAAGCGCGACCTGCTCGACAAGCTCGACGCTGCCCATGATTTCGACCTGCCGCCCGGCATGGTGAACATGGAGTTCGAGCAGATCTGGCAACAGCTTCAGCGTGAAATGGACGCTGGCCGCGTCTCCGAAGAGGAGAAGGCGAAGCCGGAAGACGATTTGAAGGCCGAATACCGCAAGATTGCCGAGCGCCGCGTGCGCCTGGGTTTGGTGCTGGCCGAAGTCGGCCGTCTGGCAGACGTGCGCATTTCCGAGGCTGAAGTGAACCAGGCCCTCATCCGCGAAGCCCGTCAGTATCCGGGGCAGGAGCGGGAAGTCGTCCAGTTCTTCCAGAAGAATCCCGGCGCCATGGCCCAACTGCGCGCCCCGATCTATGAGGACAAGGTCGTCGACCACATCCTCGAGACTGCAAAAGTTGAGGATAAGACGGTCACCCGCGAGGAACTGTTCAAGGAAGACGAAGAGTAAGTTCTTTCCTTACAAGGCACTTTAAACCGGCCGGTCGAAAGACCGGCCGGTTTTGTTTTGCGCGGGGTTCTTTCCATCCGGTCATTTTGGTAAACGGCTGTTAACCGGCTTCGGAGAGGTTGCCGGTATATTTTGACCGGGATTCCGTTAACCTATGAGCGTCCAGAGCCTCCGCCCCCAACTCACCCAGCAGGACATCCACCGGCTGATGAAAGGCGAGTCGCCCGAGCAGCGTGCCTCGGTCGCCCACCGGCTGTGCCGCCGCATTGGCCTGGATGTGCTCAGCGATGCCGAGAAGCAGTACGCTCAGGAAATCATCAAGATACTGGCCGCTGATGCCGCAGACCTTGTCCGCCGCACTTTGGCCGTAACCCTGCGCTCCTCGCCCATCCTCCCGCGCGAGATCGCCCTGAAACTGGCGCGCGACATTGAAGCCGTCGCCATCCCGATCCTCGAAGAGTCGCCCGTCTTCACCGAGGAAGATCTCGTCGAACTCGTCCTGTCGGTCACCGCTGCCAAGCAGGCCGCCATTGCCGGGCGCGACGGGCTCTCGATCACCGTGTCCGAAGTCATCTCCGAACACGGCGCCGTCGAGGCGGTCCGTGCCCTTGCTGAAAATTCTACCGCCGAGTGGAGCGACAAGGCCTATACCGACGCGCTCTCCCGGTTCGGCTCCGACGAGATCGTCCAGGCCGGCCTCATCCGCCGCGACTTCATCCCCGTTCACATCGCCGAGAAGATGGTCTCGCTGGTCTCCGGCTCCCTGTTCGACATGCTGGTCAACCGGCATGAACTACCCGCGCAGCTTGCCATTGATCTGGCCGCCAGCGCGCGTGAACGTGCCACGATCGACCTGGTGGAGCAGGCGGGGCGCTCGCATGATCTGCCACGCTTCGTCTCTCAGTTGAACCTGAATGGCCGGCTCACCCATTCGCTGATCATGCGCGCCCTCTGCTGCGGTCAGATGCCGTTCGTGGAGCATGCCTTGTCAGAACTGTCCGGCGTGGCGCACCAGCGCGTCTGGCTGATGATCCATGATGCCGGGCCGCTGGGCCTGCAGGCTGTGTTCGATCATGCCGGCCTGCCGCGCAAGATGCTCCCGGCCTTTAAGGCGGCGGTCAACGTCTATCACGAAACCGAACATGACGGCGGCCCGAACGACCGCGCAAGGTTCCGTGCCCGGATGATCGAGCGCGTACTCACCCAGTTCCAGGCCATCCCCAAGGATGACCTTGACTACCTGCTGGACAAACTCGACTTCTATTCGGAAATGGCCGCCCGGGAAGAGGCTGGCGGCACAGGCACAGACGCCGCTTAAGCGTCCGCCCTCGGAGCAATGGCCCCGGCAACACCGGTGTCTTCCAGGAAATCGCCATCCCGCCAGTTGGCATTGTCAGCAACCACCAGGATGCCGCTTTCCTTGGCAATCATCACGACTTCCTGAAGATCGGCAGAGGTTTCCAGCGCATCTGCGTCTACACGGATGGTGTCGATCAACAGGCGCAGCCCCTCGCTGAGCCCGCAATGCCAGGAACGGCGCATGTCGATGCCAACGCGGAAGCCCGCTTTGCGCAGGCGCGCCACGCGGCTCGTGCTGTCGGCGGCATCAGCGGCAAAGGTGGCATCGGAAAACATCAGGCAGAATTCCTGCTGACACATCGTCGTGCGGCGCACGGCGGCGTCGCAGGCAACAGCGGTATTCACATTCGAGAGCGCCGCCATCGGGGCGGGCACCAGGATCGGCCGTGCCATCGCGCCATCGGCGCAGGCAGCAGAGGCCACACGCACCAGCCGGTCGGCCAACCATTTGGCCGGGTCAGTCTCAGCAGCCACCGTTGCCGGGCCAAAGCTCACGCGCTCCTCGAACTCCACCGCTTCTTCTGCCGCCATCCCCAGGCTGTCGCCGGCCAGCAGATGCACGACCGGCAGAAAGCGGACACGGCTCTGCTCAAGGCGGGGGGAAGCGGCATGGATATTGAGGGAAGTCACGCGGGCGTCTCCGAAACAGTTTCTTGGCTATTGCCTTCCCTAACGGAGCAAGCTGAACATCACGCGGAGGAGACCCGGTGAATTTGCCGGAAATTGCATATAAAGAGGCATCAAATGACCGCCCAAACCCCGCCGGACGCCCGCCTGTCAGCGACAATTCTTCTTTTGCGAGAAGGTATTAGCGCGCCGGAAGTGTTGATGGTGAAGCGTCATTACGAGATCGACTTTGCCGCCGGCGCATTGGTGTTTCCGGGCGGAAAAGCCGCTGCCAGCGACACCGATCCGGGCTGGGACGCTTATACAGACGGCGATTACGGCCCCATCCAGCAGGACGCCCGCATCGCCGCCATCCGTGAGGCGTATGAGGAATCCGGCATCCTCCTGGCGCGCCATCGCAAGGCGCGCGGGGAAGGGGCGCCGCTGGTGGGCGCCGACATCGCCGACACCCTCGCGCCGCACCGCGCCGCCGTGGACCGCGGCGAAATCCCCTTCCTTGATCTGGTGCGCGAACACGATCTCACCCTGGCGCTCGACCGTCTCATCCATTTCGGCCACTGGATCACGCCGGTGATGATGCCCAAACGCTTCGACACGCATTTCTATGTCGCCCCGGCGCCCAGCGGCCAGATCGCCGCCCATGATGGCCGCGAGACCACCGATGCCGTCTGGCTGTCGGCCTCAGATGCCCTGGCGCAGGAAATGGCCGGGCAGGCCACCATCATCTTCCCCACACGGATGAACTTGGTGAAGCTTTCCCGAGCAGCCTCGCTGGAAGATGCCCGTCAGCGGTTTGCAGCCGAGCCTGTGGTTACGGTCTTGCCGCGCCCCGGCAAGACGGAGACGGGCGATCCCTGTCTCTTCATTCCTGAAGAAGCCGGCTACGGCCAGACGGTTGAGCTGCTCTCGAAAGTGAAAGTCTAGCCTGCGTTTCCAACCTTGAGGGCAACGCGGCGCTCAAGGGCTTCGCACACGGCATCGGCAACCGATTCTGACCCCTCGCCCTGCGGGCCGGCCGCCACGGCGGCGCGGCAGGCTTCGATGTGCAGATTGATCAGCGCGCTGTTCTCGCCGGGGCGCGTGCCGCTCAGCAGGTCGCACAGCGAGCCGCAGAGGCGTGAGACGGCGGGGTAGCCATAGGAGGTTGCCGCCCCGCGGATATTGTGGGCGCAGGTATAGAGCGTGCGGTAGTCGTCGGCGGTGGCGTGCGGCTTCTGGGCAATGCGCCAGGCGTCGCGCATCTTTTCCAGATCGTTGCGCATCCAGCCTTCAAATTCTTCGGTCAGGGCGTCCAGAGCTTCTTCGGCCTGGGTGACCATCTCCTGCGGATCGGCCACAAAAACCGGTTCCGGCGGGGTGACGGCTGCGGGGACCATCTCTTCGTGCGCCGTCGTCGTGGCAGAGGCGGGCCGGATCACACGGGAAATATCGGGCGCGGCAACGGTCTGCGCCGGTTTGCGGTTAAACTTGGCGGTATCCAGTTTCTTGAGGAACTTGCCCAGCATCACTCCACCCCTCGCTTCTGAAGGATCGTGATTAACCAACAAAATTTAACATTCGCCTGACGCAAGGCGTTGAAATTGCCTCAGAAAGCAAACTGTTCCCGCAAAATGCGCTCGTCGAGTGCATGGCCGGGGTCAAACAGCACCTTCAGCGTCCTTGCCGGATCGGTTTCCACCGTCACCCGGGCAATGTTGCGCACTTCCTCATTGTCGGCCGAGGCAGAGACGGGGCGGCGGTCGGGATGGATCACCTCAATGTCCACCTTGGCCTCGGCCTTCAGCAGCGCCCCGCGCCAGCGCCGGGGCCGGAACGCGCTCACCGGCGTCAGCGCCAGCAGCTTCGCTCCGATCGGCAGGATCGGTCCATGGGCCGAAAGGTTGTAGGCGGTTGACCCGGCAGGCGTCGCCACCATCAACCCGTCACAGACGAGTTCTTCCATACGCACCCGCCCGTCGACGACGATCTTGAGGCGCGCCGATTGCGCCGTCTGGCGCAGCAGAGACACCTCATTGATCGCCATGGCCCGGTGAACCTTGCCATCCAGGTCGGTCGCCACCATCCGCAGCGGGGAAAGCGTGGCCCGCTCGGCCGCCTCGATCCGCTCGATCAGGCCCTCGGCGCGGTAGTCATTCATCAGGAAACCAACGGTGCCCAGATGCATCCCGTAGACGGCCTTGCCGTCATCAAACCGCCGGCGCAGCGTATCCAGCATCGCGCCATCTCCGCCGAGGGCGACGATCACCTCGGCTTCTTCCTCGGAATAATGGCCATATTTATCGCGCAGAAGCGGCAGCACCTGCTGCGCCTCTGGCCGTTTTGAAGCATAAAAAGCGATACGCAACGATGTCATGCGGCGGCATGTGGGAATGTTTTGCCCCACCCGTCAAGGCAGGCCGGATATGTCCGCGTAGGACTTCCCTTGCGGCAAAACGTGACGCCAGCGTCATCTGAATCTGGCGCTCAGGCTCAAACTCGTTTACTTTCGGCTCTGAAAACGCACACAACCGCCTATAAGAACGCAAAGACACGCATCCAGGGAGAAGACCACCATGGCCGATGGCGCAGGCAAGATTGATATCCGCAATTCCGTCAGTGAAGCCGAATGGAAGGCGCGCGTAGACCTCGCTGCGCTCTACCGTCTCACCGCGCTTTATGGCTGGGACGACATGATCTTCACCCACATTTCCCACCGCGTTCCCGGCCCGGAGCATCACTTCCTGATCAATCCCTACGGCTATTTCTTCGAGGAAATCACGGCCTCCTCGCTGGTGAAGGTCGATTTGGACGGCAACATCGTTCAGGAAACCGATGCGATGATCAATCCGGCCGGCTTCACCATCCACTCGGCCATCCATGCCGCTCGTGAAGATGCGCATGTCGTCATGCACGTCCATACCGATCAGGGCGTGGCCGTCTCGGCCCAGAAGGAAGGCCTCCTCCCGCTCAGCCAGACCGCCATGGTCGTGCGCGAAGATGTCGCTTATCATGATTATGAAGGCATCGCTCTTGATCTGGACGAGCGTGAGCGCCTGGTGCGCGACCTCGGCCCCAAGAAGCATTCGATGATCCTGCGCAATCACGGCACGCTGACCTGCGGCGCCACGGCGGCCATCACCTTCACCCGCATGTTCTTCCTGGAGCGCGCCTGCAACATGCAGATCATGGCGCTTTCGGCTGGCCGCAACGGCGTTCTGGAGTGCGATGGCGGCCTCCAGCAGAAGGTGGCCGGCCAGGGCGGTATGACCGAGCACAGCAACGGCATGTCCACCCTGACAGAAAAGCTCGTCTGGCCCGCGCTGCTGCGCAAGCTGGACCGGGATCTGCCCGGTTATGCCGCATAGGTATTTTTACGGGTTCGCCTAAATAGGTCACCGGACTAAGCCTCCGGTACCCCAATTAAGCATGGTCAGTCGCAGAGAGTTCAGAGCGCCATGAAGCATCTCAAAGCCTTCGAAGACGCCCTTGGCGCCATCCACGGTGAAGGACGCTACCGGGTCTTCATTGACCTGCACCGTCACAAGGGCCGTTTTCCCAAGGCCACCGCCAGGTTTGAAGCGGGCGAACGGGAAGTCACCATCTGGTGCTCGAACGACTATCTCGGCATGGGCCAGGATGATGATGTCATCAATTCCATGCACGAAGCCATCGACAGCTTCGGCGCCGGCTCGGGCGGCACCCGCAACATCTCCGGCACCACCCGTTTCCACGTCGATTTGGAACGCGAGCTGGCAGACCTGCACGGCAAGGAAGCGGCGCTGCTGTTCACCTCCGGCTATGTCTCGAACGACGCGACCCTGTCGACACTCGGCAAGATCCTGCCCAACCTGATCATTTATTCCGATCAGCTGAACCACGCTTCGATGATCGAGGGCATCCGCCGCTCGGGCGCAGAATACCGCGTCTTCCGGCACAATGATGTCGATCATCTGCGCGCCCTGATCGAGAATGACGATGCAGACCGCCCCAAGCTGATCGCCTTCGAAAGCGTCTATTCGATGGATGGGGATTTCGGCCGGATGCAGGAAATCTGCGACCTTGCCGAGGAATTCAACGCGCTGACCTATCTCGACGAAGTCCACGCCGTTGGCCTCTACGGCCAACAGGGCGCCGGTGTTGCCGAAATGCTCGGCCTTGGCGACCGGATCGACATCATCGAAGGCACGCTGGCCAAGGGCTATGGCGTCATGGGCGGCTATATTGCCAGCCACGCCACTGTGGTCGATGCCATTCGCTCCATGGCTTCCGGCTTCATTTTCAGCACGTCTACCTGCCCGGTCATGGCAGCCGGCGCTCTCGCCAGCATCCGCAAGCTGCGCACCGATGAAGGCCGCCGCCTGCGCGCCGTGCACCAGGCCAAGGCGCTTGAGCTGAAGCAGAAGTTCCGCGATGCCGGCCTGCCGGTCATGGACTCGCCCTCCCACATCGTCCCGCTGCTGGTCGGTGATCCGGAGCGTTGCAAGGCCCTGTCAGATACGCTGCTGTTCGATTTCGGCATCTACGTCCAGCCGATCAACTATCCCACCGTCCCGCGCGGTACGGAGCGCCTGCGCTTCACGCCCAGCCCGGTGCATGATGAGGTGATGATGGACGAGCTGGTCGCCGCCATCCTCGCGGTCTGGAAACAGCTGGGGCTCGACAAGGCCGCCTGAGGCCACAGCCTGTCCGGATTTGTCCGAAATTGTCCGGTTTTGCCCGCGCAATGACCGGAAAACGCATCAAGATGGCCCGGTTTTGACGGGCCATTTGCTTGTAAAGTCAGCGTTTTTTGCCCAGGCCGATCTGCTTGGCGTGTTTCGAACGAAGCTTGGCATAGTTGGGCGCCACCATCGGGTAATCGACGGGGAGGCCCCATTTGGCGCGGTATTCTTCCGGCGTCATGTCATAGCGCGTGCGCAGGTAGCGCTTCAGCATCTTCAGCTTCGCGCCATCTTCCAGGCAGACCAGATATTCTGCCGTCACCGACTTGTTGACCGGAACCGCCGGTTCCAGCTGTGCGACCGGGGCAGGGACTGCAGATGAAAGACTGGTAATCGTTGCGTGAATACTTCTGATCAGCTCCGGAAGTTGTGCCGACTGAAGGGAATTATTCGCCACATACGATGAGACAATCTCAACCGTCATTTCCAAAGCGTCTATATCTTCCGGATCAGTCATTTGCCCACCCCATCCATCCTGTAATCATTGCTGCGATTCTCGCAATTCTTAGCTTGTCTAAGTATAATCGCGATAGCCCGTAAAGTATCGAGCTAAATTTTTCATCGCAGCGGCGAGGTTTCTTCTGTTCTAGTTGAAACTCTGCAGAACTTCGAGTCGCAGTTGCCCCGGTCGGCTCCACGGCGTAAACAGCGCCCAGACCGTCATATAGGAGGCTCCCCATGGCAGATTCGGCGCATGTTCCTGAAACGCTGGCCGGCGGATTCTTCTCGGCCGGTCTGGCTGAGCGCGACCCCGAGCTGGCAGCGGCCATGGCGAAGGAAGCCACCCGCCAGCAGCATCAGATCGAGCTGATCGCTTCGGAGAACATCGTCTCTCGCGCCGTCCTTGAGGCGCAGGGCTCGATCCTCACCAACAAATATGCCGAAGGCTATCCCGGCAAGCGCTACTATGGCGGCTGCGAATTCGTGGACATTGCCGAAGAACTGGCGATTGAACGCGCCAAGAAGCTGTTCAATTGCGGCTTTGCTAACGTCCAGCCCAATTCCGGCAGCCAGGCCAATCAGGGCGTCTTCCAGGCGGTGCTGAAACCCGGCGACACCATCCTCGGCATGAGCCTCGCTGCCGGCGGCCACCTGACCCATGGCGCCAAGCCCAACCAGTCGGGTAAATGGTTCAATGCCGTTCAGTATGGCGTGCGTCCGGACGATCACCTGGTCGACTTTGAAGAGGTCGAGCGCCTTGCCCGCGCCCACCGCCCCCAGATGATCATCGCCGGCGGCTCGGCCTATCCGCGCCAGATCGATTTCAAGCGCTTCCGCGAGATTGCCGATGATGTCGGCGCCATCTTCCTCGTCGATATGGCCCACTTTGCCGGCCTCGTCGCCGGCGGGGTCCACCCCAATCCGCTCGACCATTGCCACATCGCCACCACCACCACGCACAAGACGCTGCGCGGCCCGCGCGGCGGCATGATCCTGACAAATGACGAAGCGCTGGCGAAGAAAATCAACTCCGCCATTTTCCCCGGCATCCAGGGCGGGCCGCTGATGCATGTCATCGCCGGCAAGGCGGTTGCCTTCGGTGAGGCGCTGATGCCGGAATTCCAAGCCTATGCCGAACAGGTCGTCTCCAATGCCCGCGCCATGGCTGCGGCCTGCCGCACGGCTGGCCTCGACGTCGTCTCCGGCGGCACCGATACCCACCTCGCCCTGATCGACCTGCGCCCCAAAGGCGTCACCGGGAAGGATGCCGAAGCAGCCCTGGAGCGCGCCTTCATCACCTGCAACAAGAACGGCATTCCGTTCGATCCCGCGCCGCCGACCGTCACCTCGGGCATCCGCGTTGGCTCGCCTGCGGGCACCACGCGCGGCTTCCGCGAGGCCGAGTTCATCCAGATCGGCACCTGGATCGGCGAAATCGTCGAAGCCCTCGCGGGCGGCAACAGCGAAGCTGTCGAAACGCGGGTCCGTGAAGAGGTGAAGGCGCTGACAGCGCGCTTCCCCATCTATGAGGGGCTGGGAGCCTGATCCGTCTTGCGGTGTCCATTCTGCGGTTCTGACAATACGTCCGTAAAAGACAGCCGAGCTGCTGAAGACGACACCGCTGTGCGCCGCCGCCGCGTCTGCGAAAGCTGCGGCGCGCGCTTCACCACCTTCGAGCGGGTGCAGTTGCGCGAGATCATGGTGGTCAAGCGTGACGGCAAGCGCGTGCCGTTTGACCGGGAGCGGCTGGCCCGCTCCATCACCATCGCCCTGCGCAAACGCCCGGTAGACCGCGAGCAGATTGACCAGATGGTTTCCGGCATCCTCCGCAAGCTGGAGAGTACCGGCGAGCAGGAAGTCACCTCCAACGATGTCGGCGAGCTGGCCATGGAATCGCTCAAGCGCGTTGATCCGGTCGGCTATGTCCGCTTCGCCTCCGTTTACCGGGATTTCAAAGATCCTAGCGACTTCGCCCAGTTCATCGACAAGGCCGCCCTTGAAGATGAAGACGAAGACGACGCGCCCGGAAAATGAAAAACCTCCGCATCACCCTGAAGATTGCGTCCTCTCTGGATGGGCGCATTGCGCTGGCCGATGGCACCAGCCAATGGATCACCTCCAGCGCGTCGCGCGCGCGGGGCCACCAGATGCGCGCCGAAAATGACGCCATCATGGTCGGCCTTGGCACCGTGCTGGCTGATGATCCGCTGCTGACAGCCCGCACGGTGCCGCTGCCAGCGCGCCAGCCGGTGCGCATCGTGGCAGACTCGCGCGGGCGCCTGCCGCCCGCCTCGCGCCTTGCCCAATCGCTCGACCTTGGCCGGGTGGTTGCCGTCACCAGCGGTCAGGCCACTGAAACCGCCATCCCTCCCGGCATCGACATCTGGCGCTGTGGCAATGGCGTGCGTGTGGACGTGGCCGAATTTGTCCGCCGCGCCGAGGCCGAAGGCCTTCGCACCCTCCTCATCGAAGGCGGCAGCACGCTGGCCGCCACCTTCATCCGCGCCGGGCTGGTCGACGAGATCGCCTGGTTCCGCGCGCCCATCCTCATCGGCGGGGAAGGCCTTCCCGCCCTTGGCGCCCTCGGTCTCACGGATCTCAAATCTGCGACCCGCTGGCGCCCTGTCGCAACGGAACGGATTGGGGATGACGTTCTCGACACTTATGTTCGCTCTGAGCAATAGGCCCCAGGATAAGAAATCATGTTTACTGGCCTCGTCACCGATGTCGGCACGGTCCGCAAAGCGGAACACCGCAACGGCCTCACCCGGTTTGAAGTCGAAAGCGGCTATCCCCTCGCGCAGATCGCCATGGGCGCTTCCATCCTGCATTCCGGCGTCTGCCTGACCGTGGTGGACAAGGGGGAGGGCGCGCGCGGCGCCTGGTTCGCGGTTGAGGCTGTGCCTGAAACCCTGTCGAAAACCATCCTCGGCGGCTGGCAGGAAGGCACGCGCGTCAACCTCGAACAGAGCCTGAAGCTGGGTGAGGAACTCGGCGGCCATTTCGTCTTCGGCCATGTCGATGGCGTCGGCGAGATCGTCTCGGTCGAGCCTGAGGGCCAGTCCTTCCGCGTCACCATCCGTCCGCCCGCCGCCATCGCGCGCTATTTCGCCACCAAGGGCTCCGCCGCGGTCGATGGCGTCTCGCTCACCGTGGCCGCTGCCCTGCCGAATGGCGATTTCCAGGTTGCCATCATCCCGCACTCCTGGGAAGTCACCACCCTCAGCGCCCTCCAGCCCGGCACGAAGGTAAATCTCGAAATTGATATGCTTGCGCGCTATGTGGCCCGCATGATCGGCGCGGATGCGCCAAAGGGAGCTGAATAATGAGCAGCGAGTTCACCGCCGCCATCTCCTCAATCGAGGAAATCATCGAAGACGCCCGCAACGGGCGCATGTTCATCCTGGTCGATGCCGAAGACCGCGAGAATGAGGGCGACCTCATCATCCCGGCCACCTTCGCCACGCCGGAAGCGGTCAACTTCATGGCCAAGCATGGCCGCGGCCTCATCTGCCTCGCCATGACGCAGGAGCGCGCCCACACGCTCGCGCTGGACATGATGACCCGCAACAACCGCGAAAGCATGGGAACGGCCTTCACCGTCTCCATCGAAGCGAAAGAGGGCGTCACCACCGGCATTTCGGCACATGACCGTGCCCGGACGATCGCCGTTGCCATTGATCCGACCAAGGATCATGACGACATCGTCACCCCCGGCCACGTCTTCCCGCTGATCGCCAAGGAAGGCGGCACGCTCGTCCGCGCCGGCCATACAGAAGCGGCCGTGGACATCTCCCGCATGGCCGGCCTCTTCCCGGCAGGCGTCATCTGCGAGATCATGAATGACGACGGCACCATGGCCCGCCTGCCGGAGCTGATTGCCTTCGCCCAGCTTCACAATCTCAAGATCGGCACCATCGCAGACCTGATTGCCTGGCGGCGCCAGAACGACCGCTTCCTGGAGCG
The DNA here is from genome assembly GCF_050269995.1 of Hyphomonas sp. NPDC076881. NCBI lineage: Bacteria > Pseudomonadati > Pseudomonadota > Alphaproteobacteria > Hyphomonadales > Hyphomonadaceae > Hyphomonas > Hyphomonas sp. NPDC076881. The sequence continues at coordinate 288,212 of NZ_JBNNJJ010000001.1, read as the reverse complement.
CCGCATCGAGGCCCCGCTGGAATCCGATTATGGCAGCGGCTTCCGCACCGTCTGTTTCCGCAACACGATGGACAATTCCGAGCATATCGCCATCGTTCATGGCGACATCACGCCGGATGCCACCACCCTCGTCCGCGTCCACCGCACAGACATCCTGGCCGACATTCTCGGCGAGAAAGGCCCCCGCTCGGGTCTCGTCTCCCGCGCCATGCGCCTGATCGCGGCAGACCCCCAGCCGGGCGTCGTCGTCTTCGTCAACACTATGCAGCCGGGCTCTCTTGCAGAGCGTCTCGGCCTGAAATCCGCGGCCCCGCGTGATCCGTCCGCACCTCTCAGAGAGTACGGCATCGGGGCTCAGATCCTGCGCGAACTCGGCGTCCGACGCATGGTATACCTGTCCGATACACAGCCCACCCGCCTAGCAGGGCTTGACGGATACGGTCTGACAATAGAGGGCTGGCGCCGCCTGAACGAGGAGAACACCTGATGGCCGACCGCGTCCTCATCGCGATTTCGCGCTATTACAAGCATATCAGTGACGAGCTGGAAGCCGGCGCGATGGAAGTGCTCGAAGCTGCCGGCGCGAAGGTCACCGTCATGGAAGTGCCGGGCGCTTTTGAAATCCCCGGCCTGATCGCCATGTCGGCCGATTCTGGCCGGTTTGACGGCGCTGTGGCGCTGGGCTGCGTCATTCGCGGCGAAACCAGCCATTATGACTATGTCTGCGGCGAGAGCGCGCGCGGCCTGATGGACCTCATCGTCCAGCGCCGCCAGGCCATCGGCTATGGCATCCTCACCGTGGAAAATGAAGCGCAGGCCCTTGCCCGCGCAGATCGCAAGCGCAAGAACAAGGGCGCGGAAGCGGCCAATGCCTGCCTTGCCATGATCAAGTTCCGCAAAGAGCTGATCCGCTGATGACCCAGAAGATGCCCTTCGATGTCACACGCGCGCGCCGCGCCGGCGCGCGTCTTGCGGCTGTTCAGGCACTTTACGAAATGGAGCAGACGGAGAAATCCGCCCGCGCCACCATCCGGGACTTCATGGAAGACCGTCTGGGCATCGGCCCGGACGGCCTGCCCGTGGAGGAGGCGGACCCCGACCTTTTCAAATCCATCGTCAATGCCGTGGTCGAGCATCAGGCGAAGATCGACACCGCTATTCTGGCGCGTCTCGCTGAAGGCTGGAAACTCACCCGCCTCGACGCCACCATGCGCGCCCTCCTGCGCGCCGGCGCGGCCGAATTCATCGCCCACCCGGAACTCTCCGACGCGGTGATCCTCGACGAATACGTCTCCCTCGCGCACGATTTCTTCGAGGAAGGCGACGCGAAGTTTGCGAATGCCGTCCTCCAGAACATGGGCCGCGATTTGCGCGCTTAAACCCCTCTCCCGCTTGCGGGAGAGGAGGGGCCCATTGCGAAGCAATGGGAGGTGAGGGCTTCTATACCCCTCGGATCGTCACCCAAACCCCTCCGCACACGTCACCCTCGACGGGCAGAGCCCGTCAGAGGGCCCATCGCCAGCCCCCTCCGCAGGTCCAATCGGTGAAGTCAGAAGCTGGGCGCTCAGATGGCCTTCGGCCATCGAGCGTGACGAAGGAAAGGTATGCGAGAGAACAAGTTCACCCCACCTCCCGCGCCCAGGCCCGCACATCCTCCACAAAAACCTCCGGCGCTTCCATCGCGGCGAAATGCCCGCCGCGCGGCATGTCCGTCCACCGAACAATATTATACGCCCGGTCCGCCCAGCTTCGCGGCGGCGCCACGATGTAACGCTCGCCGGGATAGCTCGCAAACGCCGTTGGCGTTTCGCAGCGCTCGCCTTCGGGCAGGCCGTTGCCGCCTTCCTGGAAGAGGGCATTGTAATACCACACGCTCGTCGCAATCGCGTCATTGACGAGGTAGATCATCACATTCGTAAGCAGCTGATTGCGCGTGTAGACTTCGAAGAGGCCGCGCTGTGAAAGATCGCTCCAGCCATGGAACTTCTCCAGAATCCACGCCGCCGTGCCCATCGGCGAATCCATCAGCGCCATCGCCAGCGTCTGCGGCTTGGTCGCCTGCTGCATCAGATAGGCGCCCTCCATCTGCATCATCATTTGTGAGTGCTGCAGCCACTGGATTTCCTCCGCTGTCTGAGGAACTGCCGGCGTGGGGCGGAAGCCCATCATGTTGAGATGGATCGCCTTCGCCCCGCCTTTGCCATCATGCGCGCCGTGGTTCTTGCCGATCCAGGAGGTGACCATCGAGCCCCAATCCCCGCCCTGCGCCAGATAGGTGGAGTATCCCAGCACCTCCCGCATCAGCCTATCCCATAGCGCCGCCGTCGCTCGCTGGCCGATAGGGGAGGCAGGCCTGCCCGAGAAGCCATAGCCGGGCAGGGACGGGATGATCAGGTCAAACGCATCTTCCGCTTTCCCTCCGTGTTCGGATGGGTAGGCGAGCGGGCCAATCGCCTGCCAGAACTCATAGATGCTGCCCGGCCAGCCATGCGTGATCAGCAGCGGGCGTTTCCCCTTCGCCTCGCCCACCACATGCAGGAAATGGATGCTCAGCCCGTCCACCTCCGCCGTGAACTGCGGCCAACGGTTGAGCTCCGCCTCCGCTGCCCGCCAGTCATACTGGTCCAGCCAGTAGCGCTGGATGTCCTGCATCACCGGTGTCGACATCCCATAGGCGAAGCCCTGCTCATTGGCCGGGGCAGGGAACCACTTATAGCGCTCTACCCCCGCCCGGATTTCGGCGAGCTTCGCATCTGAAACATTGACCTTGAATGGCGTCGGCATGGCGCGTCCCTCCTCTGATTGGATCGAACCTAGCTCACTGGCGTGCACCAGCTAAGCCATCCCCCAGCGGCAAGACCCTCACCTCCCACCGCCAAAGGCGGTGGGAGGTGAGGGGGGCGACGTTACGTCTGGGCGCATACCAAAAAACTCCAACCGCGTTGGAGTTTTCCCACCCGCAATTGGAGTTTCCGTTGGAGTTTTTTAGAGCTTTTTTAGACCGAAAAACTGGTCCCGCAGCCGCAGGCGGCGGTCGCGTTCGGGTTCTTGATCTTGAACGCTGCGCCGATCAGCTCTGTGGAAAAGTCGATCTCCGAGCCGCGCAGAAACTCAAGGCTCATCTCGTCGATCAGCACCCTTGCTCCGTCGCGTTCGATCACCAGATCGTCCGCATTGGCCGCAGGGGCGAAGTCAAACTTGTAGGAGAAGCCGGAACATCCGCCCCCCTCCACAGAGACGCGCAGAAAGGCGGCGCCGTCCTGTTTGGCGAGAATCGCGTTAATCCGCTTCGCAGCTGAAGCAGTCAGGGTCACATCCGGGGCAGTGGTCTCGGTCATGGGCACAAGATAAGGACGAATTCCTTGATGGAAAAGAGAGCCCCTTACGCAACACGTCACGAAGACAGCCGGGGCCGCTTCTTCGAGGAGGCGCCATCGGCTACCCGCACGCCGTTCCAGCGGGATAGAGACCGGATTATCCACGCCACGGCCTTTCGCCGCCTGAAGCAGAAAACCCAGGTTTTCGTCGCCCATGAGGGCGATCATTTCCGCACGCGGCTGACGCACTCCCTTGAAGTTGCTCAGATTTCCAGAACGATTGCGCGCACGCTGGGCTTGGATGAAGACCTCGCCGAGACGCTGGCGCTGAGCCATGATCTCGGCCATCCCCCCTTCGGTCATGCGGGGGAAGACCAGCTCGACGCCTGCATGGCGCCCTATGAAGGCTTTGATCACAATGCGCAGTCGCTGCGCATCGTGACGCGGCTGGAGCGCCGCTATCCGCTGTTTAACGGGTTGAATTTGACCTGGGAGACCCTGGAAGGGCTCGTCAAGCATAATGGCCCCCTGACTGGGCCGGACACGCCCATCACGGCCCTGCCCATTGCGTTCAGGGACTTTGCCCACCTCGAAGACCTGGAACTCGACCAGTTCGCCGGCCCCGAAGCCCAGGTCGCCGCCCTGTCAGACGACATCGCCTACAATAACCACGACATAGATGACGGCATCGCGGCGGGCCTGTTCACTGTCGATGATCTGATGGACCTCCCTGTAGTTGGGGATGTTTTTCGCGGTGTCCGCATGGAATACCGTGATCTCGACGACCGGATGGTCACCTATGAAGCCGTCCGCCGCCTGATCGGCCTGTGGATTAACGACCTTGTGGACGAGACCCGCACCCGCGTGAAGCGGCTGAAGCCCCAGTCAGCCGCCGAAGTGCGGGCACTGGGCGAGCCGCTGATCGGTTTCTCCGAGGCCCTTGAAGGCCCTCAGCGCGCGCTGCGGACGTTCCTTTATTCCCGCATGTACAAGCACTACCGGGTCAACCGGATGCGCTCGAAGGCCAAGCGCGTGCTCGCTGACCTGTTCGAGGTGTTCCTGAACGAACCGCAAACCCTGCCGCCGCCCTGGAACGCCGCCGCCATCAGGGAAGAAGGCATCGGCAGGGCCCGCATCGTGTGTGATTACATGGCGGGAATGACCGATACCTATGCCCTGGAAGAGTATCGCCGGCTGTTTGATACAAGCGCGCTTACCTAGCGGAAAAGGGCAGCAGGAAATGGCATTTCCACCGGGTGAAGGGCCTCTCTTCAAGGCTCGTTAAGGAAGCTCCCTTAAAAATTAACCTACGTGAATGATTCCAAGGAGTTCTCCCATGAGCCGATCGGACATGGCAGGCCGTGAAAACCCGTTTGAAGACGACTATCGTGGCTTTGATGTGCGCGAGGATGAAGCCGCGCGCGGACCCCTTATCCTCACCCTTGCGATTGGCGTGCTGCTGATTTTCGGCGGCGTTGTCTGGAATACCTACCGGCAGGGCGTGCGCCCCGCCACCGATGGCCTGCCTAGCGTGATCGCTGAGGCCCAGCCCTTCAAACAGCTGCCCGCAGACCCCGGCGGCAATCCGGTGAAATACACTGACAAACAGTTCTACGATGCCATGGACGCTTCAGAGCGCTCCGAAGCCGATATGAAGCTCGCCTCTGCCACCACGCCTGCAGCTGGCGCCCTTGCGGGCGGCCCGCCGGCTGATCTGCGCCCGGTTCCATCCGAAACCCTGGCCGAAGAGACCGTCACCGCAGCGCCCGCGCCGCAGCCTCTGCCGGTAACGGATCTGCCTTTGCCCGGCTCGGAAGCCAAACAGCCGATTTCCGCCGTCTCGATCAAGCCGCCGGAGCCCATCGCGCCGCTCTCCTCGCAAGCGCGCTTCACCTTCACCGAATCCGGGACTTTCCTAGTCCAGATCGCCGCCCTGCGCTCGGAAGAAGCAGCAGAAACTGCATGGCGGCGCGTGACCTCTTCGGCCCCGGAGCTGTATCATGGCGCCTCGAAGCGCATTCAGCGGGCAGACCTCGGCTCTGAAGGCGTTTTCTACCGCCTCCGTGTTGGCGCCTTCGCCGAACGGTCGGAAGCTGTCGCTTTCTGCGAGGCGATCAAGGAAACCGGGGCGAACTGCATCGTGGTGACGGGATAAATTGGTGAAAGCCTGCATTCTCAGCGTATCGGGTCCGGAGTTGACCCCCGGCGAAGCTGCGCTCTTTGCAGCTGAGAACCCTTGGGGTGTCATCCTGATGGGCCGCTCCTGCGTGTCGCGGATGCAGGTGCGCAGGCTGGTGGCCGATATCTGGACCGCAACGGGTCGCGAAACGCTGATCTTCATCGACCAGGAAGGCGGCCGCGTTGCCCGCCTGAAGGCGCCTGAATGGCCGCTGTTTCCGCGCGGGGCTGACTATGCGGCGCTGTATCAGCAGGACAAGGCGCTCGGCCGGGAGGCCACCTGGCTCGGCCACCGCCTGATCGCATCCGAACTGGCTGCGCTTTCCATTCATGCCGATTGCTCCCCTGTGGTCGATCTGCCGGTGCCCGGCGCGCATGATGTGATCGGGGACCGCGCCTTCGGCACGGAGCCCGAGCAGGCCGCAGATCTTGCCCGCGCCGCCCTTGATGGCCTCACCGCTGGCGGCGTTGCGGGCGTCATCAAACACATTCCCGGTCATGGCCGGTCAATTTCGGACAGCCATCTGGAACTCCCCCGGGTCACCGCTGGTCAGAACGAACTCGCCAAGGATTTCGACGCCTTCGCCCGCTTGGCCGATGCGCCGATGGCGATGACGGCCCACATCGCCTATGAGGCCTATGATCCCGGCAAGGCCGCCACCGTCTCCCGCATCATGATTCAGGACATCATCCGGGGCCGAATCGGCTTTGATGGTCTCCTGATGACGGATGATCTGGGCATGAAGGCGTTGGGCGGCACATTGACGGAGCGCGCAGCCGCGTCGATCGCGGCGGGCTGCGATGTGCTGCTGCATTGTTCGGGCTTCCTGAAGGAGGCTGATGCCATCCTCGCCGAGATGACCGAGGTGGCCAAGGCTGCGCCGGACCTTTCCGGCAAGCCAGCCGTGCGCGCGGCCGCTGCGGACGCGGTTGCGAAGAAGGCTCAGCCTTTTGAGCCGGCGCCTGCCTGGAAGCGTTTTCACGACCTGATCCCACCGCCGGGAGCGATGGCATGAGCGGCGAAACGATCTCGATTGATGCCCTGTCTGCAGGGGCCGAAGACGCTGAAGGCGTCAACATCTTCAATGTAGAGATCGGCGGCTATGAAGGCCCGCTCCACCTGCTGCTGGAACTCGCCCGCCGCCAGAAGGTGAACCTGCTGCAGATTTCCATGCTGCGCCTGGCCGAGCAGTATCTCGCCTTTGTCGAGGATGCGCGCAGCAAGCGGGTCGATATCGCAGCAGACTATCTGCTGATGGCCTCCTGGCTCGCCTTCATGAAGTCGCGCCTGCTGCTGCCCAAGCCCGAAGCGCTTGAGGAAGACGAGCCGACGGGCGAGGAAATGGCTGCGCGCCTGTCTTTCCGCCTGAAGCGCCTCGAAGCGATGCGCCAGGCCGTCCGCGAACTGGAAGCGGGCCCTGTGCTGGACCGCGTTGTGTTCCTGCGCGGCGAGACCGAGCAGCCCAAGGTTGTGAAGCATACGGAATATACCGCCTCGCTCTATGATCTCTCCACGGCGCTCGGCACCATCCGGGACCGCCGCGAGAAAGAGCGTCCTCACCGGATTGAGCAGCAGCTGGTACTGCCGCTGGAACAGGCGCGCACGACGCTGCGCGGCCTGCGCGAGCAGCTCGACCAATGGGCAAGCCTGGCTGACATCCGAACCGCGATGACCGACATCAACCCCGAAGTGCCCGAACGCTCGGTAACCGCCAGCGTCTTCTCTGCTGCGCTGGAACTGACGCGCGACGGTGAGGTCGATCTGCGGCAGGACACGCATTTCGCGCCGATCTATATGCGCCGCGTCGCCGCCCGCCCGCCGGAGCTGGCCAAGGCAACAGCGTAAGGTGGGCGCCATGATTGACCACACCATGCAGGATCAAAATCCGGAAGATCCGCAGGCTGAGTTTCCTGGCCTGACAACGCCTGCCTTTGAAGGCACCCGTGAAGAGCTGCTTGCCGAAGGTGTGCGCCGGGCGGAAGCTGTCTTGTTTGCTGCCGGCCAGCCGCTCTCGGCCGAACAGGTGGCGCAGGTGCTGCCGCAGGGCATCGAAGCTGGCGAAGTACTGATGACGCTCCGCGGCATCTATGCAAAGCGCGGCGTGAACCTTGTTGAGGTGGCGGGAAAGTGGCGCTTCCAGACGGCGCAGGATCTTTCCTGGCTGTTCGTGGAAGAGCGTCAGGTTCAGAAAAAACTGGGCCAGGCCGCCATGGAAACGCTCGCCATTATTGCTTATGGCCAACCTGTAACGCGCGCAGAGATCGAGGCCGTGCGCGGTGTCGCCGTTGCCAAGACCGTGATCGATACGCTGCTGGAAACCGGCTGGGTGCGCACGCGCGGGCGCCGCAAGACGCCGGGCCTGCCGATCTGCTATGGCACGACCGACAAGTTCCTTGAGCATTTTGGCCTCGAAAGCCTGGATACGCTGCCCGGCAAAGCTGATCTTGAAGCTGAAGGTCTGCTCTCCGATGTGATTCCGGCAGGCTTCCAAATGCCCGATGAGGAAGCCCTGACCGAAGATGATGTGCTCATCAATGATCTGGGCGAACTGGCTGATACTGAATCTTTCGTCACGGATTTTGTGACGGAGGAAGAGGTGGCTGCCGAGGAAGGTCCGGTTGCGGAGGAAGTTTCGCCCTCTGCATCTGAGGCGGCCGATGAGGACGAGTTTGAAGAAGACGGGGCCGTCAGTGTGTTCGCTTATACCCGCGCGCCAGAGCGGACGCAGGAAGAGGTCGACGAGTTCGACGGCGCTGACATCAAGGCGGCTGTGATGCGCCTGCGCAAGGAAACGCGCGTGCCTCAGCAGCCCATGGATACCTGGCGCGACGACGAATAGTGCGGGCCTGAAAGGAACCTTTCTGTGACGGCTTCCGGTGACCTGCCTGTCGATGTGTGGACTTGGAGCCTTGATATTGACGAGGCTCTGGCAGCCAAGGTCTCCGATTGGCTGACCGCGGAGGAGCGCCAGCGCGCCGCGGCCTTCATAACGCCGCAGCTTCAGCGCCGCTGGATCGCTGCGCGGGCAGGGATGAGGGGTATTCTTGCATCGGTGCTCGGTGTTGGGCCGCAAGCGCCCGTCTTTATCCTTGGCCGTCATGGGCGCCCTGAACTGGCGGGCGGAGATTGTCCGTACTCGTTCAACCTCAGTCATAGCGAGTCCCTCGCTGCCTTTTCTGTCAGCAAGGCCGCCGTCGGGGTTGATGTGGAGCAGATCAAGGCATTGCCTGAAGGCGTGGCGGGGATGGTGTTCTCGAAGGCGGAGATCGCGGCGCTGGAGGCGGCGCCGGAAGACGCCCGCGCGGTGGCTTTCTATCGCTACTGGACGGCAAAGGAAGCGGTGCTAAAGGCGCTTGGTACCGGGCTTTCTGTCTCCGGGCGAAGCTTTACCATCGACATATCCCGCCCGGATGCGCCGCGCCTTGTTTCGGCGGACTGGACGGATCACGAAACCCAGGCTTGGCAACTCGCCGCCTTCCACCCCGCAGAGGGGTTTGCGGGCGCCGTTGCCGTCAGAACGCAGAGGCCGCTGCGCCTCACCCTTCAGTCCTGGTCTTTCGGGGAATAACGGCCTCGCTCAGGCATCGGACGGCGGGAACCGGAAACGCATCGGGCTGTCATAGTCTGTCCGGATTTCCTCCTCGCGCGTGCCCCCGCCGATATTGTGAATATACTGCGCCCGATCCGTAACCGGATCATATCCGGTAAAGATCGCGATATGGGGCAGGCGGCCGCCCAGGCGCATGGTGACAAGATCGCCTGCCTGCCAGTCCTCCCGCCGCCCCGGCGCTTCGCGCTTGAGGCCCTGCCGCGAAAAATATCGCTCCAAATTGGGCACGCGGCGATGGTCGATGTTCCGGTCAGCGCGGGTGAGCCCCCATGTTCCGGGATAGCTTGAGAAGTTCGCCTTCATGTCGGCATGGACCAGCTGTTGAAGGTCCACATCGAACGCATCCCGATAGGCGCGGATGATGACATCCGTACACACACCGGTTTCGCGGGGGACATCGCCGCCGGGGTAATCCAGCCTCACATAGGCCGGATCGTAACCGGTCGTCACGCCGATCTGCGTGCGGGCAGCGCGCAGCAGTTTGTCTGTCCAGTCTCGCGCCGGCTCGGCAAACCCCGCTGAGGGCAGCAGGGGGAGGGCAAGGCCTGTGGCAAGAAGGGCGCGGCGCGTGATCATGATACGGATCAAACCGCGCCCTTGCGGCAGGATTTAGGCGAAGGCGCGGCTAGAACCCGCGAAATTCGGCGACTTCTTCCAGTGGCGCGCGCTCGGCGCGCAGCGTGTTGGCCTTCTCGTTCGGGTCTGGCTTGCCCACGGCGACGCCGCACCAGACCATTTCCGTCGGCCCAAGGCCGAAATGTTCTTTCAGCGTGGGGCGCAGGATGCCCCAGCACTCCTGGAAACAGGTGCCCCAGCCGCGCTCTTCGGCCAGCAGGGCAAGCGTCTGCAGATACATGCCGGCATGGCCCCATTGGCCATGGCCCATTCGCTCGTCGATGACGAGGAACACCGCCACCGGCGCGCCGAAGAAGCGGAAATTGTTGGCAAACCAGCGCAGGCGCCCGGCCTTGTCCTCGCGTGGGATTTCGAGGGCTTCATACAGCATCTCGCCCACGCGGCGGCGGCGGGCTTCATGCGGTTCCCACAGGCCCTTGGGATAGATCGGGCGGTCGGTGGGTTCGCCGGCCGGATTGGCAGCAAGCTTGGCTTGCGCAATCTCGATCACCTTGTCCTTCTCCGCCCCGGTGACGACGATGACACGCCAGGGCTGGGTATTGCCGCCCGAAGGCGCGCGCTGGCCGGCCGTCAGCCAGGCTTTGATATCTTCTAGCGGCAGGGGATCGGGCAGGAACCCGCGCGTGGAAATCCGCTGCTCGACGGCTTGGGTAACATCCATGAAAAAACCTCCTGTCAGATCTGACAGGAGGTCTAATCAGGTGCCGTGGCGGTCGCCAAGCCTTACTTCGGGTGAAGCACGACCGGCATCCAGTTGTAGCCCTTCACGAAGGCGTTCTGGTTCAGCGACGGTTCGGCCAGCACTTCGATATGCTCGAAGCGTTCCATGATCTCTTCCCAGAGGATGCGCAGCTGCAGTTCGGCCAGGCGGTTGCCGACGCAGCGGTGAATGCCGAAGCCGAAGGAGATGTGGCGGCGGGCTTCCGGACGATCAACGATATACTCGTTCGGCTTGTCCCAGAACCGCTCGTCCCGGTTGGCCGAGGCATACCACATGGCAACCTGGTCGCCCTTCTTGATGGTCTTGCCGTGCATCTCGACATCTTCCAGCGCGGTGCGGCGCATATAGGCGAGCGGCGTCTGCCAGCGGATCGTCTCGGAAACCATGTTCGGAATGATCGACGGATCAGCCTTCAGCTTCTCATACTCTTTGGGGAACTTGTTGAGCGCATAGACCGAAGCGGTCATCGAGTTGCGGGTCGTGTCGTTGCCGCCCACGATCAGCAGGATGACGTTGCCCAGCAGTTCCATCGGCGTCATGTTCTTCGTCTTCTCGCCATGGGCAAGAAGGCTCATCAGGTCGGCTTTCTGCGGCTGTTGCTGGCGTTCCTGGAAAATGCCCATGAACGTCATCAGACAGTTCATCATCGTGGCTTTCCACTCTTCCTCACCGCCGGGGCAGATGTCGGGATTGTGCATGCCGGTGGCCACGTCAGACCAGTGGGTCAAGTCGCGGCGTTTCTCAAAGGGATAGTCGAACAGCGTGGCCAGCATCATCGTGGTCAGCTCGACGGAAACCTTGTCCACCCAGTCGAACGGCTCGTTGACGGGCAGGCTGTCGAGCAGACCCTGGGTGCGCGAGCGGATCAGCGGCTCGTAGACCTTCAGCATGTCCGGCGCGACGGCGGGCTGAACGGTCTTGCGCTGCTCGGAGTGGCGCGGCTCGTCCATGGCGATGAACATCGGCATTTCAAAGTCGCTGATCGGCGAGCCCAAGGTGATGCCGCCATATTCCCAGCTTGAGGAGAAGCGTTTGTGATCGGTGTCGATCGCCATCACGTCGTCATAGCGGGTGATCGACCAGAACGGGCCGGGGAAGCTGTCCGGGCAGTAATGCACCGGGTCTTCATTGCGCAGGCGCTCGAAGCGGTCCCAGTATTTGCCCTGGCGCCACAGCTCGCCATCGATCAGATCGAGAGTCGCCAGATCAATCTCCGAAGCGGGCGGAATCTCTGCCCCGAAGTGGTAATTGTGCGGATGGAGCGGTTCGCGCTCCGTCACCTTCGGGCGCTGCAGCGCCGGGTGATTGACGAAAGAAACGGTGTCGGCGGCCATATTCAATCCTCCAGGAATCCCACCCTCTTGGCGGGGCGTATCGCGTCGCTGGGGAAAGTTTTAACACAGGCTTTTTGAAAAAACCATGACGCTTGCGTCATTTTTTTGCGGCTCAGGCAGTATGGCGCTCGGCTCTGGCCGCCAGAAGGGCCTGGCGGAGGGCTTTGGCAAAGGAACTCCGCTCTGGTGGCGTCAGGAAACGGCCAATGATCCAGGCGGTTTTGCCATGCTCGATCCGCAGCCAGCTGGTCGGCCCGGCGGGCTCTTCCAGCTCCACCCGGGCAAAGGCAGAGGGCACTTCTGCGTGCTTTTCCCGGCCTTTGGCGTCCTTGTGATGCAGGCGGATGCTCCGCGCGGTCACGGTCACACGGGTTTCTTCCCGCTGCCGCTTGTAGGAGATGTGGAAAGCCAGCCAGATGGCGGCAATGTCCAACCCCATGAAGCCCAGGATTGGCCCGGCCCCCATCGACCAGAACATCAGCCCGGTCATGAAAAAGGTGAAGGCGATGGCGGCCATGGCGATGATAAAGCCCTGCCGGCTGAGCGACCGGTTGGGCGTCAGCACCGCGTCCATGTAAACCGTTTCTTCTGCGGGAAGCATAGGGACTAGAGATAACACGCCCTTGCGCCGGGAAAAGGGCGCTCTATGCCTCACATCATGCCAGACGCTGCCAAACCCGCCCAAAAGACCGCCCGCGCCACCCCGCGCTCGAAATTCACCCGTGCCAAGGCGGCCGAACTCTTCGCCGCGCTGGCCGCAGACCGGCCCGATCCACGCACCGAGCTGGAATTCGTCAACCCGTTTACATTGCTGGTGGCCGTTGCCCTCTCGGCGCAGGCAACAGACGTTGGCGTCAACAAGGCCACGCGCAAGCTGTTTGCCGTGGCGGATACGCCGGAGAAGATGCTCGCGCTGGGGGAGACGGGCGTTGCCGGCTACATCAAGACCATCGGTCTCTGGCGCAACAAGGCCAAGAACGTCATCGCGCTCAGCCAGAAGATCCTTGACGAGTTCGGGGGCGAGGTGCCGCGCACCCGGGATGCGCTGACCACCCTGCCGGGCGTCGGCCGCAAGACGGCGAATGTCGTGATGAACGAAGCCTTCGGCGAGCCGACGATTGCGGTCGATACCCACATCTTCCGCGTTTCCAACAGAACCGGCCTCGCGCCGGGCAAAACGCCCGACCATGTTGAAGCGGGCCTTGAGCGCATCACGCCGCCCGAATTCAAGAAAGGCGCTCATCATTGGCTGATCCTGCACGGGCGCTATGTCTGCAAGGCGCGCACACCCGAATGCTGGCACTGCGTGATCGCTGATCTCTGCGCCTTCAGGCCGAAGACGCCAGACCCCGCCGCCCGCGCGGCGCTGGGGCCGAAAAAACCTCGAAAACCACCTTCAGGCGCAATTTGAATTGACGTTAGCGTCCGGCTCGGCAAACCTTTTCCAAAGGGTGGCGAGAGGGAATAATGTCATGCGTAACAGGCTCACCAAGGCTGGTTCCATGAGGACAATGGCGCTCGCCTTGCTGACGCTTGCCATGCCCGTCTGGTTGTCGGCCTGCGGAGGCGGTGGGGGTGGCAGCAGTGGGGGCGGCGCCGTTTCCCCGCCTCCACCCCCGCCACCCCCGGCTGCCGGGCCTACCTGGACGCCGGGCGTCTACCAGCCCGCCAGCACATTCAAGAACCGCTGCGAGGTCCGCCGCGTCGGACAGGACATCGAAGGCAACACCTATCCCGATGTACAGGGCACCGCGCTGGAAGAGCGTTTCTGGCTGCGCTCATGGACCAACGAGACCTATCTCTGGAACACTGAAGTAACCGACCGGAATCCGGCGAACTTCACCAACCGGCTGGATTATTTTGCCGTCCTGCGCACCTTTGCCACCACGTCTTCGGGGAAAGAGAAAGACGATTTCCACTTTAGTGAGCCTACGGAGGAATATCTCGCCGCCCGCAATGCCGCGCCGACAGCGACCTACGGCGCCAGCTATATTGCGTTCTCGACAACACCCCCGCGTGATTTCCGGATCCGCTATACAGAGCCGAACTCGCCCGCTTCCGCAGAGGTGGGCGGCCAGCCGAATTTCGAGCGCGGCTCGCGCATCCTGCAGATCAACGGCATTGATCTGGTGAACACGAATTCGCAGTCTAACATCAACCAGCTGAATGCTGCCCTGTTTCCCTCCACGCCCGGCCTGACAAACAGCTTCACGGTTCAGGATCCAGACGGGGCTACGCGCACCGTGTCGCTCACATCGGTGAACCTGTCTTCCAAACCCGTCAACCGTACCCGGATCATCAGCACGCCCACCGGCGATGTCGGATATATCCTGTTCAACACGTTCAGCCCCTATGCCAGCGAGCGCGACATCTACGATGCCATGGCGGCAATGCAGACGGCGGGTGTCAGCGATCTAGTGCTGGATCTGCGTTACAATGGAGGCGGCCTGCTCGCCGTGGCGTCCCAGCTGAGCTACATGATTGCCGGCGAAACGCGCACGCGCAATCAGGTGTTTGAGCAGCTCCGCTTCAATGCCGCCGCAGGAAACCGCAACCCCGTAACCGGACAGATCAATAATCCGATCCCGTTCTATTCCACGGGTGTCGGGTTTTCCCTGTCGGACGGCACTCCGCTGCCATCGCTCAACCTGCCGCGCGTGTTTGTGCTGTCTACGGGGTCCACCTGCAGCGCCAGCGAGGCTGTGGTGAACGGCCTGCGCGGCATTGGCGTGGAAGTGATCCTCATCGGCAACACCACCTGCGGAAAGCCTTTCGGCTTCTACCCCACCGACAATTGCGGCGAGACCTATTACACCATCCAGTTTCAGGGCGTGAACGGGCAGGGGTTCGGAGACTATGCCGACGGTTTCATTCCGAACAATTCGGCCGCCTCCTACGGGGTGCGCCTTCCGGGCTGCCAGGTAAGCGACGACCTCACACGCGAGCTGGGGGATGAAAACGAGCGTCTGCTGGCGGCGGCGCTGAGCTATCGCGGGTCGCTGGCCTGCCCGGCGGTGTCGGCGCAAGCGACCACGGCTGTGGCGAGTGCGAATGGCAGCGCCGGCTCCGGGGGTATCCCCCTGCGGCCGCCATCGCCCTCCATGCTTGAAACGAACCGCGACATGACCATGCCCCATGGCAGATAGGAGTTAGGTGTCATGAAATACCGTATCCTGAGTGTTTCCATGCTGGCCGGGATTGCGGCCTGCCAGTCCTCGCCCCAACCTGCGACGCTGACAGACGCCTCTCCGGAAACCATCTCGGTTCTGACCGGCGTTCTCGCTGCCGCTGTCGACCGTGCCCAGATCCAGCTCGGTCCCGGAGACCTGACAAAGGAGTCGGTTGTTTCCGTCCTGCCGCCAAAACCCGGGCCCCTGGAAGGCAACAGCCCCGCCATGCCGACCATCTTCGACATCGTGTTGATGGACGGGGATTGCTATGTCCGCGAACGCCAGAGCGGCGAGATGTTCCCGCTGACTGGCATTGCCTGCACGCCGGCTGGGGCGAATTAGGCGGCGCCGATCCGTTTCGCCACTGCCGCCGCCATCCGCTCACCCAGGTCCGGCCCTTCCTTGGGATAAAGGTAGGGCTCGATCACTTCGAGTTCCATCAGCAGCAAGCCGCCATCTTCCCCGCGCAGCATGTCTACCCGGCCATAGAGCGGTGTCTCGTCCAGTGTGCTCAGAATGGCGCGCGCGGCGGCAAGATCTTCCGTAGACGGATGCAGCACTTCCTCCCGCCCGCCATAGCTTGACTGGATGCGATAGTCGCCCGGCTGCGCGCGCTTGATCAGGGCATGGCAGAATTCCCCGTCGATGAAGATGAAGGAAAGCTCGCCCTCCTTCTGGATCATCGGCAGGAAGGGCTGCGCCATCATCGCGTGTTTCATTTGCGGGATCGCCTCGCCCCGGCTCAGCTTGTGCTGGTCCTTGGCGCCCGCGCCCACCTGCCGTTTGAACACCAGCGTCTCGGCGCCCAGAGTGTCGAACGCTGCCTTCGCTTCGGCCTCCTCGCATGTATCGAGCCAGAGTGTCGGGATCAGCCTGGCACCCTTGGCTTCCAGATCGCGCAGATAGGTCTTGCGGGAATTCCAGCGCACGAGGTCTGCTGGATTATAGAGCCGCGTCTGTTTGCCGAGGGCGTCCAGCGCGGCGAGGAATTCTTCCAGCCTGTCCCAATAGTCCCAGGTTGTGCCAATGATGGCGGCCTCAAACTGGGTCCAGTCCACCTTCCGGTCGTCCCAGCACACATCCACCACTTCCAGGCCGCGCGCGCGGAAAGGGGCGCGCAGGGCGTCCATCATGAAGTCATGCTCAAACGCATCCGTCCGGCGGATCATGGAGCCTGGAATGGTAACGCGGCTGGCGAGATAGGCGACTTTTTTCATGGGATGGACAGATCGTTTTCGCTGGAGAAAGGGGCAGGCCCCGGGCTGCGCTGCGCTCTAGCGGCCTGCGGGTCTTGTGTCCACGCGCTGTGTCTGGCAAGGCGCTGAACGCCTGAGTTTTAATGAATTTCGAGGAGCCGCCCCCAGTGACCGCAGCAAAATTCGACGTCGTCGGCCTCGGCAATGCCATCGTAGATGTTCTTGCCCGCGCAGACGATGCGTTCCTCACCCGCCATGGCATCCACAAGGACGTCATGCAGCTGATCGAGGAACCGCGCGCCGAAGAGCTGACGGGGCTGGCAAAAGATGCGGTGATCACCTCGGGCGGCTCCGGCGCCAACACGATTGCCGGCCTCTCCAGCTTCGGCGGCAAGGCGGCCTATATCGGCAAGATCTCGAATGATGAGCTCGGCCACCAGTTCATGCGCGAGATGATGAAGGCTGGCGTGCCATTCCACACGCGCCCTCTGGAAGAAGGCCCGGCAACGGCCCGCTCGATCATCTTCGTCACCGATGACGGCCACCGCTCCATGAACACCTTCCTCGGCGCCTCGGTCCTCTTCTCGAAGGAGGATGTGGATGCAGATCTCGTGCGCAGCGGGCAAATCCTTTACCTTGAAGGCTATCTGTTTGACCGCGACGAGGCCAAGGAAGCCTTCGTTCACGCCGCCGAGATCGCCAAGGCGGCCGGCCGCAAGGTCGCCGTTACCCTGTCCGACAAGTTCTGTGTCGACCGTCACCGGGCGAGCTTCCGCCACCTCGTGAAAGGCTTTGCCGACATCGTGTTCGCCAATGAAGCTGAGCTTCTCTCACTTTATGAAACCGACGATTTCGATGCCGCCCTGAAGGCGCTGCACGCCGATTGTGCCGTCGCGGCGGTTACCCGCAGCGAGAAAGGCTCCATCGTGTTCGGCGATGGCGACCCGATCGTGATCCCGGCCGAACCTGTTGACGCTGTGGTCGATACCACCGGCGCGGGCGATCAGTATGCCGCTGGTTTCCTCTTTGGTGTGGCCCGCGGCCTGCCGCTCGCCACTTGCGCGCGCCTTGGCCATATCGCGGCGGCAGAAGTGATCGGTCATATCGGCCCGCGCCCGGCCGTCTCCTATAGCGATCTGGCCGAAGCCGCCGGAATTCGTGTCTAGGGTACCGAATATTCCCGAGACGTAGCGTTTCTTTCTGGAACTTTCGTTTATCTGCGGTACACTTGCCGTATGAAATGGTCAGAACTGAACGATAACTGGTGCCCGGTGGCGCGGACCCTGTCCGTCGTTGGAGATCGTTGGACGCTGCTGATCCTGCGGGATTGTTTTCTCGGCAAAACCAAGTTCGAGGAGTTCGCGGCATCAGGCGGCATGACCCGGCATATCTTGGCAGACCGGCTCAAACGCCTGGTTGAAGTGGGTATCCTGGAGCGCCGCGCCTATTCCACCTCGCCGAAGCGCTACGATTATGTGCTGACCGCCAAGGGCGAGGAGCTTCGCCCCGCCCTGGCGATCATGAAGGAATGGGGCAAGAAACATCTGCCCATCCGCCGCGCCGCCCTGGAAGGCTGACCGCCATCAAACCGGATAGCGCAGGATAGCGCCCACCGAGCGCCCGCCGGGAACTTCGCCGGCGCGCACGGCAAACACCTTGCCGCCATTCACGATCACCCGGCGCGCCACTTCATCCAACAGCGGGTAGTTGTCTGCTGTGTCCGCCTTGGCGAAGGTCACATGGCCCTTGTCGTCAATCAGGCCGGCGCGGGTGTCGTTCATATCTGCAAACAGCGTGTCCACCGCCCCGTAGGTCGCGGCGCGGGCCACATCGGTCAGGTCGGTCGCCGTCCGCCCGGCTGAGGAATGCTGCTCGAACACCTGCGCCGCCTTGGAGAGGTCTTCAGCATACACACCATCCAGAACCGGTACGGAGAGGCGTGCCAGTTCATTATCCTTCACGGCGTCCGGGCTGATGCGGATCTGGTCATGCGCCATCCGGTGATAGGTGTTCACATGCGGGTAGAGATGCGCCAGCGGGTCAACAGCGGCCACGATCAGCGGCGTGTCCCGCCCCGCCAGAATAGGCCGCAGGGCCGCATCAATCGCCCGCAGGTATGAGAGGTGGCGGATCCGCTGTCCTTCCTCGCCATGAATACGGGTGAAGGAAGATTTGTCGTTGATCGTGGTCTTGCCCGCATGGCTCGCCGCATCCTTCGGCAAACCCGGCACCTTCACCTTCTTTGCGGGCATGTCGGAAAACACTTGCACCAGCCGCACGCCATTCTCAGAAAGCGCCAGAACAAACGCTTCATGCGGAAAGGTCACCGCGCGCATCAGCGGCAGTAGGTGAAACCGGTCGGCCACCTCCGTTGAGGGCGCCAGTTTGTTGGCCAGCCGGAAGCTGGTTACGCCTGAAGGCCTGGCGAATACAGCCAGGCTGTTTGCCTGCACGCGCCAGAAATGGTCGTCCTCGGCAAGGTCCAGCAGGGCGATCTCGGCCAGGCCGACTTCCCGTTTGTCATGGCCCGCCGCGCGCGCCTGATCGGCCGCTTCACTGATCAGATGACGGAATTTCAGCCGCGCTTCGCCAATGCGTTGGGTCAGCGGGGTCGTCGGCACATAGATGGAGATGCACACACCCCCGCGCGCGGCATTCAGCCGGGCAATATCCTGAGGGGTTGGGGTATCCACATACAGCATGACAAGGCCTCCCGTTGATCTGCTTCAACGTGAGAACAGTTCATTCCGAAGGGAACGACCCTCAATAAGGGAAACTACGGATCAGCCTACAGAATGAACTTCGAAAGGTCCGCATTCCCGGCCAGACCGCTGACCTTTTCGTCCACATAGCTTGCCGTGATCACAAAGGTCTCGCCGGCCTTGTCCGGGGCGTCGAAGCTGATTTCGTCCAGCAGGCGCTCCAGGATCGTCTGCAGGCGGCGGGCACCGATATTCTCGATGGTCTTGTTCACCGCTTCGGCAAGGTCCGCGATCCGGTCGATGGCGGTGTCCTCGAAGGTCAGAGTCACGTTTTCGGCCGCCATCAGCGCTTCATACTGGCGGATGAGGCTCGCCTGCGGTTCCACCAAAATACGGCGCAGGTCGTCCCGCGTCAGCGGCTCCAGTTCCACCCGGATCGGCAACCGCCCCTGCAGTTCGGGCAGCAGGTCGGATGGTTTGGAAACGTGAAACGCGCCCGAAGCGATAAACAGGATATGATCGGTCTTCACCGCGCCGCGCTTGGTCGACACGGTGGTGCCCTCGATCAGGGGCAAGAGGTCGCGCTGCACGCCTTCGCGGCTTACATCCGCCCCGCCCCGGTCCTTGCGCGCGGCGATCTTGTCGATCTCGTCCAGGAACACGATCCCGTCTTCCTCCACGGCGGAAACCGCTTCGCGCACGATCTGGTCTTCATCCACCAGCTTGTCGGCTTCCTCGGTCACCAGCGGTTTTGCCGCCTCGCGCACGGTCGTCCGCACACGGCGCGTGCGCCCGCCCATCGCCTTGCCCAGCATGTCGCCCAGATTGATCATGCTCATGGAACCGCCCTGTCCGGGGATGTCCAGCATCTGCATGGGATTGTTCGTGTCGGCAAAGTCGATGTCGACTTCCTTGTCGTCCAGTTCTCCCGCGCGCAGCTTGCGGCGGAACACTTCGCGAGTGGAGGCCTGCGCTTCGGCGCCGACGAGGGCGTCCAGCAGGCGTTCCTCGGCCTTGTCACGCGCAGCCTGTTCCACACCGGCCCGCTTCTGCTCGCGGATCATGGAAACGGCTGCCTCCACCAGATCCCGCACGATCTGCTCCACATCCCGGCCCACATAGCCCACCTCGGTGAACTTGGTCGCTTCCACCTTCAGGAAAGGTGCATTGGCGAGGCGCGCGAGGCGGCGGGAAACCTCGGTCTTGCCCACGCCCGTCGGCCCGATCATGAGGATGTTCTTGGGCGTGATCTCGCCGCGCAGGTTTTCCGGCGCCTGCTTGCGCCGCCACCGGTTGCGCAGGGCGATGGCCACAGCGCGCTTGGCGGCGTTCTGGCCAACGATGTGGCGGTCAAGTTCGGCAACGATTTCTCGGGGCGTCAGGTGTTTCATGAAGTCCGTTTCGTCTGTCTCTGCCTAGCGCCTCTGAGGGCGGCGCCGAGGGAGGTTCATTGAAGAAAGAGGCGGTCTCGTTGGAGAAACCGTTGGAGTTTTCTGGCCGGCGCCTAGACGTCCAGCGTTTCCACACTGAAATGGCTGTTGGTGTAGACGCAGATATCGGCAGCAATCTGCATCGCCTTGCGGCCGATCACTTCGGCGTCATTCTCGTAGTCATAGAGGCCGCGGGCCGCCGCCAGCGCATAATTGCCGCCTGAGCCAATGGACACCACCGGATGTTCCGGCTCCAGCACATCGCCCGCCCCGGTAATCACCAGCGTGCTGTGCTTGTCCGCCACGATCAGCAGGGCTTCAAGTTTCTGGAGGTATTTCTCCGTCCGCCAGTCCTTGGCCAGCTCTACAGCGGCCCGTTGCAACTGGTCGGGGAAGCGTTCCAGCTTCGCCTCCAACCGTTCGAACAGGGTGAACGCATCGGCGGTCGCCCCGGCAAAACCGGCGAGAATCGCCCCGCCGGCAATCCGGCGCACCTTGCGGGCATTGCCCTTCATTATGGTCTGGCCCATCGACACCTGGCCGTCGCTGAGCATCACGAGTTTGCCATTCTTGCGCACGGCGAGCACCGTCGTTCCGTGCCAGATGGCCTTTGAATCCTGAGGGTTAGTCATCCAGAACACATGGCGTCTTTGAGGGGCGCGCGCAATAGAGGCTGACTGCGGCAGGAAATACAGAAGATTGTCACATAACTGTCGCGGCCTTCTTCTATTTGGGGCACCGGATCACCCCCGGAAGGAAGTTCATGCTTCAGCAGCTCGGTCACTTGCCCATGGGCTGGCTACTGATCGCTCTGATTGCGGTCTTTGCGTCTGTAGCGTTCTTTGTTGGCCGCATCGGTGCCGAGCGTATTCTGCTTTCCGGCGCGCCAGCGCTGCATTCCCGGCCCAACTATCATGGCTATTTCGTTGCCATGTGGGCCGTCGTTCCGGCGGTTCTGGTGGCGCTGGCCTATGCAATGGGCGCCGAGCCCTTCGCCCGCGGCCAGCTGACGAGCGAGCTGCCGCCAGCGTTTGACCTGCTCTCCGGCCCGGAACTGCAAACCTATCTCGACTCGGTGTCTCTGGCCGCCCGTTCTTCTGATTATGCCGGAACCGATCTTGTCTTCACGGCGGTCACCAACCGCTATCTGGAGATCATCGGCGGTCTCAACATTGGCGCGCTGGTCCTGATGGGCATCAGTGCCATGCTGGGCCTGCTGTTCGCCCGCCGCCGCCTTGCCGCCAGCTTCCGGGCTCGCTCGCTGGTCGAGCGGGGTATGGAAGGCGTGCTGTTCCTCTGCGCGGTCGTCGCCATCGCCACTACGGCCGGCATTGTCATCTCGCTCCTCTATGAGAGCATCCAGTTCTTCAGCGTCATTCCGATCTGGGATTTCCTTTTCGGCACCCGCTGGAACGCGCAGACCGAAGCGGAGTTCGGCGCCCTGCCGCTGTTCTTCGGCACGTTCATGATCGCCCTGATCGCCATGTTCGTGGCCGCGCCCATCGGTCTTTTCTCCGCGATCTACCTCTCCGAATATGCCGGGCCCAAAGCGCGCGCCTGGATCAAGCCGATCCTCGAAATCCTCGCCGGTATCCCGACGGTGGTGTACGGCTTCTTCGCGCTGCTGGTCGTGGCGCCGGCCGTGCGGTCCGTCGCGCTGTGGATCAACGAGACGCTGATCAATATCGGCCTCACCAGCGAGCCGCTGCTGGCCGCCCAGCCCACCAGCGCGCTCGCAGCCGGTCTGGTCATGGGCATCATGGTCATTCCGTTTGTCTCATCGCTGTCGGATGACGTGATCAACGCCGTGCCGCAAACCCTCCGCGATGGCGCTTATGCCCTGGGCGCCACCAAGTCCGAAACTGTCCGCAATGTGGTCGTGCCTGCAGCGCTTCCCGGCATCATCGCCGCGCTGTTGCTGGCGGTCTCCCGCGCCATTGGCGAAACGATGATCGTCGTGATGGCGGCCGGCAAGAGCGCCCGCATTTCGATGGACCCGACCTCTGACCTCACCACCATCACCGTCCAGATCGTCTCCCTGATGACCGGCGAAACCGGCTTTGACGATCCCAAGACACTCTCCGCCTTTGCGCTCGGCCTCGTTCTCTTCGCCGTAACGCTGCTCTTCAACGTGATCGCCCTGCGCGTCGTCCAGAAATACCGGGAAAAGTATGACTGATCCGGCCGCCTCCGCTTTCTCCACGCCTGAAGCGCTCAAGCGCCTCAAGCGCCGCCGCGCCGCCGATGTGCGCTTCCGTTATTACGGGCTCGGCGCCATCTTCCTGGCTTTGGGCGCGCTGTTGCTGCTGGTCCTGTCCATCGGTTCGCAGGCCGTCTCTGCGGCGACCTACCATGTCGTGCGCTACGACATCACGCTGGATCCGGCCGTCATCACACCGCCAGGCGAAACATCGCCCGAGGACATCGCCCGCAATGTGGATGGCTTCTGGGAGCTGGCCCGCGACAACCTCCTGGCAACCTTCCCCGAGGCGGACCGTGACCGCACCAGCCGCACCGCCGTTTCCGAATTCATCACCCGCCTGGCCGTCTTGCCGACGGCGCGGAAAGTCGCTTCCCGGCCCGAGATGGTGGGCAACGCCATCACGCTCACCGCGCCGCTCAATGACGACCTCGACCTCTACCTGAAAGGCCAGGCCTTTCCGGAACGCCGCCTTCGCACCGGAAGCATTACGGCCGTCACCGCTCAGGAAGACGGTTTCGCAATGCTCGAAGGGCAGGGCGCTTTCACTCCGGTCCTCACGGCGCTGACAACGCTTCAGTCCGATGGTGTCAGCATGGATGAGGGCTCGGTCCTGCTCACCGCTGGCGGGGCCACTGGCCGCCTGCGCGACATTCAGGCCGGCACCGCCCGCCTCGAACTCCTCACCGGCACGCTCGACGCCTTCCAGAGCGGCCCGGCGACCGCCCGCCTCATCGCACTGCCCGAAGCCCAGCGTGTGGTATCCGACCAGCAGATTGCCTGGACGCTCGCCCTGAAAGAGATGGGCCGCATCTCCCGCGTGCCGCGCTGGAGCCTGCTGACCAACTCGGACTCCACCTATCCCGAACTCGCCGGCGGCCTTGCGGCGCTCGTCGGTTCGCTGTTCACGATGCTGGTTACTGCGCTCGTCGCCATTCCGATCGGTATTCTGGCTGCCGTCTATCTGGAAGAGTTCGCCCCGAAGAACCGCCTGACCGATTTCATCGAGGTCAACATCAACAACCTGGCCGCTGTGCCGTCCATCGTGTTCGGCCTGCTGGGCGCGGCGGTTTATATCAACTTCCTGGGCATGCCGCGCTCGGCCCCGCTGGTTGGCGGTCTCGTGCTGGCACTGATGACGTTCCCGGTGGTGATCATCGCCTCGCGCGCGGCGCTGAAGGCTGTGCCGCCTTCGGTGCGCTCGGGCGCGTTGGCCATCGGCGCGTCGCAGATGCAGACGGTGTTCCACCATGTTGTGCCTCTGGCGGCGCCCGGCATTCTTACCGGTGCCATCCTCGGCATGGCGCGTGCGCTGGGGGAAACTGCCCCGCTGCTGCTGATCGGCATGGTCGCCTTTGTCGGCGATGTGCCCACCGGCCCCACCGACGAATCCACCGTCATGCCGGTGCTGATCTTCACCTGGGCCAACAATGCAGAACGTGCCTGGGAACCGATGACCTCGGCGATGATTGTTGTCCTCCTCGCCGTTCTTTTGCTGATGAACGGGTTGGTGGTATTCTTGAGACGAAAGTACGAGCGGAGATGGTAATGGATACCGATCACACACCGCAGGCCGCCGGTTCCGTGCTGGCCCCCGCTGCCGATGCGCCCCCGGCCGCCGCCCCGCGGATCGATTGCCGGGATATCAAGGTGTTCTATGGCGCCACCCAGGCCATCCATGGCGTATC
Source organism: Hyphomonas sp. NPDC076881 (assembly GCF_050269995.1). NCBI lineage: Bacteria > Pseudomonadati > Pseudomonadota > Alphaproteobacteria > Hyphomonadales > Hyphomonadaceae > Hyphomonas > Hyphomonas sp. NPDC076881. The sequence goes on along the minus strand of NZ_JBNNJJ010000001.1, from coordinate 264,029 downwards.
CATGTCCTTTCCGGACCGGGCCGTCACCGCGCTGATCGGGCCGTCAGGCTGCGGGAAATCCACTTTCCTGCGCTGCCTCAACCGCATGAACGACACTATCGAGAACTGCCGCGTTGAAGGGCAGATCCTGATGGATGGGCAGGACATCAACGATCCCTCGATTGATGCCGTGCTGCTGCGCTCGCGTGTCGGCATGGTGTTCCAGAAGCCGAACCCCTTTCCGAAATCGATTTACGACAACATCGCCTACGGCCCCCGCATCCATGGTCTCGCCACCAGTCGCGAAGATCTGGACGCCATCGTCGAGAAATCCCTCCGCCGCGCCGGCCTGTGGGATGAGGTGAAAGACCGCCTCCAGGCGCCCGGCACCAGCCTGTCGGGTGGCCAGCAGCAGCGTCTCTGCATCGCACGCGCCATTGCCGTGCGCCCGGAAGTCATCTTGATGGACGAGCCTTGCTCGGCGCTTGATCCCGTGGCCACCGCCCGCATCGAGGAACTGATCGACGAGCTGCGCAAGCGCTACTGCATCGTCATCGTCACCCACTCCATGCAGCAGGCCGCCCGCGTCAGCCAGCGCACGGCCTTCTTCCACCTCGGCAACCTGGTGGAAATGGGCGAGACAGAACAGATCTTCACAAATCCCCGCGAAAAGCGCACCGAAGACTACATCACCGGCCGGTTCGGCTGAGGGAGGAACATATGTCGGATCATATCGTCTCTGCCTATTCGGATGAGCTCGACAAGCTCTCCTCGGACATCATGCGCATGGGCGGCATCGTGGAGACGATGATCACCGACTCCTGCCGGGCGCTCAGCGCCAATGATCCCGTGCTCGCCAAGGAGGTGATCGCCCGCGACCCGCAGGTCGATGCCATCGAAGCTGAGGTGGAAAAACAGATTGTCAGCCTTATCGCGCGCCGCCAGCCGATGGGGCATGACCTGCGGATGATCCTCTCGGCACTGAAGATTTCCAACGAGCTGGAGCGGATCGGCGACCTGTCGAAGAATATCGCCAAGCGCGCCCTGCGCCTTGACGATCATGTCAGCATGGAGATGCGCAACGCCATCCTGCGCATGTCGCGCCCGGTGGCCCGCCAACTCAACGAAGTGCTCGACGCTTATGCCTCTGGCAATGCCGTCCTGGCCAAGAATGTCTGGTCCAGCGATGACGATATCGACCAGCACTATAATGCGGTGTTCCGTGAAATGGTCACCTATCTTATCGAAGATCCCCGCCGCATCAGTGCCGGGGCACACATGCTCTTTATAGCGAAGAACCTGGAACGGATCGGCGACCACTGCACCAATGTGGCCGAATTCGTCTACTACCAGGCCGTGGGGGAATACCTGTCAGCCATGGACCGGCCGAAGCTGGACCAGGTTTGACGAATTTCGCTCAAACAGATTACGGAGCCAAAAGATGAAACCCTACGTGCTTGTCGCAGAAGACGAAAGTGCCGTCTCCGAGCTGCTGCTCTACAACCTCAAGCGCGAAGATTATGAAGTCGCCATCGCCGCCGATGGTGAAGAAGCGCTGATGATGATTGATGAGCGGGCACCCGACCTGCTGCTGCTGGACTGGATGCTGCCCAAGGTGAGCGGCATCGAAATCTGCCGCCGTGTTCGCGCCACGGGCGTCAATCCGAACCTGCCGATCATCATGCTCACCGCCCGCGGCGAGGAGAGTGATCGCATCCGGGGGCTTGATACGGGGGCGGACGATTACGTCACCAAGCCCTTCTCCACGACAGAGCTGATGGCCCGCGTCCGCGCCGTGCTCCGCCGCATCCGGCCCGGCCTCAAGGAAGACCGTATCACCGTCGGTGATATCGAGATCGACCGGGTGGCCCATCGCGTCTCCCGCAATGGCGAGGATATACATCTCGGCCCGACGGAATTCCGCCTGCTCGATTATTTCATGCAGCATCCTGGCCGCGTCTTCTCGCGCGAACAGCTTCTCGATACCGTCTGGGGCTCGGATGTTTATGTCGAGGCGCGCACGGTGGATGTGCACGTCGGCCGTCTGCGCAAGGCTCTCCGTCAGGCCGGGGGAGACGACCCCATCCGGACGGTCCGCTCCGCCGGCTACGCCCTCCGCGCGGACTGATCCGCTGTAAGACCGGCCACAAAAGAAGCGGGGCGTCTCCGCCCCGCTTTTTTGATTCCAGCCGTGTATCCGAGCTCTCAAAAGTTCAGGCGGATGCCGATGCCTACATAACGGCCCGGATTGCCACGGGCGCCGTCTGCGCCGCGGTGCATGATGGCCCGCTCGTCGAACACATTGTCCACCTTGGTGTAAACTTCCACCACATCGCTGATGTCATAGGAGGCGGAAAGGTCCACCGTGAACAGACTTTCTGTGCGCAGATAGGTGTCATCGATGCCGATGCGGTCGCAGGTCGTCGTCGTGCAGGTCTCGTCGGTATAGTTCAGCGCCGCATAGACATCCCAGCCGCCCTGATGCTCGATGCCGAATTGCAGCACGCCGGTATGCGGCGGGGTATAGTCCAGCGTATCGCCCGCCAGAACGCCGCCTGCCGTGTCGGCGGCCCGTGTGTATTCGCCATCGGTATAGGTGTAGGAGAGGCGTGCCGGGATGGAGAAGCTTTCGTTCTGGAGCAGCGTGGCAAACGCGCCCAGCTCCAGGCCGTAAACTTCCTTCGCGCCGCTTTGCAGCGTTGATCCGTCCACGATGCCGCCGGGGCAGGGGTTGGCCACAAGGCAAAGGCGCAGCGCGTTATCATAGTCGCTGAGGAAGGCGATCGCATCGACGCCAACGGTGCCATTGCGGTAGCGCACACCGGCTTCGTAGTTGACGCTCTCTTCGCCTTTGGAGCCTTCAGTTGCGCTCGATCCGGGCGGGGCAAAGCCTTCATAGGCGCCCGCCAGAACCGTCCAGTTCTCATTCACGGCATAGTTCACGCCGAGGCCAACCGAAGTTTTCGTCAGGCTGTTGCGCGGTGCCGGGTTCAGCACATTGCCAACCGTCTTGATGTCTTCATACCGGATGACCGGCAGGAAGCTCCAATTGCCATACGAGATCCGGTCGCCGAGCCAGACAGACCAGGCTTCCGCCTCGCCCTTGTTGATGTTCGGCGTGCCGAGGCCCTGGAACACCAGCGCGCCATTGACCTGCTGGTAGAACTCATTGTTGGCATTGGCCACGTTGCGGGTTTCGTCTTCGTGGCGGCGCACGCCGAAGGTCAGGTTGTGGCTGAACGCGCCGGTCTGGAATTCGCCTTCAAGCTGGGTCTGGATACCCTGCGAGGTGAACTCCTGGAAGTTGTTGCCATAACGCACGCCATTGGGATGGGTGGTGTTTGCCGTGCCATCGAGGATCGCCTGCAGCAGCGCCGCGTTCGCGCCGCCGTTATTGATCGTGTCGGTCACGCTGCCGATATTCACACCGTTGATCTGGTTGAGGCGGCGATAGTGGCGCTCCGTATCGGTCCAGTAGGCGGTGGATTTCAGCGCCCATGCGTCGGTGAGGTCAAACTCGTGATGCAGGCTGAAGCCAGTGCGGCCCCGGTTCATCTGCTCCAGTTCGGAGAGGCCATAGCGGCGGTCCGGATTGGCTTTGAAGTCGGCGTCCGTCAGGCCCAGATACGACACGTCATGGGTTTCGTCATTGTACTGGCCCTTGAACTCCAGCCGCTGGCGTTCGCCTTCCCAGCTCAGCCTCAGAACATAGTCTTCGATCTCGTTACCGGCTGAGCGGGCCGAGCGGTCGATCTTCTGGAAGCCGTCCGTCGTGCCTTGGAAGGTTTCCACCAGAAAGCCGAACTGGCCGATCGTGTCGCCATACCAGGCATGCATGCGGCCGGTGTTGTTCTCGCCAAACTCGGCGCGCACAAAGCCCGCGCGGTCTTCTGGAATCGCTGTGGCCAGGAGGTTCACCACACCGGTCACCGTCTGCGGGCCATAGAGCAGGGTCTCCGGGCCTTTCAGCACTTCCACGCTACGCATCCGCGAGATGTTGGGGAAATAGTAAGCCGAGGTGTTGGCATAAGGCGCCATCGCGGCGGGCACGCCGTCTTCCAGCACCAGGATCCGGTCGCTGCGGCCGGAAGAGGAGGCGCGGATACCGATCCGCGGGAAAGCGCCCAGCCCGTCTTCATCACGCACATAAACGCCCGGAACTGCGCGCAGCACGGAATTGACGTTGCTTGATTCGAACTTCTCCAGCTCCCGCTCGGTAAGCGTATAGGCAGAGCCATAGGTCGATTGCGGATCTTCGATATTGCCGATCACGGTGACCGTATCGAGCACCCTTACTGCGCGCTCAGCTTCGCTCTCCTCTACAGCTTCAGCGGCGGCCGGCAGGGCCAGCCCCAGTGCCATCAGCGCTGCGCCCGTCAGCAGGCGCGCGCGGCGGAATATGTGGTCGGTCGGTCGGTTCTCGTCGGCAAATTGCACTGGCGGGGCTCCCTCTGGCCGGAATGTTGGCTGCTCCTAACCGCGAATGATTGTGCAAATCAATCGCATTTGTGTCGCGCTGTCACAATTTGCCGCCAGACTGATGCCCCCGCGCATCGCTTCGAAAGCGCTCCTGGCGGGCCGGGCGGCTCGGCCCCTGCCGCGCACGGCTTCTTGCTGCGCGCAGGCGCCTTTCGCCGTCTTGCCAGCAGGAACCGCACGGTCCATGTAGCGGGGCTGAAAAAAATGCCGTGGAACCCCCCGATATGGCCCGTCATCTGAACGCATCTGAGCCCGGTTTCGAGGAGGCCCTGCGCCGTTTCCTCGACGAAGACCGTGGCCAGGGCGAAGACGTCGCCGGCATCGTTGCCGCCATCATCAAGGATGTGCGCCAGCGGGGCGGGGCGGCAGTTGCCGACTACACTGCAAAGTTTGACCGTCTACAGCTCGACCCCTCGACCCTGCAGTCGGACAATGTAAACCTCGACCTCATCGCCGCCGAATGCCCGGCAGACCTGCGCAACGCCATCGATTTCGCGCATGACCGCATCGCCGCTTACCACACGGCCCAGCGCCCGGCTGACCACCGCTTCACCGACAGCGCCGGCGTCGAGCTTGGCTGGCGCTGGACGGCGCTGGACTCGGTCGGCGTCTATGTCCCCGGCGGCCGCGCCAGCTATCCCTCATCCGTGCTGATGAATATCGTGCCCGCCCGCATCGCAGGCGTGGAGCGCATCGTCATGGTCGCCCCGGCGCCCGATGGCGAACTCGCCCCGGCCGTCGCCTATGCCGCGCTGAAGGCCGGCGCCACCGAATTCTATCCCGTCGGCGGGGCGCAGGCCGTCGCCGCGCTCGCCTATGGCGCCGGGCCGATTGCGTCTGTGGACAAGATCGTCGGACCCGGCAACGCCTTCGTTGCTGAGGCCAAGCGCCAGGTGTTCGGCAAGGTCGGCATCGACACCATCGCCGGCCCTTCCGAAATCCTCGTTATTGCGGACGCCACCGCGAATGCGGACTGGGTTGCCGCTGATCTCTTGAGTCAGGCCGAGCATGATCCCTCCAGCCAGTCGATCCTCATCACGCTGGACGCCGCCCTCGGCGCGGCTGTTGAGAAGGCTGTGGATAACCAGTTGAATTCCCTCGCCACCGGCGCCCGCGCCCGCGAGTCCTGGACCACCCATGGCGCCATCATCTCTGCCCCGGACGCCGCCACCGCCGCCCGCGCGGCCAACATCATCGCCGCAGAGCATGTCGAGCTCTGCATCGAGGATCCTGACGCGATGCTGCCCCTGATCCGCCATGCCGGCGCAGTCTTCCTTGGCCATCACACGCCCGAAGCGCTGGGGGATTATGTCACCGGCTCCAACCACGTCCTGCCGACCAGCCGCGCTGCGCGCTTTTCCTCCGGCCTCGGACTGTATGACTTTGTGAAGCGCATGAGCATCCAGCGCGCCGGGCCGCAGGGGCTGGCCGCGCTGGCGCCGGCCGCGCTGCGCCTGGCAGAGGCCGAGCGCCTGCCGGCCCATGGCCGGTCGGTCTCCATACGCACGAACCAGGGCAGCTGACAGATGGGCGCAAACCGGCTCGTCGCCGTCCATATTGACGAAGACACGCTCGGCGCCTCCGGCCCGGACGCAGAGCATGAGCGCCGCGTCGCCATCTTTGATCTGATCGAGGAGAACACCTTCGGCGTCATCGGTGAGGATCGCGGGCCCTACGTCCTTGCCCTCAGCCAGCATGAGCGCCGCCTCGTCTTCGCCATCAAAACCGAGCCGGGCGAGGAAGTGCACACCTTCATCCTCTCCCTCTCGCCGTTTCGCGGCGTGATCCGGGATTATTTCACCATCTGCGACAGCTATTACGAAGCGATCCGCACCTCCACGCCCCACCAGATCGAAGCCATCGACATGGCCCGGCGCGGCATTCACAATGAAGGTTCGGAGCTTCTGAAAGAGCGCCTGGAAGGCAAGGTCGATATCGACTTCCAGACCGCCCGCCGCCTCTTCACCCTCATCTGCGCCCTTCACGCCGGCCAGGGCCGCGCGCCGGGGGCGTGATCGGCCGCCTCCGGAAAGCAACCCATCGCGGCCAGCGTCCAGCTGAGTGCGTCCATGATGTCCGTATGCGGCTCATGTCCGAGAAATGAAACGAGCCTGGTATTGTCGAGTTCCGCCGTCTCCTCCCACAGATAGCGCATCTCGGCGAGCTCCCGGAAGATACGCACAAAAGGCGACAGCAGGACCAGGGCAGGCCAGGGCATCGGGGCGATCTTTCCCTTTCCGCCACTGGCCGCGCGCACAGCTTCGGCAAAGGCTACGCCGCGCGCAAAATAATGGCCGCGGAAATGAAACTGTTCGAAGGCGGCTAGTTCGGTCTCACGGTCCAGCAGCGCTGCAGCCGTCGCGCCATAGTCGGGCAGATAAGCCCAGGCATGGCCTGCGTCCCGCTTGCCCGGATAGGTGATCTTCGTCACCGGCCTGCCCGGCGTCACCATGCCTTGCGAAAACCAGGAATTTCCGGCGGAAGGGCCGAAGAAATCTCCCGCGCGCAGGATCAGCGTCCGCACGCCTTCCTGCGCGGCCGCCTCCAGCCGCTGTTCCATCTGCACACGGATACGCCCCTTGCGGGTATGCGGCCGCTGAGGCGCGTCTTCCGTCAGCAGGGGCAGGGCATCCCGGCCATAATTATAGATCGTACCCGGAAGGAAAATGCGGGCGCCGGAAATTCTTGCCGCAGCCACCGTGTTTTCCAGCATGGGCAGCACCAGCTTTGCCCAGTCCTTGTAACCCGGCGGGTTCACGCCATGCACGATCACATCGGCGCCGATTGCGGCGGCGGCAACATCCGCCGCATTCAGCGCGTCGCCCGCCACCCATTCGGCTTGCGGCAGGCGGGCCGGGACGGGGCTGCGCGCCATGGCCCGCACCTGCCAGCCGCGCTGGATCAGCGCCCGCGCGATCTCGTATCCAGCCCCGCCGGTCACCCCGAGTACCAGCGCCCGCTTTTCGTCCTTCATGGTCCCATCTCCTTGCTCTTGGGTGAGGCAAAGGTGGCGCAGGGTAGAGATAACCGAAATTGCGATAATAAATGGATCAGATATACGTATATATATGAACTCGTCTGCGGCACCCTGGGATCATATCCGTTCTTTCCTCGCCGTTCTGGAGGAGGGCAGCCTTTCGCGTGCCGCTCGCCATCTGTCTCTCACTCAGCCGACGCTCTCCCGGCACATCGATCAGCTTGAGGCCTCGCTGGGAGGTCCGCTGTTTACCCGTTCTCCGCGCGGTCTCATCCCGACAGACAAAGCGCGGATGATTGAGCCCTATGCGCGCACGATTGCGGCCTCTGCCGCCGCCATGGTCCGGGCCGCCTCGGGTCCCTTGAGTGAGATGACAGGCGCGGTGCGTATTTCGGCCAGCGAGGTGGTCGGTATAGAATTGCTGCCGGGAATGCTGGCGCCGCTGCGCGACGCCCATCCCGGCCTCAGCTTTGAAATCATTGCCACCAACCAGTCGAGCGACCTGCTCCGCCGCGACGCAGACATCGCCATCCGGATGGTACGGCCCCAGCAGGCCGCGCTGCTGGCGCGAAAGGTGGGCAATGTGGAACTCGGCCTCTTCGCGCACCGGGATTATCTGGCCCGTCATGGAACTCCTAACCGCCTGGACGATATGGCCGGCCATGCCCTGATCGGCTTTGATCATGAAACGGTCAGTGTGCAGGCCCTGCGCGCCATGGGGCTGACGCTGGAGCGCCCGGATTTTGCCTGGCGCTCTGACAGTGATCTGGTCCAACTCAAGCTGGCGCTGGCGGGCGTAGGCATCGGCGTCTGTCAGGCCGGTCTCGCCCGGCGCGCCGGCAGCATGGTGCGTGTCGTCCCGGAAGAGTTTTCCTTCGGGCTGGAAACCTGGGTTACCATGCATGAGGAACTCAAAGGCGTGGCCCGCATGAAGGCCACCTTTGATCATCTCGTTGAGGCGATGAGCCTCTATATCCGGGATCAGGAATGCCCAGACTGAACGCTCACCCAAGCGCGCTGCGGAACCTCCGGCTGCCGGCCAGCACGGCGCCATTGGAGAGGGTCAGTTCGAAATCGCCCGAACTCGTCGTGCGCGTTTCGCGGATGTGGTGGCGGTTGACGATGCGGGACCGGTGGATGCGCACAAAGTCCGGTTTTGCGTCCGGGCTTGTCACGATCTGTCCGGAAATGTCCGGATTTGTCCTCACGCTGTCACAGGCTGACAGGCGTTTTTCCCAGTCTGCCAGCGTTGCGCGCAGCAGATGGCTGCCCCCCGCCGTGTGCAGCGTTACATAGTTTCCCGCCGCTTCCAGCCACAGGATCTCGCCTGGCAGGAGGAACAGCGTGCGCCCGCCCACCTTCACTTCGATACGCTCCGGCCCGCGGGAGGCATCGGGGGCAGGGGCCGCCTCGCGCGCCGCCCACCAGGCATAGCCGCTATAAACGGCGGCAAAAATTCCATAAGTTATAAGGTCTTTGCGCCACTCATAGAGTAGCGTCACCCAAATTCCGCCGCCGAAAAAGTCGTATGGCCAGCCCAGCACCGCATAGGCCGCCTCCCGCGCGGGCACCATGGCGCCCACATGCGCCAGCGAAAAAGGCACGCTCAGCCCCGCATGGATCAGCAGCGCCAGCGGCAGCCCTGGCCCCCGCAGTGGCCAACGCTTCACCGCCCACCCCACCAGCGGCGCCATCAGCACCAGCACCGCCGCGCTGGTGATCTCCCAGATGAACGGCTCCACCATGTGAACCGCCAAGCCAGAGCGCTGCATCTCGATCAGGTCAGACGTGGCATTCACCAGCACGACCGGCACGGTCAGCAGGGCGATGGCTGCCCACGGCCCCAGCCGAAAGGTGGCTCTGCCGCTTGTCCCGGATTGCCTGCCATTGGTCACAGTTGCCTCTCCGCTCGTCCCACCGGAGCGCCCTTTCACGGCATTGGCGTAGCGCCGGGGCAGGGGCGGCGCAAGAAGGCGCTCAGTTCAGATCCTTCACGGAGCCACCGGCATGACCCAGCGCCGATACGACCTTGACTGGCTGCGCATCGCGGCCTTCGCCATCCTCATCCTTTACCATTGCGGCATGTTCTATGTGAGCTGGGGCTGGCATGTGAAATCCAGCCATGCAGGGCCGTTGATCGAGCCGCTGATGCAGCTCGCCAATCCCTGGCGGCTGACGCTCCTCTTCCTCATCTCCGGCGCCGCCACCCGCTTCATGGCTGACAAGATGGCTGCCGGCAGCTTCCTGAAGGCCCGCATGGGCCGGCTCTGGCCGCCGCTGATCCTGGCCGTGCTGATCATCGTGCCGCCGCAGACCTACTATGAAGTGCTTGAACACGTTCAGGAGAACGGTCTGCCGAAGGATGTCTGGCTAGGCGACTTCTACCGGCGCTACATCACCGCCTCGGGCAATTGGTGCGACGCCGAGGGCTGCCTCCTCACGCCCACCTATAATCACATGTGGTTCGTGGCCTATCTCATCCTCTACACGCTGGCCCTGATCCCGCTCCTGCCGCTGCTGCGCCGCATTCCGGCAAGGGCGGTTACCTGGCTGATCGCCGGGCCAGGCATCTTCTTCGCGCCCTGGGCCTTCCTGTTCGCCACCCGCGTTTTCCTCTTCCCCCACTTCGGGGAAAGCCATGATTTCCGCGAGGACTGGTATCTCCACACGCTCTATTTTGGCGTTTTCCTGCTCGGCTTCGGCATTGCCAAGCATCAGCCGTTCTTTGACGCCGCCGTGCGCCTGCGCTGGCCCATGCTGGCGCTCGCCCTGGCGGCCTGGGCCGGGCTTCAGCTCTATTACCGCACCTATGCGGCCAGCGATGCCCCGCCGCCCGAAGCCCTGCGCATTCTCTCCCGCGGCATCCGCGAGACGCAAGCCTGGGCCGCCATCCTCAGCGTCATCGGCTTCTTCCACCATCACTTCCGGACGCGGGATACGCCGCTGCGGCGCGTGCTCTCGCAGGCGATCTTTCCCTTCTACCTGATCCATCAGACGGTCACCGTGGTGACGGGCCATTATCTGGATGAACTCGGCCTTCCGGTATGGGTGGAAGCACCGCTTCTCATAGGCGCCACCGCGCTCGGATGCTGGCTGTTCTATGATCTTGGCCGCCGCATTCCGCCACTGCGCATCTGGATCGGCCTGCCCAGCGGAAAAGGGGCCTCGGGGGCGGCCTGAGGCCCCCATGCCCTCTGTGCTTGCTGGAATCTGCTGAAAGCTGTATGGCGCGCGGCTAGTGATGCGTGGAAAAAGCGGCGCGATCGCCGCCGCCTCAGATCTGGATAGAGAATGTCAAAAGAAGAACTGATTGAATTTGAAGGCACGGTCGTCGAACTGCTGCCTAACGCCACGTTCCGGGTGAAGCTCGAGAACGACCATGAGATCATCGCCCACACCGCCGGCAAGATGCGCAAGAACCGCATCCGTGTCCTCACCGGTGACAAGGTGATGGTGGAAATGACCCCCTACGACCTGACCAAGGGCCGTATCACCTACCGCTTCAAGTAAGCCGCCATGCCGGGCAGCGCGCCGCTCATTCTCGCCAGCGCGAGCCCGCGGCGTCTCGAACTTCTGGCCCAGATCGGCATCGTGCCGGATCGGGTCTCCCCCACTGACATCGACGAGACGCGCCGCAAGGACGAATCTCCGCGCGAACTGGCCCTGCGCCTCGCGCGGGAGAAGGCGGCGGCGTGTCCGGGCGAGGGCGCCTATGTGCTCGCCGCCGATACGGTCGTCGCCCTCGGCCAGCGCAATCTGGAAAAGGCGGCTGACGAGGCAGAGGCCGCCGCCTTCCTGCGCCTCCTCTCCGGCCGCGCGCACCAGTGCATCACCGGCGTTGCCGTGCGGGCCCCCGATGGCCGGATAGCCTCGCGCGCGGTCCTCGCCCGTGTAAAGATGAAACGCCTCACGCAAGCGGAGATCGCGGCCTACGTGGCCAGCGGGGACTGGAAGGGCAAGGCAGGCGGTTATGGCATCCAGGGCGCTGCCGGCGCCTTCGTCACATCCATCAATGGTAGCTATACTGCCATTGTTGGCCTTCCCCTTTATGAAACAAAATCGCTTCTGGAGGGGCTCGGCTACCGCGCCTGATCCTGTAGCCGCCGCGCCGGAAGGCATCTTCCGCCCCGTTTTCGCCACAAGCCTGACATCGGATTAATCCCACTTTCGCGGAACCATTCTCGCCAAACGGGCTTTCTTTTTCATCTGATGAGCAATCCCGCTCTTGTCGATGGAGCCCGTGATGAAAAAACTTCTCGCCAGCTGCGCCGCCGTCGCCCTTATGGCTTCGCCGGTCTTCGCCCAGTCCACCATTGATCCGCAGGTTCCGGATTCTATCCCGGCAGACCCGACGATGCCTGAAGCATCCGACCCGATGTTGGAGTTCGAGCCGCAGACGGAAGCGCTGCCGGAAGAACTTCCGCCCGAGCCGGATATGGCTGAAGAAGTGCCGCCCGTAATGCCGGACGCTGAGCCGGCGATGCAGGCAGATGTTCCGCAGGAAGACGAAACCTATGCCGACTTCGAAAGCGAGCCGGTGGTGACGGCTGAAATCGCCGATGCAGATGTTTCTCTGGAAGCTTCGGTGGATGAAGCGGAGCTCCCGGAAGAATATTCGACCGACGATCTCAACTCGGTCATGCTTGCCAAGGTCAACGAAGTGAGCACCGAAATCGAGGCTCTGGATGCAGAAGCCGATGTTTGGGTGACAGCTGATGGTTCCGCCGTTGATCCGGCCTACGCTCCGGAAGGCCAGGGCGACATGGACTATCCGGCTGAAGACAGCTACGTGACGCCGGAAGCCGACACCTCGCTGGAAACGGAAATCTACGAGTCCGAAACCTACATGACCCCGGAAAACGACGTGATGATGGAAGATGAAACCTCCATCGAAGATCCGGCTTCTGCCGACTACTGATAGTCATCGAAGTTGGATCGAAGAAAGGCCGGCTCATTGGAGCCGGCCTTTTTTGTTTGCAGCCTCTGAGGGTTCAGGCCCGCTCGGTCATCGACACTGCCGCCATGGACAGGGCTGCCCCGAGAATGACCGCCAGCCACATGGGATTGCTGGCGGCCGCCTGGCTGATCTCGGTCCGGGCAAGGGCCAGGGCGGAGGTCACCGTATGATCCACCCCCACAAAGGCCGAGAGCAGTTCGGGCAGTTGCAGCAGGGCAATCACGGCGCCCACAAAACCGAACGCGCCAACAGTCAGCCGGCGGATTATCGCCTGGCGGCGGATGCCCTTCATCACACCGGCAGTAAACGGCTCTGCTTCCAGCTGCGCATCTTCGGCAGCAAACAGGCGGGTCAGGTCGCCATAGTTTTCTTCGTCACGCATCGTCATCACTCCATTATGCCACATCGGCACTGGCAAGGCACGTCCGCAATTGGGCAACGCCTCGCAATACATGGGACTTCACGGTGCCAAGCGGCCAACCGGTGGCTTCGGCCGCTTCGCGATGGGAAAGCCCGGCGGCCACACACAGCACCACGCACACTCTCTGGGCTTCGGTCAGGCTTTCGAGGGCGCGGGCAAGGTCCATCCGGTTTTCCGCTTCATTGGCAGACCGGTCGAACGGCCGGTCAAACGGGATGATCTCGGCGGTCTCGTCAAACTCGATCTCGATCTTCTGGCGGCGGCGCCATTGCAGGAATTCCCGCCAGCAGATGGTGCAGATCCAGGCGCTGAACGTGCCACCGGCATAGCTGCCGATTTTCTGCCAGGCAGCCAGGAAGGTCATCTGGGCAATGTCGTCGCCCTGCGCTTCCGATCCTGTCAGGCGGCGGGCCATGCCGCGCACCCTGGCCTGATGGCGGCGGACAAGTTCGGCGAAAGCCGCTTCGCTGCCCTTGGCCGCCGCATGGGCGAGATCGGGGTCTGATCGCATATCCCGTCCTCCGGACGCCACCAGCCTGAGATTACTCGGCCGGGGTCTTGTCACGGCCAAATGCCCAGAGGCCAATGTAAGCGATACCGATGAAGATGGGGAAGCAGGCAACCCCCAGCATCGGGGTAAGGGCGTCAGCTTCCTCAGAGCCGATCAGACCGGCCAGAACCGCAAAGGCCGCCCCGAACGCCAGGAACAGAACGCCCCGGCGAAGGTCAGCGCGCACCGGGTCGGTCAGCAGGGACATCTTGTCCATCATCTCAGGCGACAGGGCCTGGCCCTTTTCGATAGCAAGGCGCAGCGTTTCATGAACGGTATTGCGCTTGCGGGCGTTGAAGTGGCTGACGATCCACACAATCAACGCGGGTGAAAGAAAGAGAACTACCGGGACGATGACGTCTTCCATATCCATTTCCTGATGCTCCGGAGAGGCTTTTCTGTTGCGGCGCCAGCGTGATTACCGGCGTATCTGCCCGTAAGATGCTGCCACTGCGGATTTCAGATGCAGGGCCTGTGAAAAAAACTTCAGGCTGTGGAGAATGCCCCCATCTCTTGCCCCAAAGGCCGGTGCAGCCTAAGCGCGGGATGAGATGGTCAAGATTACCCCAAAAAGCCTGCGCAAGTCTCATATTGCGCCAGACCTCGCCACCCGCGAAGGCCGCGCCCGTGCGGGGCGGGAGCTGTATCTGGGCGATCATGGCTTCCTGCGGGTGTGGTTTTCAAACCTTCACCAGGTATCGCCGGAGATGTGGCGGGCCAACCAACCCTCTCCCAAACAGGTGATCGCCCACGCGCAGGAACGGGACATCAAGACGATCCTGAACCTGCGCGGCCCCACCACCAAGGGATTTTACCTTCTGGAGAAAGAAGCCTGCGAGCAGGCGGGCATCGACCTCATCGACTTCCAGATGTTCTCGCGGGAGCCGCCCACGGTGGAGAAGGTCTTCGCGGCACGAGACCTCTTCGAGCGCATCCGCTATCCGGCCCTGATGCACTGCAAATCCGGCGCAGACCGGGCCGGTATCATGGCCGTTCTCTACAAGCTGCTGCGCGAGAAGGTACCCTACGAGGAGGCGATGGAGCAGCTTTCCGGGCGCTATCTACACATCCGCCATGGTAAGACAGGCGTGCTGGACGCCTTCTTCGAGGCCTATGCCGCGTTCAATGCCGGCCGGCCGCGCGACGACTGGAAACCCTTTCTCGACTGGGTGGCGGAGGATTACGACCGGGCGGCGGTCAAGGCGGAATTCCTTCAGAAACTGGGCAAGGGACCAAAGCTCGACGAGATCCTCCGCCGGGAATAGCGCTTTCCAGCGCCCCGGATTCATGCCAGCACATCGCGCTGAGGGATCGAGGGAGTCTTCCGACATGAAAGCGGGAATCGTTGCCGCCATTGCAGCGCTGGCGCTTACCGGCTGCGGCCTTGCGGGGCCGAGCGATCACAAGGTTTTGGTAGATGCCTGCGTGGCGGACGGAGAGTCCGAGGCGACCTGCGGCTGTATCACCACCGCGATGGAAAAGAATCTGTCGCCAGAACTCTTTAAGAAGACGGCGCAGGCCGTGGGCCGGGACAAGAAGGACATGATGACCTTCGTGGGGGAGCTGACCGTTCAGGAACAGCTGTCTTTCTCGGCGGTTCTCGGCGACATGTTTGCCTGTTCCCTGACCGGGGAGCCGGCTGAATAAGGGCATTGCTGCGTGTCCGGCTTGCGTCCCCTGACGGAGCAGCCGAGTGTGGCAGGCGCTGGTTAAGGTGACGCGACGGCGCGTTCAGCCTAGAATGGGACTGAAACAGGAAGGGGATGTCCATGAAGTTCATTATTATCAACAGCTTCCGAACGATGGTGTATGTCGCTTACATCTCCATCATCATCGGAGGCATTGCCCTTGGTATTTACCAGAAGGGCGAGTTCACGAACGAATTGCTGGGCCTGTCGGGTGGCCTCGCCCAGCTGGCAGACTTTGCGGTCTTCGCCTTTGGCGGCTGGGTTGCGGCCAGCCTTATCTGCGGCCTGATCGTCACGCTGCTGGACATCCGCGACGACATCAACGACCGCCTGCCGGACGCCCGCCGCGATATGTAACGACAGGTCTGGTCACAACTGGCCAGACTCAGGATCATATGCCGTCAGGTGTCGCCACCTGGCGGCATTTTCATAACAATCGATACACCAACCGGGAGGAATACGGGTCATGACCCCCATTGCTGCGGCTGCCATCTATACCGGCGTCAACATTCTCATTCTTTTGTTCCTGTCCTTCCGGGTGGTTGGCCGCCGCCGGTCGGCCCAGGTCTCCCTCGGTACGGGCGGGGATGCTGACCTTGAGGCCCGCGTCCGGGCGCACGGCAATGCCGCCGAATACATTCCGGCCACCATGCTCGGCCTGTTCATCGCCGCCAGTCTCGGCGCGCCGCTCTGGGCCGTTCATGCCATTGGCGGGGTTTTCACCTTCGGCCGGGTGCTTCACGGCATCGGTCTGTCGGGCAACATCCTGGCCCCGCGCGCGCTCGGCATGGTGCTTACCTGGCTGGGCATGCTGGCGTCCGGTGTGGCCGTGATCTGGCTCGGGCTGTCCTGATTTTGTCCGGAACTGTCCGGATTTGTCCATGAGGTGACCGGGCCTGACCGCCCCGCGTCCGCATCGGGCCTGTTGCACCCAGGCCCGGTGCGGTCCATTTACGCAAGATGCCTGATTCCGAAATTTCTCCCGAAAAAACCCTCTCCGACCTGCTCGACCAGTGCCGCAAGGCCGGGGCTGATGCTGCCGATGCCCGCCTCGGAATCGCTGATGGCGTCAGTGTTTCCGTGCGTGACGGCAAGCTTGAAAGCATCGAACGCGAAGAAAGTGCCAGCATCGCCCTGCGCTGCTTCTTCGGCAAGCGCCAGGCCAGCGTCTCAGGCGCAGATCTTAGCCGCGACGGCCTCAAAGCCCTCGCCGAACGCTGCGTTGCCATGGCCAGAGCCGTTCCCGAAGACAAATTCTGTGGCCTTGCCACCCCCGAAGAACTGATCACCGGCACCGCTGATCTGGACCTTTCGGGCGAGCCTGAAATCTCTGCAGAAGCGCTCGAACGTGAAGCAATCACTGCAGAAGCCGCCGCCCTCGCCGTTCCCGGTGTGAAGACCGTGGCCGGCTGCGGCGCCTCATGGAACCGCTCCGCCCGCTGGGTGGCCGCCACCAACGGCTTCCGCGCTTACAAGACCGGCACCTCCACCAGCCTCGGCCTCTCCGCCGTTGCCGAAAAGAACGGCCAGATGGAGCGGGACTATGACAGCTGGTCCGTTCGCTTCACCAAAGACCGCCCCAGCGCGGAAGAGGTCGGCAAGACAGCCGGCGAGCGCACCATCGCCCGCCTCGGCGCCCGCAAGATCGAGACACAGAAAGCTGCCGTCATCTTTGACCGCCGCGTGTCTGACAGCCTGGTTGGAGCCCTCCTGGGCGCCATTTCCGGCCCTTCCATTGCCCGTGGGGTCAGCTTCCTGAAAAACCGCCTCGGCGATCAGGTATTTGCCAAGGGTATCTACATCACGGACGACCCGTTCCGCCCCCTCGGCATGGGCAGCCGGGTGCATGATGGCGAAGGCCTTCCCGTCGCCGAAACGCATCTAATCGAAGATGGCAAGCTGACGACCTGGCTGCTGAACCTGCCGTCCGCGCGCCAGCTTGGCCTCAAGTCCAACGGCTTTGCCTCGCTCGGCTTCGGCGATCCGCCCGGCGTGGCGACCTCCAACGTGTATCTGCGCCCCGGCAAGGACAGCCCCGGCGCCTTGGCCAAGCAGATCGGCAAGGGCCTCCTGGTGACCGACATGTTCGGCCCCTCGATCAACCCCAATACCGGGGACTATTCGGTGGGCGTGGCCGGTTTCTGGATTGAGGGCGGCGAGATTGCCTGGCCTGTCTCCGAAGTGACCGTGGCCGGCGACCTGCCGTCGATATTTGCCCGGATGATCCCGGCGAATGACCTGGAACTGCGCTCGACGCGCGACGCTCCGTCGATCCTCATCGAGGACATGAACCTTGCAGGCAGCTGAGCGGACCCTCACGCAGGATCTCGAACTGATGTTGGCGCTGGCCAAGGAGGCGGGCGACCTGGCCCTCTCCTACACGCTGAAAGGCGGCGCAGAAGCCTGGAATAAGACCGGCGGCAAAGGCCCAGTCACGGAAGCAGACCTTGCCGTGAACCGGCTCTGCCTGAAGCAGTTGCAGACGGCCCGGCCCGAATATGGCTGGCTTTCCGAAGAGACTCTGGACGATCCGGCGGCGCGGGCACGGTCTCGCGTCTGGGTGGTCGATCCGATCGATGGCACCCGCGCCTATATCAATGGCGATCCGCACTGGTGCATTGCGCTGGCCATCGTGGAGGAGGGCGAGGCGGTCGCGAGCGTTCTCTACGCGCCGGCGCTGGGCCAGATGTATTCGGCCCGCAAGGGCGCAGGCGCTTTCCGCAATGGCCGCGTCCTGCGCGCCTCTCAACGCAAGCAGGAGGAGGGCCTGCGCCTGATTGCCAATGACGGCGTGGTGACCCATCCTTCCTGGCCCGAGCCCTGGCCTGAAGTGGAACTTGCCCGGCCCAAGCCGAATGCCACCCTGCTGCGCATGGCCTTTGTGGCCGCCGGAGACTGGGACGCGGCCCTGGTTCTGGGCGAGAAGGCAGACTGGGACGTGGCCGCCGGCGCCGTGCTCGTCACCGAGGCAGGCGGGCGGGCAACCACGCATCTGGGCGAGCCGCTGGTGTTCAATCAGGCCGTACCCGCGCAGCGCAGTGTCGTGGCCTCTGGAAACGCGCTGCATCCTTTGTTAGTGCGCCGCGCAGAAGTGGTAAAAATCCCAGACCCTCAGGCGCGAGCCGCCCAACCCCTGCCTGTCCCTACGGAGCCAAAACGGATGAATAGCGCGAAAACCGGCAAACAATTGCTGCATATCGTCTTCGGCGGTGAGCTGAAGGATGTGACTGATGTTGAATTCGAAGATCTTTCCCAGATCGACTTCATCGGTGCGTTCCCCAACTATCAGGAAGCCTACGACGCCTGGAAAGCAGCGGCGCAGCGCACGGTAGACCAGGCCGAGATGCGTTACTTCATCCTGCACGCCCACAAGCTGCTGGACCCCGCCACGGGTGACCATCATCACGTCTGATACGCCTCCTGCGCCAAAGGCTGCC
Source organism: Hyphomonas sp. NPDC076881 (assembly GCF_050269995.1). Taxonomy (NCBI): domain Bacteria; kingdom Pseudomonadati; phylum Pseudomonadota; class Alphaproteobacteria; order Hyphomonadales; family Hyphomonadaceae; genus Hyphomonas; species Hyphomonas sp. NPDC076881. The sequence continues at coordinate 245,541 of NZ_JBNNJJ010000001.1, read as the reverse complement.
CGGCAACGTTCGCTGACGCGGCTGTTCACGGCGCATTTCTGGCCGCAGCGGGGCTGGTTTATCGCAGGCACGTTGCTAGCCGTGGTCTCCGCGGTTTGCAGCATCGGTTATGTGGCCGTGCTGGACTATGTCGGCAACGGCCTGCAGGCGGGGATCGAGCGGCAGGCCGCCGGCCAAGCCGCGCCGCTGGCCTGGATATGGGCAGGCATTCTCGCCATTGTGCTGCTGACAATTGCGCGCGCCCTGTCCATGTATGGCATGACCTTGCTCAACAATACCGGCGTTCAGCGCGGCCTCGTGGGTGTGCAGAGCATTCAATATGATGCGCTCACCGATGGAGACTTTGCCCGTGTGGCGGGCGATGCGTCGGGCGGCTTCGTCTCGCGCTTCATCAATGATGTGGTGGCCATCCGCGAAGCGGCGCTGCGCTTTGCCAACAATTTCGCCAAGAGCCTGACAACCGTTATCGGCGTTCTGGTCTGGCTGTTCTGGAAGGACTGGCAACTCGCCCTGATCATCGCCGTGGTTTACCCCCTGGCGCTGGGGCCGGTTGTCTCGCTCGGAAACTCCGTGCGCAAACGGTCCAAACGGGCGCAGGAGCAGACAGGCGAGATAACCTCTCTGCTGACGGAGGGGTTGCAGTCTGCCCGCGTGGTGAAGGCTTACGGCCTTGAGGACTGGCAGAAGGCGCGGGCCAACAAGGGCTTTGCCGAACGCTCCAGCCTTTTCCTGAAGGTTCTGTCCAAGCGGGCAGGGGTTGATCCCGTGCTGGAAGTGTTCGGCGGCTTTGCGCTCGCCGCGCTGCTTGGCTTCGTGGCCTGGCGGATTTCAGAAGGGCAGAGCACGCTGGGCGATCTGCTGGGCTTCATCGGGGCGATTGCGATTGCCGCGCCCGAAGTGCGCGCGCTGGGCAGTATCAGCGCCGTGGCGCAGGAAGGCGCCGCCGCCGCTGACCGCGTGTTTGAGATTGTGGACGAAGCGCCGAAGGTGGCCGATCGCGCCGGGGCCAGATCGCTGAGCGGTGTTCGCGGGGAAATAGCGTTCAGGGATGTGCGCTTTGCCTATCCGGACGGGACGGTCGCGCTGAAGGGGCTGAGCTTTGCGGCCCAGCCCGGAGAAACGGTGGCGATTGTCGGCGCCTCGGGGGCCGGCAAGTCCACCGTCTTCAACTTGCTCATGCGGCTCTACGATACCTCGGCGGGCAGCGTGGTGATCGATGGCGTGGATGTGCGCGATGTGACGGGCGCCAGCCTGCGCGCGCAGATGGGGCTTGTGGCGCAGGACTCCGCGCTGTTTGATGACAGCATCGCCAACAACATAGCGCTTGGCCGCATTGGCGCTTCGCGCGCCGAAGTCGAAGCGGCGGCGCGCGCGGCCAATGCGCATGACTTCATCAGTACGTTGCCGGGTGGGTATGATGCGCCAGCGGGCGAAATGGGGCGCAATCTCTCGGGTGGCCAGCGCCAGCGCGTGGCGCTCGCCCGCGCCATCCTGCGCGGGGCGCTCATCCTGTTGCTGGATGAGGCGACCTCAGCGCTGGACGCCGAAAGCGAAGCGAAGGTGCAGGCTGCCCTGGCGGAATTCAGCAAGGGACGCACCGTGCTGATCATTGCCCACCGCCTCTCTACCGTGCGCGCGGCAGACCGTATTGTGGTGATGGAAGATGGCCGCGCGGTGGAAGAGGGCACACATGACGCGCTGATGGCGGCCGGCGGCGCGTATCGCCGGCTGGTGGAGCTGCAGCTCAGCTAGTCGCCGGTAAAGTCCGGATCGCGCTTTTCGAAGAAAGCTTTGACGCCTTCGCGGAAATCATCCGTCTGCTGCATGAGAGCAAAGGCCTCCAGATCACGATGTGCGGTGGCCTGGGCAAGGGCGAGGGCGGCCACGTTCACGTCCTGCTTCACCATCTTCAGCGCTGTTGGCGGCAGTTTTGCGGCTGAGGCCGCAATTTCCTTTGCTTTGGCCAAGGCGCTTCCAGGCGGGGCGAGATGATCATAGAGGCCCCAGGACAGGGCTGTCTCAGCGCCAATCTTTTCGCAGAGACCCGCGATGCGCTTCGTCCGCGCCGGGCCGGCCAGCGCGACGAAGCGCGGGATGGAACCCCAGCTCATGTTCATGCCGCGCTCGACCTCGGGAACGTAAAAAGTGGCCTCTGAAGAGGCAACGCGCAGGTCGCAGAAGGCCGCCAGCGCCGCGCCGCCGCCGACGCACCAGCCTTCGATGGCGCAGATTGTCAGCGCGTCCACCTGTTCCCAGGCGGCGCACATATCTGGCCCATTGCGCAGGCGAATGCGGCGTTCCGAATAGCCGAGCTTGCGGACATCCACACCTTCGGGATCTTTCAGATCAGCGCCAAGCGTGAAGTTATCCGCGCGGCCAGTGAGGATGACGGCAGAAATGGCCGGGTCGCCGTGAAAGAGTTTTGCGGCTTCCGTCAGCTCACGCATCAGTTTCTGGCTGAGGGCGTTTGCTTTTGAGCCAGTGTCGAACGACACGGTGGCGACGCGGCCTTCTGTTTCAATTCGCACAAGGTCCATGGCGTATCAACCCGCGGGGCGTTCTTGGGGCAACTGGCTGGCAGCGTGCCGGATGAAGCGTTCCAGCTTCTCCGCGCTTTCGGCGCCCTGCACGGCGACGCGGAGGTTGGCGATATAGGTGGGCACGCCGGAAATTCCCATCTCGCGGAACATGTCTGCTTCCTGACGGGTCGCCTCGACGTCCGCTCCGGATTTCAGCAGATCGGCGACAATATCCGGGTCCAGATCAATCGAGCGGGCGACATCTACGAGGACATCATGGCTGCCAATATCCCGCGCCTCGTTGAAATAGGCGCGGAAGAGGGCCTCCTTCGCGGCGGCGCCCTTGCCCTGGCCCTGCGCCCAGCGGACGAGGCGGTGGGCATCAAAGCTGTTGGGGCGATGGGCGATGGCGTCGAACCGGTAGGGGATGTCCTCGGCATTGCCATAATCCACCAGCGCCTGGCGCATCATCGCCATCCGCTCCTTGCCTTCCGGCGAGGTGACGCGGCTGCCCATGTATTCCTTGTAGTTGACGCCTTCTGCCGGAATGGTCGGGTCCAGTTCATAGGGCCGGAAAAGCAGCTGCACCTTGATGTCCGGTGTGCGCGCGATGGCGGCCTCAATGCGGCGCAGGCCCAGCCAGCACCAGGGGCAGACAAGGTCTGATACCATTTCGATGGCGACGGTCATGGGCAGTGTCCTCCTGGCAGCGGGCTCGAAAGGACTATAGCGCAGGATATGGCCGCGTCACTGCTCGGGTGAGGGCGCGCTAGGGTTTCCGCGTTTCTCCGCCTCTGCAGCCAGGGCTTTCTCCAGATCACTGGCAAACCAGGTGTAGGGATGGCGCGGCGCGGAAGGCTGCGCCGGCTTAAGGCCGAAGGGCATGTCAACGGCTGGCGGAACGGTTTCATGGTCCGCAAAGACACGGCTGCCGGAGCTTTGCGGCACCAGGGCGGCGATCAGGAAACCGGCGGCCACGATGCTGCCGGCCTGAACATTGGCCTTGAACATGGCGAGGGCTTTTTCCTCGCCCCTAGTTTTCAGCGTGATGGCCTGCCAGGCGCCATGGGCGAGGAAGGCGAGCGCTGTCACCGCGCCTAGGCGGCCGGCGCCCTGCGCGTAGGCGGCCAGCGCGATCAGGGCGGCGGCGCCAAGATGAAACCCAAAGGAAATCAGCACGGCCTGCCTGCCAAAGAGGCGCGCCGTGGAGCGCACGCCGATCAGGGCGTCGTCTTCGCGGTCCTGCAGGGCGTAGATCGTGTCATAGGCAATCGTCCACAGGACGAGGCCGAAATAGAGGATGTAGGTGGGCGGGGTGATGACGCTGGCGGTGGCCGCGCCGACGAGGACGCCCCAGTTGAAGGTGAGGCCGAGCCAGGCCTGCGGCCACCAGGTAACGCGCTTGGTGTAGGGGTAGATAGCCACCAGCGGCAGGGCGAGCAGGGCAGTGATCTTCGCGTCCCAGGGCAGGGCGAGCCAGACGAGGAACCCGATGCCAAGCTGCGCCAGCAGGAAGAGGTAAGCCTGCTTGACTGAGACCGCGCCCGACGGGATCGGCCGGGCTGCCGTGCGGGCAACCTTGGCGTCGAACTCCTTGTCGGTGATGTCGTTCCAGGTGCAGCCGGCCCCGCGCATGACAATGGCGCCGATCAGGAAGAGGACAATCCACAGCGCGTCGATGGGGTGCAGCCCCGTGCCGAAGCGGGCAAAGCCGAGACCCATGACGCAGGGCAGGAACAGGAGCCACACGCCCACCGGCCGGTCCAGCCGCGCCAGCATGGCGTAAGGCTGCCAGGCTTTCGGCAGGCTTCCGAGCCACCCCGGCAGGGCAGAATCGGCGGGAACAGCGAAATTCCCGGGGTTTTCAGGTGTTTGCGGCGTGCTCATCAGGGTGAGATATAGAGCATTTGAAAAGCACTCGCACGGGTTGTGATTTCAAAACCACAGGAAGTTGCGCAAAGGCCACACCTTAACAGGGGCGCAGGCGCAGCTTATAGCACGGGGATGGCTACGATCCCCCGTCTTTATGTTGATGCGCCGCTGGTGGCATCTGGTGTGATTGCGCTGGATGACGAGCAGTCGAACTATCTGTTGCGTGTTCTGCGGCTGGAGGATGACGCGCCGGTGCGCCTGTTCAACGGGCGCGACGGGGAGTGGACAGCGGCGGTCAGAAAGGCATCCGGCAAGCGCGCGGAAGTGACACCCAGCGGACAAATCCGGACACAAGATGGACAAATCCGGACAGATCTGACCCTGCTTTTTGCCCCGGTGAAGAAGGACCAGACCGACCTCATCATTGAGAAGGCGACCGAGCTCGGCGCCGCGCGGATGGTGCCCGTGCTGACCGAGCGGACCCAGACGCGGACGGTGCGCACCGACCGGTTCCGCAAGATCGCGCTGGAGGCCGCCGAGCAGACCGAGCGGCTGGACCTGCCGGAGATCCTCGAAGCAGCCACGCTCGACGCGGCGCTGGGCGCCCTGCCGGAGGGCATGGCGGTGATCTTCTGTGACGAGGCGGGCGACGAGGCCGAGGCCCCCTGGGGCGGAGAAGCGGGGCGCGCGCGGCCGATGCTGGAAGTGGTGGCGGGGCTCAAAGGGCGCCCTGCCGCGATCCTCACCGGGCCGGAGGGCGGGTTCACCCCGGCCGAGCGGGCGTTCCTGCGCGGGCGGGCGGAGACCCATCCGGTGAGCCTTGGCCCGCGCATCCTGCGGGCGGAGACGGCGGCGATCTCTGCGATGACGCTGTGGCAAGCGGTGTGCGGGGATTGGGGTTAAGCCGGCACGTAAGTGAGGCGGATCACGTCTGCGCCGATGCGGTCAGTCGCTGTGAGGCGGAGGCGGGGGCGCGGGCCGGCGAAGTAGGGGGCGCCTTTGCCGAGCACGACGGGGTGGAGGTAGATGCGGTATTCGTCGATCAGGCCGAGCTGCGTGAGGCTGTTGGCGAGCTGCGGGCCGGAGACTTCCATATAGCCCTCAAGGCGGGATTTGAGATCGCGCACCGTGGCTTCCAGATTATCTGAAACCAGCGCGGCGTTTGGGCCGACCGATTTCAATGATCCGGACACGACCCATTTTGGCTGTTTGCGCCATACCTCTGCATATTCACGTTCAGCCTCTTCCCAGCCGGGCTGTTCCTCATCCCAATAGCGCATCACCTCATACATGTTGCGGCCGTAGATCGTGCCCGCCGAGGCGCGGACATCTTCGATGAAGTGCCGGAAAAGCTCCGCATCCGGCGCAAATTCCATGTGATCAACATAGCCGTCGAGGGATTGGTTGAGCGCGTAGATGAGTTTGGCCATGCGGGATGCTTTTTGGGGGCTTGGGATAGTGGGTATCGCTTCGCTCAACCCACACTACGGCTTGCTGCGCTACTTGTTCCAAGTTGCACTGACGTCAAATTCGATAAGCTCTTTTTTGGAGTTCCGCTTTCTGATCGCCGTGACTTTTACATCCGAGAACCCTACCTCTTTCATGAAGTCGGCGTATATTTCTTCTGCACTAACTAGCGTTCCGTAGAATGTGGAATTTCCAACGATGTAGTGAACTCTGCCCCCTGGCCGCATTACCGTCGAAAGGGCAATAAAATGCTGACGCATGTCTACAAAATACTTTTCAACGTAAGTTGCTAGAAGCTTCGCATGCTTGTTTTCTGCGGTCGCGATTGACCGTGTGGCCAGTTCAACAGTGCAATTGGTGTTCGGGGTGTCAGCCTTCCAATCACTCAAGCGACTTGTTGCGATACCCCAAGTTCCCCCAATAGCTTGCCAATCTAGCTCACCAGCATCGCGAGCTTCGTTCAGGTAACCTAGCCAATACATGTAAGGCCGTAGCTCGCGAATGTATGACATACGGTTCACGTAAGGCGGAGAAGTTACGACCAAATCGAATGTTCCGACCTTATCCGGCGTCAATGTGCGAGCATCCTGCAACAGGACATCACAGCTAGCTGTCACTGGTTCTGGGGCGGAGTGCAATACAGCTTCGACGTCATTCAAAAATACTGACGCATAGTTTACCCCTAACTCTAGTTCGGGCGCTGGTGCTTTGAAAGACATTGACTGATGGTTGAAGGCTGCATTTGATAACTTTATCAGTGTGCGGCAGAAGGCAATCAACAAAAGATTCTGCTCAGGACTATTTAGCTCTGACAAGTCTTCAATGCGTTTCCGCGTGGCCAACAAGAAATCAACAGTCGGTTGTGACCACCAGCGTTCAATGTTGTGGATTGGGGGAGGCAAAAGGTCTGACTGTTGCCTCCCTGAAACCACTTTCGAGGCGAGCTTTTTTGTTCGGTCCAAATCTACTTTGGAGTATGATGCCACTTTCGCTTGTGCCAACCATACTAGAAACGGATTGATGTCAGCGGTTGCTGAATCGAAACCATTTGTGACTGCAGTCAAAGCAGTTGTGCCGGTCCCGCAAAATGGGTCTAGCACACGCGATTTGCTGGCTTCGGCCCTGATAATTTCTTCAACTACACGGACGGAGTATGCGGGTGTCAGTCGAAGCCAACCATGCCGGCCCGATCCTACGTTAAATTTGTGTGTATAGTCAGCCCTCTGACGTAGTGCTTGTGACATATCAATTGGCATCCAAAAGCTGCTTCAGCACCAAGTCGATTTCCATCTTTAAGGCATCCGAATTTCGTGAGAAAAAACTCGCGAGGTCGTATCCAACGACTTTCTTCATAAAAGCATAGGTTGATCGCATCTCATCATCGGACAAAGAGCCGATTATGATAGACCATTTCTCGCCGCGATACCTCGACAATATGTCGCCATCAATCTGTGTTGAGAGAATTACAGCACACGGAAGGTATGTGTTCACATAAGCCGTGGCGGCATTTGCAATGTCGGCATTTTGACGCTTACTGTCTTTGCTCTTGTAGCCTTGCCGCACTTCAAAAACTGCCCCGGTCAAGGCGGCAGCGACCGCTGAATTGACCCCCAGATCAGCAGCCGATTTCTGGACCCATGCCTCGACACGCTTTCTGGCTGCAGCATCCTTAACAGCGTCAAATTGAATACGCCCGTCAAGATGCAACGTCCGAGTTTTTCCGCCAGCAATAGGTATCGAATAAGACCAATTTGCCTCGTCGGCAGAGAGGCCTAATTGATCGATCAAGATTTGACGGAATAGTCTTTCACATCCTATTCCGACCTGACGATAAATGCTGGTCATTCCCCCGGCTGCTTTGTGAGCGGCGTACATGAGAGGATTGTCCAAGCCGAACCAACCGTAAAGAGGGTCAGCCTGATATAGACTCTGAAAAGTCAGAAGGTCGTAACCTTTTTCACGACCGTTACCCATTTTGGGGCGGTAACTTGCGCACACGCGAATTGGATCGACTAGTATCTTCAAGTACTCAGCGTCATTCTTCATGTCGTTGTATCCTGCCATCTTCTGTCTTAGGCAGCCAAAAAGTAGTTACCAGCGCAGCGCTCTAGTTTGATTCTGTAAAAACCAACGCTTGATCGGCTTCGGTGTCTGGCCTTCCCAGCGGCGTTGCCAGGTCAGCGAGACGGCGACGCGGTGGTCTATGGAGCCGTCCCAGTCCGGGGTGAGGCCGACGGCTGTCAGAGCGTAGAGCAGGCGCTGGCCGATGGCGAGGGATTTCTCTTCCGTCTAGTCTGGTGAGGCGGTGCCATAGCTGAAGTCTAGGCCGTGGATGGCGTTATTGGTGTCCAGCTGGAGGTATTCACGTTCTTTTGCGCGTATTCGGGCGCTCCTGAGGCAGGCGGTAGCGGGGACACGATACCCCCGCTTGGGGCAGGTTGGAACGGGGACATTCTGGAGATTTCCACAGGGAAGGGCGCCGCAGATACGCGGCTTCCGCTGGAAATAATGACGCCTCCGTTCAAGATTTTGCATTCCCCCGTTGGCGTTGCCTCATTTCAGCCTTATGTCCCGCTCCGGACAAACTGTTTCAGGAGCGCGCCGCGATGACCACGCCAACGAGCGACATCGACGAAGCCTCGCCGCGAATCTCGGGCAAGTACGAGTTGGTCGAGTATCTGGAAGGCGGCTCCAAACCGCGCAGCGACTGGGCAATCGGCACCGAACACGAGAAATTCGGCTTCATCTGGGATGGCCTCAAACCGCTGCCCTATGAGGGGCCTGCGTCCATTCTGGCGATGCTGGAAGGGCTGCGCGACCGGTTCGGCTGGGAGCCCATCCTGGAGGGCGGATACCTGATCGGCCTGAAGAAGGACGGCGCCAGTGTCAGCCTTGAGCCGGGCGGGCAGTTCGAGCTGTCCGGCGCGCCGCTGAAATCCATCCATGAGACCTGCGTGGAAGTGGGCCGGCACCTGACCGAGGTGCGCGAGATTGCCGAGCCGCTGGGCATCGGCTTCATTGGCCTCGGCGCCAGCCCGATCTGGAGTATGGCGGAAACGCCGGTGATGCCCAAGGGCCGCTACAAGATCATGACCGCCTATATGGACAAGGTGGGGCGTCTTGGCCGGCAGATGATGTTCCGCACGTCTACCGTGCAGGCGAACCTCGATTTCGGCTCCGAAGCGGATATGGCGCAGAAATTCCGCGTGTCGCTGGCGCTGCAGCCGCTGGGCACGGCGCTGTTTGCCAACTCGCCCTTCCTGGAAGGCCGCACGAACGGCTTCCTTTCTTATCGCTCGCATATCTGGACCGATCTGGACCCCGACCGCACGGGCATGCTGCCCTTCGTGTTCGAGGATGGGTTCGGGTTTGAGCGCTATGTGGATTACGCGCTGGATGTGCCGATGTATTTCGTGCGCCGGGGGGGCAAATATCTGGATGCCTCCGGCCTCAGTTTCCGTGACTTTCTCGAGGGCAAGCTGCCGATCCTGCCGGGCGAGAAGCCGGCGATGGACGATTTTGCCGATCACCTCTCGACCATCTTTCCCGAAGTGCGCCTGAAGCGCTTCCTCGAGATGCGCGGCTCTGATTCCGGGCCATGGGACAGGCTGTGCGCCTTCTCGGCCTTCTGGACGGGGCTGTTCTATTCGCAATCCTCGCTGGATGCGGCGTGGGACCTGGTGAAGGGCTGGAGCGCGGCAGAGCGCGAGGCGATGCGCCAGTCTGTGCGCACGCTGGGCCTGAAGACGCCGGTTCCCGGCGGGCGGACAATGCAGGATCTGGCCAAGGACGTGCTGGCGATCAGCCGGGCGGGCCTCAAAGGGCGGGCGCTGTCTGCGGCGGGCGACGACGAGACGGGTTTCCTCACCGGGCTGGACGAGATTGCCGCCTCGGGTGTGACACCGGCAGAGCACCTGCTGCAACGCTATCACGGGCCATGGAACCGCGATGTGCGCAAGGTGTTTGCCGAAGAGGCCTATTGAGACTGGCGCGCGCCGGAGGCGCCCGGTAGCCTGAACCCATGTGTGGCCGGTATTTTCGCGAAGAGGTGAGTTGGGAGGAGTTTTTCCCCTGGGTGGGTGTGTTGCCCATTCCCGGCGTGGAGCCCCCTGAGGCGAACTGGAACATCGCGCCGACGGCCATTCAGCCGATTGTGCGCCTCAATTACGATGGATCGGCCCGCGAGATGGCGCCCATGCGCTGGGGGCTGGTGCCGAGCTGGTGGAGCAAGCCGCTGAAAGAGTGGCGGGCGATCAGCTTCAATGCGCGGGCTGAAGAGGTGGCGGAGAAGCCAACATTTCGCGGCGCCTTCCGGCACAAGCGCTGCCTGGTGCCGGTGTCGGGCTATTATGAATGGTCGGTGCAGGGAAAGACGAAGACGCCGTTTGCCTTCCGCCTGCGCAATCGCCGCAATTTCTGTCTGGCGGGATTGTGGGACGCCGCCCTGATCGATGGCTCGGAATTGCAGAGTTTCACGATCCTGACGACCAAACCCAATGACTTCACCGCCGGTATCCATGACCGGATGCCGGTGATCCTGCGGCCGGAGGATTATGACCGCTGGCTGGACCCGCGTTCGGGCGATCCGTCCGGCTTGTTCGAGCCCTTCCCGAACGAGGATATGGATGCCTGGCCCATCGGCCTGGCGGTTGGCAAGGTGAGCAATAATTACCCCGGATTGCTGGACGAGGCATGAGACGTTACCGGCTTTGAAGCTGCACGGGGCATGAGCACGCGCGGGCGCTGCCTGTCCTAATGGCAGAAACTCCCTTGAGCGCCTGCCCGGCCCGTGGTCAAACCTTCGACACAATTCGGCCCGCCATGGCGCGCCGGCATAGAGTTTCAGTGCGCTGGGGAGCCTATACGTGACAGATATGACTGTGCCGCCTTCGGAAAAGAGCTTTCTGGGCCATCCGAGGGGACTGGTAATCTGCTTTCTCACCGAGATGTGGGAACGCTTTTCCTATTACGGGATGCGCGGCCTGCTGCTGCTGTACCTGACGCAGCATTTCCTGTTTTCGGATGAGCGATCGAACGTGATCTACGGCGCCTATATCGCGCTGGTCTATATCATGTCGATTGTCGGCGGGGTCTTGTCGGACAAGTATCTCGGGCAGCGCAAGGCGGTGACGTTCGGGGCAATCCTGCTGGTGCTTGGCCATTTCGGGATGGCATTTGAGGGCAGCGGTTCACGCGAGACACTGATTACCTCAGCGGGCAATTTCGAAGTTCAGGCAGAAGGCCGGGATAACCGCCGCCAGCTGTTCCTGGATTATGAGGGCGAAACACGCCGGGTGGTTTTCGACTCCACGCAATTTGCGACGCTCGGCGATGAGCGCATCCTGCCTGTCAATGATGCCGGTGTGGGGGATTACGAAATCCAGCGCCGCACCCGTGGCTTCATCGAGAACATCTGCGCGCTGGTAAACCTTGGCTGCGCCGGTCCTGAGCCGGAGACTGTCCTTGTCCTGAACGGCGAGCGCTTCCACGTTGAAGAAACCGATGAGGGCATGATGGTCGAGCGCCTTGGCCAGATGGTGCCTCTGGTCGAGCGGAGCGAAACCGACATCCTCGTGCTGGCCGATGCAACGACAGCGGGCCAGCCGGACATTTCCGCACCCGTTGCCGTGTTTGAGCACGGATCTTACTCCACAGAGGTTGTGCAGCAGTCGCTGTATGTGAACATTCTCTATATCTCCCTGGCGCTGATCATTGCCGGTGTCGGCTTCCTGAAGCCGAACATTTCCACAATCGTTGGTGATCTTTACCCGGAAGGGGACCCGCGGCGCGATGGCGGGTTCACCCTTTTCTATATGGGGATCAACCTCGGTTCGTTCCTTGCGACCTGGACCTGCGGCATCCTCGGCATCGTCTATGGCTGGGCATGGGGTTTTGGCGCCGCAGGGCTGGGCATGCTGTTCGGCCTGATCGTGTTCCAGTGGGGGCAGCCCTGGCTGGACGGGAAGGCCGAACCTCCCGCGCCCGAAAAGCTACGCGAGAAGGTGCTTGGTGTGATTACCGTCGAGACGGCGTGCTATACGTCAGCCCTGCTGATCGTGGCGGTGTCTGTCGCGCTGCTGATGAATGCCGGGATCGTCAATACGCTGGCGATGATCACGGGCATCGGCATGTTCGTGGCCCTGATCGGTTACTCGATCCTGCGCCTCAAAGGCGCGGCGCGCACCCGGATGTGGGCGGCGGTGTACTTTGCCATCGCGCAGATCCCGTTCTGGTCGCTGTTTGAGCAGGCGGGGTCTTCGCTGACGCTGGTGACGAGCCGTCTGGTCGATACCAATATCTTCGGGTGGAATGTGCCGACGCCGGTGTTCCAGTCGCTGAACGCGGGCTTCATTTTCCTATTTGCGCCGCTGGTGGCCTGGCTGTGGGTGTGGCTGGCGCGGCGCGGCTGGGAGCCGTCAACGCCGGTGAAATTTGCCATTGGCGTGTTCGGTGCGGGGCTGGGTTATCTCGTGCTGGTTGGCGGTATGTCGAGCGTGGGAGCAGCAGCGTTGACGCCCGTGTTCTTTATCTTCGCCATTTACTGGATCCATACGATGGCCGAACTGATGCTTTCGCCCGTCGGCCTTTCGGCAATGACGAAGCTGGCGCCGGCCTCACTGGTTGGCCTGTTCATGGCGGCGTGGTTTGTCTATTCGGGCCTGGGCAACGCCATGTCCGGCGTGATCGCGGCAGCAGCGGGCGCAGAAACTGTTGGTGGACAGATTATCGACGTGGCAGGCGCCAAATCGAATTACATCCAGGTGTTCTCGTCCATCGGATACATCGGCATGGTTATCGGTTTCCTGATGTTGCTGATGGCTCCCATCGTGAAGCGCTGGATGGCCGAAACGCAGATCGAGGAGCGGGCGCTCAGCACGGACTCTGTCGGGCATAACTGAACGCAGCGATGGCTGCCGGAAAAGAAACGGGGCGCTCCGATGGGGCGCCCCGTTTTGCGTTTCAGCTGTTGTCTTCGCCGAGTTCGCTGTCTGACGATGCCTCTGCGCTGGTGGAGCCCTGCGCGCCGGATTTGCCGCCGGCTGGCGGCGGCAGACGCCCGGCGGGGCTTCTGCCTTCCGGCGGCGCCATGATTTCCGGCGGGTCGGGCTGGTTCAGATAAATCGTCTGGCTCGGGAACGCGAAGGCGGCGTCATTGCGCTCGATGATGTCCATCACCGCATAGGCGAAATCTTCCTTCACCTTCAGCCACTCACCCCAATTGGTGGTTCGCGTGAAGGTGTAGATGAGGAAATCGATGGAGCTGGCGTTAAACTTGTCAACGCGGACGAAAAGGGAAACCTCCGGCGGCTTGGCGATGCGGTCATCGTTCATCAGCCAGTCTTCGATTTCCTGGCGGATCGCCTTGAGCTGATCCACGGTGGTGGAATATTCGACACCCACAGCCCAGGTGATGCGCCGATGCGTCATGCGGGTGAAGTTGGTGACGGCGGCATCGGCCAGCTTCGAGTTGGGCACATAGACCGGGCTCTGATCAAACCGGCGCACCAGGGTGGAGCGGAAATTGATCTGCACCACCGTGCCTTCGACCACGCCATCAACAAGGATCCATTCGCCGGGTACGAAGCGCTTCTCGCCAATGATCAGGAGGCCGGAAATCAGGTTGCGGAAAAGATCCTGCGCGCCGAGGCCAACGGCAATGCCGAAGACGCCAAGACCGGCCAGCAGCGGCGCAACGGCGATGCCCCATTGCTGGGCCACGGCGCCAAGGCCGAGCGCCACAAGAATGAACTGCAATGCCTTGATCATCCAGTCCACAGCCGGGCCAGAGAGGGATTGTTTCACATCCCCCAGCACATATTCGAGCACCCGTGCGGCACGCGAGAGCGACCAGAAGATCGTCAGTGTAACGATCGACTGGATAATGCGGCTGGCATAGAGTTCAACGGTGGGATCGACGTCCAGAACCTGGATCGAGGCATAGATGCCGGCGACAATCGGGATAATCTTCAGCGGGGTGGAAATCGCCTTGACGAGCGCGTCGTCGATTCTCGTGGTCGAGCCAGCAGCCCAGTTGGTGATCCAGACAACCAGCGTGCGCGCAAACAGGCCCCGCACAATGATTACAAAGCCCATGATCAGGAATACGGTGATGATCTGACCGAAGGTCAGCCCATAGGCGCCTTCATTCCAGATGCCGCCGATATAGTCGGTCGCATCGGTTGCCCAGCCGGGAGCGTTGCGGTCCCACCAGTTGCCAAGTTCATTCACCACGGGTGGAGCCGTCATTATCAGTCCCCTTGCCTGGATTCAGTTTCCTGCGCTGGCACCTAGGCCCTGAAGATGACAATGTTAACCGCCGGGGCTGTATTTTTTCGGTTTTTCCGGTGTTTTACGCTCGGCGCCACTCGCCGGGCGCGAGCGTTCCGAGTTCCCATTCTCCAATCCGTGTGCGGATGAGGCGTAGAGTCGGGTGGCCCACGCCGGCCGTCATCCGCCGCACTTGCCGGTTGCGTCCCTCAGTAATCGTCAGTTCGATCCAGGTGTCCGGCACCGACTTGCGGTAGCGGATGGGCGGATCGCGCGGCCAGAGGTTTTCCGGCGCCGCGATGATCTGCGCGCGCGCGGGGCGGGTGCGGCCATCCTTCAGGTCAACGCCGCGGCGCAGCGCCTCCAGCGCACTTTCGGCAGGGCTACCCTCGACCTGGGCAAGGTAGGTTTTCGGCATCTTGTGTTTCGGGTCGGCGATCCGGGCCTGCTCGCGCCCGTCATCCGTGAGGATAAGAAGGCCCTCACTGTCAAAGTCCAGCCGGCCGGCGGGGTAGACCCCGGGAAGGGGGATGAACGCCTTCAGCGTCGGCTTGCCGCTGCCCTCATCGGTGAACTGGCTGAGGACGCCATAGGGCTTGTTAAGCAGGATAAGGGTCATGGCCGCCCGTTTGCCTTGGGATATACCCCTCCGTAAAGGCCCTGTGCCAATGCATTGCCTGCTGAAAAGGTAATGCATCTGTTTACATACCGCGGCTTTACGGCCCGCATATTGCAATGCAATAAGCCCTTGCTCCGCGATGGGGCGACCCCATATTCTCGTTATGAGCAAAAGAGCTCATGATGTTCTGGAGGCCCGGATCTTGATCCTCAGCATGCTCAAAGCAAAGCTCCACGGCGCAACTGTCACCCAGTGTGACCTGCACTATGAGGGCTCGGTGTCCATCGATCAGGACCTGCTCGATGCGTCCGGCATTCTGCCGCATGAGAAGGTGGATATCTGGAACGTGACCAACGGCGCGCGCATTCAGACCTATGCGCTGGAGGCCCCCCGCGGGTCACGCACCATCGGCGTCAATGGCGCGGCAGCCCGCCACTTCGCTGTGGGCGATACGGTGATCATCGCAGCCTTCTGCGGCGTCGAGGCCGAAAAAGCCCGCCAGCATGCCCCGACAGTGGTGCTGCTGGGCGAAGGCAATGAGATCAAGCGGGCCCAGTAAGCAGGCGCCCGGCCTAAACCTCAAACGCTGCCAGGATCGGGCAAACTTCCGATTTTCCTGAAGCACATTGGCTGGCCAGTCTTTCCAAGCTTTGCCGGGCCTGTTGCAGGTTCGCGATCTGCTGGTCAAGCTTGGCCATCCGCTGCTCGGCCATTTGGCGGGCGCGCGCGTGGTCCTGGCCGGAGTCCAGCGCGATCAGCTCGCGTATCTCTTCCAGCGTGAAACCGGCCTGCTGTGCCTTGCGGATAAAGCGCAGGCGGCGGACGTCTTCGGCGCCATAGCGGCGCACGCCGTCCTGGCGTGAAGGCGTGCCGAGAAGGTGCCGGCGCTGATAGAAGCGGATGGTTTCGACCCCCACGCCGCCCGCCTGCGCAAGCTTTCTGATCGTCAGCATTTTTCCCTCTTGATTCTGTACCATGGTACGGAACTTATATGTGTGTCTGGCCGCTCCATAACAAGATCGGGAAGGAGACCCAGATATGCCTGCCCAGTCCCCAAGCGTCAGAGAGGCGAGGCGGGCCCGCCTCCACCGGATGGTGATGCCGGGCCACACATGCCCCTACGGCCTCAAGGCAAAGGATCTACTCAAACGGTCGGGCTTTAAGGTGGAGGATCACCATCTGGAGACGCGGCCCCAGGTCGATGCGTTTAAGGCCGAGCATGACGTGGCCACCACGCCCCAGATATTCATCGGGCACGAACGTATCGGCGGCTATGACGATCTGCGCCGCTTTCTGGGCAAGCCCGTGGCCGATCCCAAGGCGCCGAGCTACCGGCCCGTGATTGCACTGTTCAGCATGACGTTTCTGATGGCGCTGGCGGCGAGTTTCGCCGTATACGGAACACCCTTCACGGTTCGCGCCGCCGAATGGTTCATTGCCTTCAGCATGGCGGTGCTGGCGCTGCTTAAGCTCCAGAACATCGAAACCTTCGCCACGATGTTCCTGAACTATGATCTGCTGGCCAAACGGTGGGTGCGATATTCCTACATCTATCCCTTTGCCGAAGGGCTGGCCGGTATCCTCATGATTGCCGGGGCGCTGACATGGCTGTCAGTTCCCGTTGCGTTATTCATCGGTACGGTGGGCGCGGTCTCGGTGTTCAAGGCGGTCTATATTGACCGGCGCGAGCTGAAATGCGCCTGCGTTGGCGGGAGCAGCAATGTGCCCCTCGGTTTCATCTCGCTGACCGAGAACCTGATGATGATTGCCATGGCCGTCTGGATGGCGCTCGGCGCGCTGGGCGCTCTGCCGGCCTGGGCGCACGGGATGTAGACCGGGCGCCTACTTGCCCATGACCTCAGCAATGATCTCGACCGAGCGGCGGCGCTTTTCGGGATCATACATGTCTGACACGATCATCAGCTCGTCAGCCTGCGTACGTTCCAGCAGGGCGTCTATGCCTTTGCGGACGGTATCGCGGGCGCCGATGATGCTGAAGTTCAGCATGGCGGAGGCCTGGGCGCGTTCCTGCGGGGTCCAGTAGGTGTCGATGTCGTCAATCGGCGGCTGGGTCAGCTTGCGCTGGCCGCGCACCAGGTTGGCAAAGGACATCTGCTGCGAGGTGGCAAGGTAACGCGCCTCTTCATCGGTCTCTGCGGCGATGATGTTCACGCCGATCAGCGCATAGGGCTTGGCCATCTTCTCGTTCGGTTTGAAGCGCGAACGGTAGGTGGCGAGGGCCTGATCGAGCGCCTGCGGGGCGAAGTGGGAGGCAAAGCCATAGGGCAGGCCAAGCTCTGCGCCGAGCTGGGCGCCAAACAGACTGGAGCCCAGGATCCAGAGCGGGACATTGGAGTTGGAGCCGGGCACAGCCTCGATCCGCTGCCCCTCCTGCACGGGGCCGAGCCACATCTGCAGCTCCACGACATCCTGCGGGAAGCGCTCGGCTTCTTCCGGATGCACGCGCAGAGCGCGCAGGGTCAGCTGGTCGGTGCCGGGCGCGCGGCCAAGGCCAAGGTCAATCCGGCCGGGATAGAGCGCTTCGAGCGTGCCAAACTGTTCCGCGATGATGTAGGGCGCATGGTTGGGCAGCATGATACCGCCGGCCCCGACGCGGATGGTCTTGGTACCTGCCGCGATATGGCTGATGACGAGAGATGTGGCCGCCGTGGTAACGGCCGCCATGTTGTGATGCTCCGCCACCCAGAAGCGCTTGTAGCCGCAGGCTTCGGCATGCTGGGCCAGGCGGCGGGCGTCGTGCAGGGCATCGGCGCGGGTGAAGCCTTCGCGCACACGGCCAAGTTCGAGCAGGGAGATTTCAGCCAAGACGGGCTCCTTCAGGATAGCCCGGACTAGATAGGCATTCGGGCGCCGATACCAAAGGCTGTCGCGGCGTCAGAACCCCGCCGGCTTCAGCAGGCCCGGTGAGGACAGGCAGATGGCCTTGAAACGTTCGCCCATTTCCTTGGGGTCAATCAGGCGCTGGGCCGCCGTGTAGATCGCTTCAGCTTCGTCCTGATTGGCCTTGATCAGCTGGTTGAGGCGCGCCTGCGCGCCAAGGCCCAGCAGGAACATGCCCTGCGGGGTGGGGCCGCTGACATCCAGATTGGCGGAGGCCGCGAGGCGCGCGAAGCGGCCAAAGTCCACATCCGCCGTCAGGTCGCAGAGGCCGGGCGCTTCAAGCGGAGAAACCTGGCGGCCTTCCCGGTAGGCGCGCAGCGTATCGGCGGGCGCGCGGTCTGCCGGGCCGTAGTCTATGAACAGCGCGCGGAAGGGCCCAGCGCGTGTGGCAAGGTCGGCGATGATCAGGTCCAGGCCGGACTGCACTTCCACGACATTGCCGGCGAGCGCCGTGCCCATCGGCGGGCGGGGCTCGTCTGCGGCCAGGCCCATCACGAGGCGGCTTTCAGCGGACAGGCCGACAACACATTCCCGCCAGTGCTCGCCATCCCTATGGAACTGGCGCACGGGCAGGCAGTCGAGATATTCGTTTGCCACCAGCAGCATCGGCCCAGCGAGCACGCCGGAAAGCTGGCTGACAAATTGCGGAGCAAAGCGCTGCAGGCGTTCCGTCTGGACAAGGCGCAGGGCTGGGCTGGGTTCGATCAGGGTCAGCTGCAGGGCGTCCAGGAAAGCCTCTCCCCCCGCGAGCGCTGCCATCTTCAGCGCATCATGCAGCAGCAGCGCGCGGCCGGGGCCGATCTCCACCAAATGGAAGCGCGACGGCTCGCCCAGGGCACGCCACTCATGCACGATCCAGAGGCCGATCAGCTCGCCGAATATCTGGCTGGTTTCCGGCGCGGTGGTGAAGTCGCGGCCAAGACCGGGGCGGACGGCGTAATACCCATCCTGGGGATCATGCAGGGCAATCTGCATATAGGCCGACAGCGGGATCGGGCCGTCGGTTTCGATCAGGCGGATCAGCCTTTCTTCAAGGGTCATGGTATTCCTGAAGCGTCTGCGGCGCCTAGCGCGCCTTCTGCGGCACCAGATAGGCTGCTCCGAACACGCCCGCCAGCAGGATCAGCACCCATGAGAATACAGATGCCGCAGAATGAACCGGATCGTGCCGGCAAAGCCAGTGCAGGCCCACATGCAGCACCGCAAACACGCAGAGGCCCGCGCGGATCAGGGCGCTGCGGGTAACCTCGGCGACAATGAGCATGCCCAGTACGATAGCGACATGCGTACACAGCATAGCCTGATCCAGCGGCGTTGCCGTGCCAAGGAGTATGCCCGTCTTCCGAAGAAGAAGGAGTTCCAGCTCATGCGTGATCAGGCATGCCGCTGTGAGCCTGTAGAGGCTTTGAGTACCCATATCGCCAACCCTCCCGAACTGCTCAGGAGCCCGGACGTGATCTATGTCCGCCGATTAACTCTTTGTAAACTCAGATTTTTCGGGGACGAAGCGCATTCCAGACCAGCCATGCGCCGCCGAGCCACATCGGAGTGGAGAGCAGCATGCCCATGGTCAGCCAACCGGGCAGGCCGCTGACGAAGGAATCCGGCTCTCGGAAGTTCTCGGCAATCGACCGGCCGAAGCCGTAAAATAGCAGAAAAAGGCCGGCCACCAGGCCGGGGCGTTTCAGGGCGCCGAACTTCCAGATGAGGATCGAGAGCACCAGCAGCGGCAGCCAGCCTTCCAGCACCGATTCATAGAGTTGGCTGGGATGGCGGGCGAGTTCGTCGCCGCGATAGATCCAGTCACCGGTTTCCCAGTTATAGGCCGGCGGGGTGGAGCCGGGCACATAGCCTTCGGGGAATATCATGCCGACAGGCGCATCGGTGGGGCGGCCATAAAGTTCGGCATTGGTGAAGTTGGCGATGCGGACGAGCCCGATGCCGATAGGGGCAGTCACCCCGGCAATGTCGCCCACAGAGAGAAGGTTTACCCCGCGCTTGATGGCAAACCAGGCCAGAACCACCACAACCCCTGCAATGCCGCCATGGAAGGCCATGCCGCCATCCCAGATGCGGAGGATCGCCATTGGGTCTGCCGTCAGCACCTCCATCTGATAGGGCACCATGTAGAACAGGATGTAGCCAAGCCGCCCGCCCAGGATGATGCCGATGATGATCCAGAACATCAGGTCATCAAGGCCGTCCTTCGTCAGCGGCGCGGTGCCGCCGAAAAGCTCCGGCCGCTTCAGCAGCTGGCTACCATACCACCAGGCAAGGCCGATGCCGGCGATGTAACCGAGCGCATACCAGCGCAGATGGAACGTGCCGAGACCGAGGAAACTGAAGTCGATGGAAAAGAGCGCCGGGCTCCATTCGGGAAATTTCAGAGCGGTATCGCCCATGAAAATCGTCAGTGCGGCGAGCAGTTCGGTCATGCGGCGTCTTTTCCCTGTCTGGCCGGCACCTTATCTGATAGGCCACCAGCACACCCGGCGCGAAGGAGTAGCCGCATGGCCAGCACAAATCCACTGCTTGATGACATCGCAGGCCTGATGACCGGCGCCCTCGGCGCGGCGCGTGCTGCGGGCGAGGAAGCCAAGACGGCGGCGCAGGCGCGTGTGCGGGCCCTGATCGCGGATATGGACCTTGCCGGGCGCGATGAAGTGGAAGCGCTGAAGGCTATCGCCACGGCGGCGCTGGAGCGTGTGGAAGCCCTGGAAGCGCGGATTGCGGCGCTTGAGGCGGGAAAATCCACTGAAAGCTGACCGTTAACTGCTTATGAACTTTGACATCGCCGGTGTGCCCGGCGTTGAGTGCTGTTGGATTTCGGGAGCGAATCCGGCAGCGTGTATAAATCTCAACGCGGAGGCCCCAAGATGAGCCTGGAACTTAGCCGCAGCGATCTTGTAGCGATCGACCCCCTGGATGTTGTTGAAGATGTGCTTGAAGCCGCCGGCTGGCCTGCCGAGCGCGACGATGAGGGCACCTTGCAGGTCGTCGCCGAGACACGTTGGGGCGATATGGGCGCGCTGTTCGCCTACCGGCCTGAGCCGGCTGCCGTTCACTACTCCATGACGCTCGACGTGAAGCCCCAGGAGAGCAAGCGCGCCGCCATCAACGAGCTGGTGATGCTGGCCAATGAGCGCCTGTGGCTCGGCCATTTTGATTTCTGGGCGGATGATGGCGTGATCGTCTTCCGCTACACTTTCCCGATGGAGGGGCGCGAGGAGCTTTCCGATGGCGAAGTGCGCGCTGTGATGGCCGCTTCGGTCAGCGCCGCAGACCGGTTCATCCCGGCTTTCAATTTCCTTGTCTGGGCTGGCAAGTCTCCGCGTGACGCCATTGATGCGGTGATGTTTGAAACCCACGGCGAAGCCTGAGCCGAGGCGGTGGGCAAGGCAGCGTCTCTGACTCTTGTGGGCGCGGGCCGTATGGGCTCCGCCTTGCTGCATGGCTGGCTGAAAGGCCCGGCGCGGGAGATTTCCGTGGTCGAGCCTTCCCCCAGAGACGAGATCAGGGCGCTGGCCGGTCAGGGGCGCATCCAGCTCAATCCCGCACCCTCTGAAAGCAGCATCATCGTGCTGGCGGTAAAGCCGCAGCAGTTTGCGGCCGTATCCGAACAGGCGAAGGCATTTGTGGGCCCTGGTTCGGTGGCGATCTCCATCATGGCGGGCGTGCGTCTGGCGCAGCTGTCCCGCCGGCTGGGTACGGAGCGGGTGATCCGCTCGATGCCCAACACGCCGGGCGCCATCGGGCGCGGCGTGACGGTGTTCACTGCCCCGGAAGCGGCCGGGCCGTCAGACCTTGCGGCCGCACGTGAGCTGCTCGCCCCGCTCGGCGAAGTTCACGGGCCGGTGGCGGAAGACATGATGTCTGCGGTCACGGCGCTCTCGGGCTCCGGGCCAGCCTACATCTTCCTTCTGGCCGAGGTGATGGCGCAGGCGGGGGTGGCGCAGGGGTTGCCGGAAGACCTTGCCGCGAGCCTTGCGCGGCGCACGGTGGAAGGCGCAGCCGCCCTGATGGCGGAAAGCGGTGACAGCCCGGCAGCGCTTCGCAAAGCCGTCACCTCACCCGGCGGAACCACCCAGGCGGCTCTTGACATCCTTATGGACACAGGTGGGATGCCCGCCTTGTTCAAGGACGCCCTGAACGCCGCTGCCAACCGCGACCGGCAGCTGTCACAAGAGGCGGACTGACCTCAACAGGAGGAGTTCCGGTGCCCGCCGCCCATTCAGTCATCGAGACCGGACTGCTGGCCGCTCTGGAGCTGGCTGCAGAGAAACCGTGGTCACAGATCACGCTGGCAGAGATCGCCGCGAAGGCTGGTCTCACGCTGCAGGATTTCCACGGCGCTGGCGGGCGCGAGGAAATCGTCGAGGCGCTGGACGGCTATTTTGACCGGGCCATGTCTGCCGATGGGGTGCCGGAGGATGTATCCGGCCGGGAGCGTCTTTTTGACGTGATCATGAAACGCTTCGAGGCGATGGAGCCCTACCGGCCCGGCCTCCGTGAGCTGATGAAATTCCGCGAGGCATCGCTCAGCCATGTCGTGCGCCTGCCGGGGCATCGCCATGCCAGCGCGGCCTGGGCGCTGGCGTCAGCAGGCCTTGACGATGACAGTGGCGCGCCGGCCAGCCTGAAGCGTATCGTGATCGCCTTCGTGATCGCCAGCACCGAACGCGCCTGGCGGCGGGAGAAAAGTGCAGACTTTGCCCTCACCATGGCCGCGCTGGACAAGGGCCTGCGCCATGCTGAAGGCCGTCTCGGCCAGCTGCGCCGGTTCACCGGAAAATCAGAGACTACAGAAACAACAGAAAAACCTGACAAGGGGGAAGAATGAGCCGTCCCGGACTGGACACGAATCCGCTGGAGCTTGGGCCCGAATGGTTCAACACGCTGTTTGCGGAGATCGGCATTGATGCCGAAGTGAAGTCGCTGACTTCCAAATCGATCGGTACAGGCCAGATCGGCGAGAATGTGCGCTTCGTCTTCGAATACGCCAAAGCCGGGCCCGGCGCGCCCAAGACGCTCGTAGGTAAGTTTCCCTCGGCCAGCGAAGCGAGCCTCGCCACGGCAAAGGTTCTCAATCACTACAAACGCGAAGTGTTCTTCTACCGCACCTTCCCGAAGGTTGCCGGGCGCATCACGCCAAACGCGCTGTATACGGATTATGACGAGGCAACCAACCGCTTTGCCCTGATCATGGAAGACATGTCTCCCTCCGTGCAGGGCGATCAGCTGAAGGGCTGTCATCCGGTGGAGGCGAAGCTTGCCCTGTCTGCGGCTGCCGTGCTGCATGCGGCCCATTGGGAAGATCCCACGCTGGACGATTATGACTGGCTTCAGGGCTCCGCCAAGGCGCCGCCGCCGGGCCTTGGGCCGGAACAGGTTGCCGCGCTCTGGGGCGGTTTCAAGCAGCGTTACGCCGCCCATATCAACGAAGACATCATCGAGATCGGCGACGCCTATGCCGGCAGCCTCACCAAATGGGGCGATGTCTATACCGGCCCCTTCGCGCTGACGCATTCCGACTTCCGGCTGGACAACATGCTGTTCGGTCCGCCCGGCGCCACCAAGCCGCTGGCCGTGGTCGATTGGCAGACAGCCGGCAAGGGCGCGCCCGCCAACGATGTGGCCTATTTCATCGGCGCGGGCCTGACGCGCGAAGATCGCCCGAAACATGAGATGGAGCTGCTGCGCTATTATCATGACTGCCTCAAGGCCGAGGGCGTCACCAATTACAGCTTTGAAGATCTGCATCAGCATTATCGCTGGTTTGCCTTCTACGGCATTTCGGTTGCCTTCGCGGCGGCGATGCTGGTGAAGCAGACCGAGCGGGGCGATGAGATGTTCCTCACCATGCTGCGCCGCCACTGCGCCCAGGTGCGCGATAACAACTCGCTGGAGCTGCTGCGAACGCTGGTTTGAGCCGAAGCGTTCATTTCCTGATCTCCGCCGTTAACACCGCCCCTTCACGGGGCGGTTTTTCTTTCCGGGATGTCATCTTCAGGGCAGCAAAAAGGCAGGAATCCCGCCTTCGTCCCGCGCTGAAACAGCTTTCCAAACACTGTCCTAACAGAGCCTGCCAAACTGACTTTCGAGGTTAGGGCAGGGCTTAAGGCCGTGTGTGTATGGTGCATCCTACGGACCCCCGGAGAAGCCGGGAGTCGTGCCATCGCCAGGAATAGGTAATGCACATGGACATGCAGAACGCTCGCCCCATCAGCGTTAAGGGGCCGGACGGCCAGAAGATGACTCTGGCCGATCTGCCTTCGCCGAACATTTCCCGCTGGGTGACCCGCCGCAAGGCTGAGGTCGTCGCTGCCGTCACCGGTGGCCTGCTCACGCGGGAAGCTGCCTGCGAACGCTACAACCTCACCGATGAGGAATATGAAGCGTGGGAACGCCTTTACGCCCGTCACGGGTCCAAGGGGCTGCGCACCACTCGTCTTCAGCAATACCGGCGTTAATCCGGTATTAGCCACGTTAACCCGGCCTTAGGGCCAGGATTCTAGCCTCTCCGGATGTGCCATGCGTCTATGGCCGTTTGGAGGGGCTGATGGCGTTCAGGCAGGCAGGCAGCGGGTTGGAAGCAGGGCGTTTCGTCCGGCTTGCCGCGCTTGCGGCCCTGTTTCTGGCGCTCTGCCTGTGTGTCTGGCGGGCCTCCAACCTGCTGACAGGCGCCCCTGCAGAAGCGCGCAGCCCGGCCGAAGCCTCTCTCACCGCCCTGGTTGACCCCCTTGTGGGCCCGGGCAATTCCCGGATTTCCATAGCTTTCAACGCCGAGGGTGGCCGGACCGTCTTCGTGCTGCTGGACGCGCCTGCCGCCCCCCTTGCCGGCGATCTGCAGCGCATCCTGCCCGAAGCAGCAGGGCTGGACTTCAAGCGCGGCGACAAGCTGATCCTCGAACAGGCCGCGTTCGCGCCCGGCCTGCCCGGACGGCCGGACACTGCTGCCTGGCTGGAGCTTGGCGCGCTCGGTCTCATTTCCCTGATCTCTGCGGGTATCGCGCTGGCGACCCTCTACCGGGCGGCCGCGCCCCTCGCCGCCGCGCAGGCCCGCGAACCTGAGCGCGGCGCAGCCGATCTGCGCGCAGAGCCGCTTCGCCCCCTCAAACCGCTGACGGCTGTTCCGGTTCCGGAGGCGAGCGACCTCGCCCGCCGTGATCCCGCGCGGGCGGCGGCGGTGCTGCGTGGCTGGATGAACGACCGGGAGGAAGCCTCCTGATGCTGCCGGCCGCGCTCTCCCGCGATATCGACACCGGAACCCTCCGCGCCGCGCGCCTGATGCGTGCCCTTGGGCCGGAAGCCGCCGGCATCTGGGGCGAGCTATCCCCCGCCGAGACACGCGCGCTGACCGCCGCCATGGACAGCCTTGCCGATGACCCGGCCGCCGAGGCCGATGCGGCCCGCCTGTTCGCAGACGCCACCCGCCGCTTCGGCCAGGCGGAACAGTTTCCCGCAAGCAGCCTGCGCCGGCACAAGGATGTCTGGTCGGCACTCTCCGCGCTCCCTCTCGATACGCTGGTGGCTCTGGTGCGGCCAGAGCGGGCGGCAAATGTTGCCCTGATCCTGTCGCGCCTTTCCAGCGAGACATCGGCGCGCATCCTGCGGGCTCTGCCGCCTTCGCTGGCGGTGGAGACCATGCAGCGCCTGCTGCATCTCGGCGCGCCCAGCCCCGCCGCCGTAAAAAGCCTGGAAGACTATCTCACCCGCCGCCTGCCAACGCTCGCCTGTGAAGGCACGCGCGGCGGGCATGAGCGCGTCGCCCGCATCTTCGATCAGATGGATACGCGGGCTGAGTCCGTTTTCCTCGCTGCGCTGGAAAGCGCTGAGCCGGGCGCGGGGAAGAAAGTCCGTGCCCTGATGTTTACCTTTGATGATCTTGCCGCGCTCGATGCCGGCGGCATGCAGACGCTGCTGTCGGCCGCAGACCGGGGCGCGCTGATCGTGGCACTGAAAGGCGCGCGCGAGGCCACAGCCGCTGCTTTCTTCGCCAACATGACCCAGCGCGCGGGCGAATTGCTGCGTGAAGAGATTGCCAGCCTCGGCCCCCTCCGCCGCAGCGAGATCGACGCGGCGCGGCATGAGATTGTCACGCTTGCCCGCCAGCTGATCCAGCGCGGCGATATTCGTGGCAGCGGCGCCAAAGCCGTGATCGAGGACGAGCTTGTCGACTGATGCCAGACGCCGCACGCCTCCTGTCCCCTTTCGATTTCCGCAGTGATTTCACCGCGCCGCCCGCGGATGCCGGCGAAGTGCGCCTGTCAGCAGAGGATGTCGTGGCGCTGATTGCCAGGGTGCGCGCCGATACGCTGGCCGAAATCTCCCGCCAGGAGGCGCAGGAAACGCTCGACCGGCTGGACCGGGTTACCGCCACAATGCGCGAGGTCCTGTCAGACCTGCTGAAGGTGATGCAGCTACTGGATTCTGCCGCCTTTGATGAGGTCACCAGCGCGCATCTGCGCGGCACGGTCACCAATCTTGCCCAAAGACTCCTCGACGGGCAGGGCGACCTGTTCGGCCTCACAAGAGACCTCAGCGAAACGCTGGACAATGCCCCCAAAGCCGGGCGAAGGATGGGGCAATGACCGATCCGAAGAATCCCGCGCTTGAGAAGATGCTTCTGGATGTGCCCGTCCGCGTGGATGTCGTGCTCGGAGAGGCGCGCATTCCGATGGAGGAGCTGCTGGCCCTCTCGCCTGGTGAAATCGTCGCTCTGGAGCGCCACACCAACGAACCTGTGGATATCTACGTCTCCGGCCGCCTCGTGGCGCGGGGCAAACTGGTCGTGTCTGACGGGCAATTGGGCGTCACGCTCTCGGAAATCATCGATTCCCGCCCTGAAGCAGCCTGAAATTAGTTACATCTGGAACTAATTTTCGTTCAGGCGTATACTCGCGTCCATGGACACTGCTTTTGCAAAGAATCGCTATCACGGCGCTCCGCGCGCGGCTGACTTCACGATCGATCAGGCGTGGGAGACCTATTCGCCCGCCGAGCATGACCGGTGGGACCGTCTCTTCCGCCGCCAGAAAGAGATCACCAAGGGCCGCGCCTCTCAGGCGGCGCTGGATGCGATGCACCAGCTGGAACTTTCCCCCTCGGGCATTCCGCATATGGGCCGGCTGTCAGACAAGCTGGAAGTACTGACCGGCTGGCGCGTCGTGCCGGTAGCCGAACTAGTGCCGGACGAGATTTTCTTCGACCATCTCGCCAACCGCCGCTTTCCGGCAGGCGCCTTCATCCGCCCCGAGGAAGAGTTCGACTATCTTCAGGAGCCGGACATTTTCCACGATATCTTCGGTCATGTGCCGATGCTGGCAAATCCGGTGTTCGCAGATTTCATGGAAGCCTATGGCAAAGGCGGCCAGCGGGCCATGCGCCTCGGCCAGCTGCACAACCTCGCCCGGCTTTACTGGTATACGGTCGAGTTCGGTCTGATCCAGGAAGAAGATGGCCTGCGCATCTATGGCGCGGGCATCCTCTCCAGCCCGCAGGAAACCGTTTTTGCCCTGGAAGACGCCAGCCCCAACCGCATAGGGTTTGACCTGAAACGCCTTATGCGGACGAAATACATCATCGATGATTTCCAGCAGACCTATTTCGTCATCCCCAGTTTCGAAGCCTTGCTCGAAACCTGCTACAAAGATTTCGGCGGCGTCTATGCCGAAGTGAAGGGCCTGCCGGACTATGAGGCGCATGAACTCGCGCCGGATGATGAGGTGATCACACGCGGCACGCTGGATTATTTCCGCAAGGGCGGCCGCAAGGGTCGCTAGCTCCACACGCTCCTGCTTCTTTCGTCACACTCGATGCGCGTAGCGCATCTGAGTGCCCATCTCCTGACTTTTCCTTGAGTACGTGCGGAGAAGACAGGAGATAGGCTCTCAGATGGCCTGCGGCCATCGAGAGTGACGAGAATTGAAAGAGCAGGGAAAACTAACCCTCGCCCTTCTTCGCGATCTGCTTGGGATCATGCTTGGGGGCAGGCGCCAGGCGCATCACTTCAGTCTGGAAACGCTCATCATCGCCCGCCAGCAGGAAGGGCAGGGCCTTGCAGATGGCGTCCGTCATCGGATTGAACCATTCCAGGTCCACCTTGTGGAAATCCGACAGCACATGCGGCATCACCATCGCCTTGTCGCCCGGATGGCCCACGCCAATCCGTATACGGCGAAAGTTCTCGCCGATATGCGCCATCATCGAGCGCGCGCCGTTATTGCCCGAATGCCCCCCGCCGCGCTTCACGCGCAGGCGGCCCGGCGCCAGATCGATCTCGTCATGGAACACGGTCACGTCTTCAGGCTGCAGCTTGTAGAAGGTCAGCGCTTTCGACGCTGCGCGCCCGGTTTCATTGTAGAAGGTCTGTGGCTTCATCAGCAGCACCTTCTTGCCATCGATGGTGCCCTCGGAAATCTCTGAGTCGAACTTCGTGCGCCACGGGCCAAAGCCATAGGCGTCGTGGATACGGTCGATCACCATGAAACCGGCATTGTGCCGGTTCTTGGCGTATTTGGCGCCGGGATTTCCCTGGCCTGAGAGGATCAGCATGGCGGGTCGCTCCTGACAGGTCGCCTCAGAATCAAAGAGGCCGCCAGCTTGTGACTGGCGGCCCCTGAATTGTCCAGAAAGAGATCAGTCTTTCTTCGGAGCAGCGGCCTTTGCGGCGGGCACAGCATCTGCTGCCGGCGCAGCTTCTTCAGTGTCCTGCTTGCCGCCGCGCCCAGCGATGGTCGCGATGGTGAAGTCGCGGTCGGTGATCGTCGGCTCAGCGCCTTCCGGCAGGGTGATGGAGGAGATTTTCACGTTGTCGCCGATTTCCAGGGCCGACACGTCGGCTTCCAGGGCTTCGGGGATCTTGCCAGCCGGAACGTTGAGTTCGACCGAGTGGCGCACGACGTTGAGCGTGCCGCCCTTCTTGAGGCCCGGCGAAACTTCGAGGCCCTTGAAGTGAACCGGAACCTCGACCTTGATGATCTGGTCAAGTTTCACGCGGCGCAGGTCGACGTGCATCGGCTGGTCGGAAACCGGGTGCATCTGGATGCCCTGCGGGATCACCAGTTGGCGCTCGCCCTTGTGGATCAGGGTTGCGGTGGAGTTCAGGAATTGTCCCGTCTCGATCGCCTTGATCACTTCGTTTTTCTTGAGGCTGATAGCCACCGGGTCGATGTCGCCGCCATAGAGGACGCCGGGAACGAGGCCGTTGTTGCGGGCTTCACGGGCGCCGCCGGTGCCAACGCGCTCGCGCACTTCGACATTGAATACGATCTGAGTTTTGGACATGTTTTTTCCTTTCGCCCTGGACCGTGCCTTCCCTTAGGTAAGGTCGGAACCTGACAGGCACGGCCTGGCGCCGCCCTTTCTGAACGGGGGCGTATAGGGGATGGGCGCCGGATTGGCAAGCGGAGGCGGCAGGGGGGTAAAGCCCCTCTCCCCGGAGGGAGAGGGGAGTCAAGGCCGGAAGCACCCCGCCACCGCTCCCAGCCAGTCCATCACCTCTTCCTTCTGCTCAATCGGCGTTTTCCCATTGCGCACGAGGATCAGGTCCAGATCCGGCACCAGAACAGTGTATTGCCCCTCATAGCCATTGGCCGAAAAGCTGCCCGGCCCCGCCATGCCCAGCCACCAATGCGCGCCATAGCCCAGCCGCTCTGTCTCCGGCACAGGCGTCGGCGTGCGCGCATAGTCCACCCAGCCTTTAGGCAGGATGCGCCGCCCGTCCCAGACGCCATCGCGCAGGTAAAGCAGCCCAAAGCGGGCAAAGTCCCGCGCCGTGCAGTAGCAGAAGGACGAGCCGATGAAGGTACCGGCCTTGTCGAATTTCGGGCTGGCAGAGGTCATGCCGGTTGGCCCGAAGAGTTCGCGGAACATGAAGTCCCGAAACGCCTCTCCGGAAGCCCCATAAGCCAGCGCGGCGGCGCGGGCCACTAGATTGCTCGTGCCGCTGGAATAACTCCACGCCGTTCCCGGCGGGTGGATCAGCGGAGACCTGGCAGCATACCCCGCCACATCCTCCTTGCCCGCGCCAAACAGCATCTCGATGACATCGGAAACACCCGCATCCACATAGTCCTCGGCAAACTTCACCCCACTAGACATGCGCAGGAGCTGGTCCAGCGTGATCGCGCGGCGCGGGTCATCCGCCTGCTGCCATTCGGGTACGTTAGTGGGGGCGTGGATGTCGATCTTCCCGTCGCGCACCAGAATACCCACCAGCGCTTGCGTGATACTCTTGGCCTGCGACCAGGAATGATGCGTGCTCTCCCGGTTAAAGCCAGTCCAGTAGCGCTCAGCCAGGATCTGCCCACCCTGCACGGCGAGGAAGGCATGGGTTTCGCCCATCGCCGCAGGCGCGGGATCGCTGAAGGCCATGTCGAGAAGGGGCTGGAGTTTTTCGGCAACGCCTGGGTCCAGCGGGGCTTGGGGCCAGTCTTCCGTCGGCCAGGGTGTGCCGGGCGGCTGGGCGGGCAGGGGCGGAAGCTGCGTGGTCTTGTGGGTCAAATCGAAGTCCTCCCCGGTTGGCGGGGCCGTCTTTGCCCTCTTTTCCGATTTCACGCCGAACCCGCGGCGATGGCAACAGCCTTCAGGCTTTCCCCTACGGCGTTAGACCAAGGTCCACCTGTACGCGCCGCTCCGCCTGGCGCAGCGTGTAACCAGCGGAATACCGCATGAGGCACATGGCCAGGGAGGAATGCGACATGTCAGAAAACCAGTCTGAAACTACGCCCGAAATCGACGGGAAAGCCTATTGGAAGGAGGTCATCCGGCTGACGCTGACGCTCCTGGCGGTATGGTTCCTGGTCTCTTTCGGCGCAGGCATCCTGTTCCGCGAGGTTCTGGACGCGGTGAAGCTCGGCGGCGCGCCGCTCGGCTTCTGGTTTGCCCAGAACGGCTCGATCTACGTCTTCGTGGCGCTGATCTTCTACTACTGCTTCGCCATGAACCGCATCGAGCGGAAATTCCGGATCGAAGGCTGAGGGGGCTGATATGGACTGGACACTCTTCTGGGTCGGCGCAACCTTTGCGACCTATATCGGCATCGCCGTCTGGGCGCGGGCGGGCTCGACCAACGACTTTTACGTAGCCGGCCACGGGGTTCACCCCGTCATCAACGGCATGGCCACCGCCGCAGACTGGATGAGCGCCGCCTCGTTCCTCTCCATGGCGGGGCTGATCGCCGTCCTCGGCTATGGCGGTTCGGTTTACTTGATGGGCTGGACCGGCGGCTATGTGCTGCTGGCGTTGCTCCTCGCCCCTTTCCTGCGCGAGTTCGGAAAGTTCACCGTGCCCGATTTTGTCGGCGACCGGTATTACAGCGACACCGCGCGCCTCGTGGCCGTCATCTGCGCGCTGTTTGTCTCCTTCACCTATATTGCCGGGCAAATGTCGGGCGTCGGTATCGCCTTCTCGCGTTTCCTGGGCGTTGATTTCAACACCGGCATTTTCATCGGTATGGGGATCGTTTTCATCTATGCCGTGCTCGGCGGCATGAAGGGCGTCACCTACACGCAGGTCGCTCAATATGTCGTGCTGATCTTCGCCTACACGGTTCCGGCGATCTTCATCTCGCTGATGCTCACCGGTAATCCGATCCCCCAGCTTGGATTCATCTCCAATGTGAAGGGTGAGGATGTCTCGATGATCCAGAAGCTGAGTGACACCCTCACCAGCCTCGGTTTCTCTGAATACACCACCACCAACAAGACTGTGTTTGATGTGTTCTGCATCACCGCCGCGCTGATGTTTGGCACAGCCGGCCTGCCGCACGTCATCATCCGCTTCTTCACCGTCCCGCGGCCCAGCGATGCACGCCTGTCGGCCGGCTGGGCGCTGGTCTTCATCGCGCTGCTGTATACGGTGGCCCCGGCGGTCGGCGCCTTCTCGCGCCTCAATGTCATCAATACGGTGAACGAAACCACCTATGTTGCGCCCGGTGAGGATTATGCGGCTCAGGCGGCCGCTCTTGAAGCCCAGGGCGTCACGCCGTCCCCCGCCTGGTTCACCCGCTGGGAGGTCACCAAGCTTGTCGGATTTGAAGACAAGAATGGCGACGGTATCATGCAGATCCGCGGGCCCAACGCGCCGGATGGTCTGGCCAATGAAGTCACCATCAACAACGACATCGCCGTCCTCGCGAGCCCTGAGATCGCGCAGCTGCCCGATTGGGTGGTGGGCCTGATGGTGGCGGGCGGACTTGCGGCGGCCCTGTCAACAGCGGCCGGTCTCCTGATGGTGATCTCATCCGCCGTCAGCCACGATCTTTGCCGGCGCACCTTTTTCAAGGGCATGTCGGATAAGAGCGAACTCCGGGTGGCGCGGCTGGCTGCGGCAGGCGCCGTGATGGCGGCCGGCTTCATGGGCATCTATTCGTCCCAGCTAGCCTTCGTGGCCCAGGTCGTGGCGTTTGCCTTCGGTCTGGCGGCGGCATCGCTGTTCCCGGTGATCCTGCTCGGCATCTTCTGGAAACGGATGAACCGGGAAGGGGCCATCGCTTCAATGCTCACCGGCCTTGTCCCGACCTTCATCTACATCTGGCACTTCAAGCTGGGCGCAGGCAAGGATGCTGGTCCCGATGAATGGTTCCTGGGTGTGTCGCCGGAAGGTATCGGCTTCGTGGTCATGATCCTGTCGATCATTGTGGGGGTTGTCGTGTCGCTCGCGACCAAAGCTCCGCCGCAGGATATTCAGGATCTTGTCGAAGATATCCGTGTGCCGGGTCAGCGCAGGCCCCATGGCATCGCCGATGCAGGGATGTCTCCGGCCGAATAGGCGTATCCCTCCTGCGTCTGTCCGGTGAAGGGCGGCCTCCGTTACGAGGCCGCCCGTTCCCGTTGTCAGCCAGGCGCCTTGCGCAGAGGTCTCTGTCCGAGCAAAGCTCCCGAAGGGAGGTTCCTGATCTGAAATGCCCGCCTGGCTGATCCTGCTTGCAACGGTCCTCTATATGGCCGGTCTGTTTGCCATCGCGGCGCGTGGCGACCGGGATGAAGAGCGCCCAGGCTTCCGGCCAAACCGTTTCATCTTTCCCCTGGCGCTGGCGGTCTACTGTACATCCTGGACCTATTTCGGCGCGGTCGGCACGGCAGCGGAAAGCGGGTGGGACTATCTGCCGATCTATCTTGGCCCGGCCCTCGTCTTTCTGCTGATGCCCGGCCTCCTGCGGCGCGTTGGCGAGGTCGTCAAACGCGAGAGCGTGTCATCCCTGTCGGATTTTCTTTCAGCCCGCTATGGCAAGAGCCGGGCGGTGGGCGCCTTCGCGACCCTGGCGGCGGTCATGGGCGGGCTGCCCTATATTGCGCTTCAATTGAAATCTATCGGCATGAGTTTCGAAGCCTTTGCCGGGGCGGCCGGGCCGGGCTTTGCGCCGGGGGATGAGACGGTGCTCGTCACCGCGCTTGCGCTTGCGGCCTTTTCGGTTCTCTACGGTACGCGCTTTCCCGATGCCACCCGGTCCAATACGGGGTTGATGCGTGTCCTTGCCATCGAGGCGCTGGTGAAGCTGGGCGCGCTAGCCGGAGTGGCTGTGCTGTCGCTGTTCCTGCTCAGTTCGGGCGGCATACCGGACGCACCGCCCCTGGCCAGCGTTTTCCCGCTGGAGGCGCCTTCTGGCCGCTTTATCGCGATCATCTTTCTGTCCATAGCGGCAATTGTCTGTCTGCCGCATGAATTCCACGTTGCCATGGTCGAGCGGCGCAATGAGGGAGAGATGACGCTCGCCCGCTGGCTCTTCCCGCTCTATCTCTTCATCACCTCTATCGTCGTTGTGCCGATCACGCTGGCAGGGCTTGGCCTGTTTGCCGGCGCCTATCCGGCAGACTTGTTCGTGCTGCAGTTGCCGCTCGCGCGGGGCAATGGCCTGCTCGCCACCCTGGTGTTCCTCGGTGGTTTTTCGGCGGCCACAGGCATGGTGATTGTGTCCACCATTGCACTCTCGA
This sequence comes from Hyphomonas sp. NPDC076881, assembly GCF_050269995.1. Classification (NCBI taxonomy): domain Bacteria; kingdom Pseudomonadati; phylum Pseudomonadota; class Alphaproteobacteria; order Hyphomonadales; family Hyphomonadaceae; genus Hyphomonas; species Hyphomonas sp. NPDC076881. Next base: position 211,960 of record NZ_JBNNJJ010000001.1, on the reverse strand, counting down.
ACATGGTGACGAATGATCTCATCGTGCCTGCTCTGATGCGCTCGGGCAGCCTGTCGAGCTTCAGCGCCAATGCCGGCGCGCGCCTTGTCGCCACACGCCGCATCGTCATCGTGATGCTGCTCCTGCTGGCGTACTGCTATTATCTCGTGGCCGGGCCGGGGGACGCGCTCGCGCAGATTGGCCTGCTGGCCTTTGTGGCGGCGGCGCAGTTTGCCCCGGCAATCGTTGCGGCGGTTTACTGGCGCGGGGCGCGGCGTGCGGGCGTCCTGGCCGGGATGATCGCTGGCATGGTGATCTGGCTTTACACGTTGTTCCTGCCCTCGATTCTCGGCTGGGATGCCGTCAGTTCACAGATGCCCGGCTGGCTCAACCCGCACGCGCTCTTCGGGCTCAGCTTTGGCGATCCGCTCACTCATGGTGCGGTCTGGAGCATTGGTCTCAACCTTGCCCTGATGATCCTCGTCTCGCTTCAGACGCGGGAGCGCCTGCGGGACCGGGTACAGGCAGCCGCCTTTGTCGGCGCCAGTGAGGGCGGCCAGAATGAGGAAGGGTATGCCACGGCCCTGCGCGGCGCCTCCCCCAATGGCCTCAAGACGCTGGCCGCACGGTTTCTGTCCGCCGAAGCCGTCGATCATGCATTTGAAGAGTTTGCCCGCGCGACAGGGATTGTGGCAACGGGGGACGAGCCGGCCGACTGGCGGCTTGTTCAGCGAACGGAGCGTCTTCTGGCCAGCGCGCTTGGCGCTTCATCGGCGCGCATCGTGCTGGCATCAGCCCTCGGCGGGAAGAATATTGCCTTGCCGGACGTGCTGTCCATGCTCGATTCCCGCACGCAGGCAGAGCGCTTCGAACGGCATATGTTGCAGTCGATGCTCGAAAATATCGCGCAGGGCATCAGCGTGGTAGACGCGGACCAGAAACTCGTCGCGTGGAACTCAGCCTATGTGGATCTGTTCCAATATCCGCCTGAACTTTGCCGGGTCGGCACGCCGGTTGAAAAACTGATTGCGCACAACATTGCCGGGGGATGGATCGGCGGCAATGCCGAGCAGGAGATCGGCCGCCGCATCCATCACATGAAAGCGGGCGGGCCGCACACGCGCGAGCGCCAGATCCCGGACGGCCGCTGGCTGCGCATTACCGGTGCGCCGATGCCCGGCGGGGGCTATGTCACCACCTTCACCGACATAACGGCAGACAAGCTGCGCGAGCGCGCCCTGATCGAGGCGAACGAAACCCTCGAAGAGCGGGTGCGTGAGCGGACACACGATCTCGAACGTCTCACGGCAGACCTGCTCGCTGCGCGGCAGGCGGCAGAAGGTGCTAATGCGTCCAAGACACGGTTTCTGGCGGCGGCGAGTCATGATCTGCTCCAGCCCCTGAATGCGGCGCGGCTGTTGCTCGGCGCGGCGAATGCGGGGCGCAGCATGCCGGAGGTGATCGATAAGGCGGACCGCGCCATCCAGTCGGCTGATGAGCTGTTGCGGGGGCTTCTCGATGTCTCCCGTCTTGACCATGCGATGGTGGAGCCTGTCCCGGTCGTCCTGCCCGTTGGGCCGCTGCTGGAAGATCTTGTCGATGAAAACCTTCCGATGGCAGAGGAAGTCGGCATCAAGATACGTCTCGTTCCCACGCGCCTCGCGGTGGAGGCAGATCCGGACTTTCTGAAAAGCATCCTGCGGAACTTTATTTCCAATGCTCGTCGCTACACCCGTTCGGGGGCTGTGCTGGTTGGCGCCCGCCGCCGGGGCGACAGGGTGCAGATCGAGGTCTGGGATACTGGCCCGGGCATCGCAGAAGACCTGCTGCCACATGTGTTTGAAGAGTTCCGCCGGTTTTCGGATGTGGACAATACCGGCAAGCGCGGCGCCGGGCTCGGCCTGGCGATCGCCCGCCGGCTGGCAGCCATCATGAAGTGCGGTATCGGGGTGCGCAGTTGGGTGGGAAAAGGCAGCGTGTTCTGGGTTTCGGTTCCGGCTGCGCAGCTTGCGCCGGTCAAACGGGCCCGCCTTGCCGACGCCGCCCCCGAGCCGGAGAAGAAGATAGCCGGGCTCAATGTCCTGTTCGTCGATGACGAGACCTCGATCACCGAAGCCATGCGCCTGTTGCTGGAGGGCTGGGGCTGCCACATTCGTGTCTGCCGGACGCCTGGGGAGGCCTTGTCGCTTTTCGCCAGCGCCCCGCCAGATGTGATGATTGCCGATTATGATCTGCGCGCCGATCTCACCGGCTTTGATGTGATTTCAGCCGCGCAGGCGTCCCTTTCGGAGCCGCGCAACACGCTCCTCATCACGGCCGCAGCGGAGGACGCTCTGGCCGACCTGGCCACGGCGGCTGGCATCACGCTGATGCGCAAGCCTGCAAGCCCGGCCAACCTCAGGCGCTTCCTGGGAGAGTGCGCCCGGCGTCTGCAGTTTCAGGGGGCCAAGTGATCACCTGCCGAGACGGCTTCCTGATAGATCAGCAGGGCCTGCGTGCGGTTGAGAACACCCAGCTTGCGGAAGATTGCCGTCATGTGGGCTTTCACAGTGGCCACCGAGATGCCCATTTCATGGGCGATCTGTTTGTTGAGCAGGCCCTCGGCAAGGCCTGAGAGCACCCGGCGCTGCGCGGGCGTCAGGCTCGCCATGCGGTTGGCGGCTGAAGCGTCGGCGAGCGCGGCGCCCGGCATTTCGGGAAACCATTCGCCGCCATCCAGCGTTGTCGCCAGCGCTGCAGACAGATCTTCCAGCGACAGGCTTTTGGGCAGATATCCGGCCGCGCCGAGCGTGCGCGCTGTCTGGAAGGCCTGCGGCGCTTCGGTTGCGGAGACAACCACGACCGGCAGGGAGGGATGCTTCGTCTTGATGCGCGTCAGCCCTTCAAAATCATGTGTGTCGCCAAGGTTGAGGTCCAGCAGCACAAGATCGCAGGCGCCGGCATCGAGCTGGCTCATGGCGTCTGCGAGGGAGCCGGCAAACATCGCCGCCGCGTCCGACGGGTAGGCCCCGCGCAGGGCAACCGCCAGTGCGTCCCTGAACAGGGGATGATCGTCCACGATGAGGACCCTTGGTCCCTCGCTCATCCTGTCCTCCCTGTGCGCGTGATCGGCTTTGCAATTTTCTACCTGCGCGGCACGAGGCCAAACCTGACGCAATGCAGGGCGCAAGTCGAGTCCCGGCTTCTACCTTGGTCGTAGAACTTTGGTCTTAGCACCTATTGCTAATAGCGCGCCTGCCTCCGGCTGACGATAGTTGCCTCAAACACAAAAGAAATTCCCGGAGGAAACGCCATGAATTGCTTGAAGAAACTGCTCTTCCTGTCAGCGGCGGGTTTGGCGTTGTCGGGAGCGGCGCACGCCCAATCCCCGCTGGAAGACCGTCTGGCCGCGCTGGAAGAAATGGTCGCCGAACTTAAGGCTGAACTGGCTTCGGAACGCGCGAAGGGTGACGCCGATATCGTCCGTATAGAAACCCAGATAGCGGCAACGTCTGCGCCGGCCGCGCCGCCGCCCCAGGCTGATGGCTTCCGGGTGGGCGACGCGACCGTGAAGATCGGCGGCATTATCGATCTGGATGCGCATGTGACCCATCTCGACGGCGGCGCGATTGCCTCCAACAGCATCGCCCGGGATTTCTATATTCCCGGCTCAACCCCCATTGGCGGCGAGAGCACGACCTTCACCGACTTCACCGCCGAATCCACGCGCTTTTTCATCAGCGCCTCCCAGCCTGCGGGGGAGGGCAGTGTCACCGGCTATCTGGAATTGGATTTCCTGGGCTCCGCGCAGGGCAATGAGCTGGTGACAAACTCCTATTCGCCGCGCCTGCGCCGGGCCTTCGTCACCTATGGCAACTGGCTGGCCGGGCAGGAATGGTCCACCTTCCAGAACACCTCCGCCATTCCCGAAAGCGCGAGCTTTCTCATCCTCTCGGATGGCATGATATTCGTGCGCCAGCCGCAGATCCGCTACACTCATGGCAACTGGCAGGTCGCCATCGAAAACCCCAACACGCCGACAATCACGTCAGGCAACCAGGACGCCAATACGCTGCCGGATGCCGTGGTGCGCTACAATTGGAAAGGGGATTACGGCAACGTGTCTCTGGCCGGCCTGGCGCGGCAACTGCGCGTGGATGAGGCTGGCATTACGGAAGAAGCCTTCGGCTATGGCCTCTCCGTTTCGGGTCTCCTGAAGGTGGGCGCGCGGGATGACATCCGCTTCAACCTGGTCGGCGGCGAAGGCGTCGGGCGCTATGTGGGCCTTGCTGCCGGGCGGGAGGCTGTTCTCAGCCCCGCTGGCGAGCTGGAAGCCATCCCGGCCTTTGGCGGCCTGATCGCCTGGCGCCACCCGTTTGGCGAGACCGCCCGCCTCAATATCGGCTATTCCGGCCTGTTCCTTGACAGCCCGTCCTATGTGCCCGCAGCAACAACCGCCTCAGTCCAGTCGGCGTACGCGGCGGTCCTCTGGGATGTGGCGCCAAAAGTCACTCTCGGGGTTGAAGCCATGCACGGTATCCGCGAGGAAGAGAGCGGCGCAGATGGGTCGATTAGCCGTTTCACCTTCTCGACAAAGTATGCATTCTGATAGAAAGGCTCATAAAAATGGCGGAGGGAATGTCGGCAATGAGCGACCATTCAAAGACCTATCCAGTTCCCGAGGCGTTTGCGAAACAGGCAAACCTCACTCCGGAAAAGTACCGGGAGATGTACGCTGCCTCGATCGCAGACCCGGTCGCCTTCTGGGGCGAGCACGGCAAGCGCCTGGACTGGATCAAGCCCTATTCGGTCGTGAAGGATGTTTCCTGGGAAACGGGAGACCTGCATGTCCGCTGGTATTCTGATGGCGTGCTCAACGTTACCGCCAACTGTATCGACCGCCATCTTGAAACGCGCGGCGACAAGGCCGCCTTCATCTGGGAAGGCGATGCCCCCGGCGAGAGCCACACCGTAACCTATCGCGAGCTGCACACCGCCGTCAGCAAGTTTGCCAATGTCCTGAAGGAACTCGGCGTCAAGAAGGGCGACCGCGTTACCATCTACATGCCGATGATCCTTGAGGCGGCCTATGCCATGCTCGCCTGCGCGCGCATCGGCGCGGTCCACTCGGTCGTGTTTGGCGGCTTCTCTCCTGAGGCGCTCGCCGGGCGTATCGCCGATTGCGGCTCCGAAGTGGTCATCACCGCCGATGAGGGCCTGCGCGGTGGCAAGAGGGTTCCGCTGAAAGTGAATGCCGACAAGGCTGCTACCATCGCTGGCGGCGTCGTGAAGAAAATCCTGGTCGTCCGCCGCACCGGCGCCAATGTCGCCATGACCGAAGGCCGCGATGTCTGGCTGCACGAGATCGGCGCCGCCGTCTCTGCCGATTGCCCGCCCGAGCCGATGAGTGCCGAAGACCCGCTGTTCATTCTGTATACGTCCGGTTCCACCGGCAAACCCAAGGGCGTGCTGCACACCACTGGCGGCTATCTCCTCTGGGCCTCGATGACACATGAATATGTGTTTGACCTCAAGGAAAACGACATCTTCTGGTGCTCGGCCGATGTCGGCTGGGTCACCGGCCACACCTACATCATCTACGGCCCCCTCGCGAATGGCGCCACCAGCGTGATGTTCGAAGGCGTGCCCACCTATCCAGACGCCAGCCGCTTCTGGCAGGTCTGCGACAAGCATCAGGTGACGATCTTCTATACTGCGCCCACCGCCATCCGCGCCCTGATGCGCGAAGGCGAAGGCCCGGTGAACAAGACCTCGCGCAAATCCATCCGCCTTCTGGGCACCGTGGGCGAGCCGATCAATCCGGAAGCCTGGGAATGGTATTTCCATGTCGTTGGCGAGGCGCGCTGCCCCATCGTTGATACCTGGTGGCAGACCGAAACCGGCGGCACGCTGATCGTCCCGCTGCCGGGCACGACAGACATGAAGCCCGGCGCAGGATCCCACCCTTTCTTCGGCGTTCAGCCCATCCTGGTAGACGCTGACGGCAAGGAACTGCACGGCGCCGCCGATGGAAACCTGCTGATCACCGCCAGTTGGCCCGGCCAGATGCGCACCGTGTACGGAGATCATCAGCGCTTCGTGGAAACCTATTTCACCGCCTATCCCGGCAAGTATTTCACCGGCGATGGCTGCCGCCGTGATGAAGACGGATTCTACTGGATCACCGGCCGCGTCGATGACGTGATCAACGTTTCCGGCCACCGGATGGGGACGGCCGAAGTCGAAAGCGCGCTCGTCAGCCATGATGCCGTCGCCGAGGCCGCCGTGGTTGGCTATCCGCACGACATCAAGGGGCAGGGCATCTATGCCTATGTCACCCTGCGGGCCGGCTGCGAGGCGGATGACGCTCTGCGGAAAAACCTCGTCCAGCATGTGCGCGGCGAGATCGGCCCGATCGCCTCGCCCGATCTCATCCAGTTCGCGCCCGGCCTGCCGAAAACGCGCTCTGGCAAGATCATGCGCCGCATCCTGCGCAAGATCGCCGAGAACGAGTTCTCCAATCTGGGCGACACATCCACGCTGGCAGAGCCTGAAGTGGTGAACGACCTGATCGAGAACCGCCAGAACCGCTAGAATTCGCGCGCGGCCATAAAAGCTTTATTATCCCTGTTATGGGCATAAGCTCAGCGTTTCCGTCCGCTGAGGGGGCTTATGGCCGCGCCGAAAGTTTCCGTTGTGATGCCCGCCTACAAGGCCGCCGCCTTCATCGGCCTGGCCATCGCCAGCGTGCGCGCGCAAACCCTGCAGGACTGGGAACTGATCATCGTCGATGATTGCTCGCCCGATGACACCGCCGCTGTGGCCATGGCCGCCGCCGGAGGAGACCCGCGCATCAAACTCGTCCGGGCAGAGCAGAATGGCGGCGTTGCCCGTGCCCGCAATCTCGGTAACAGCCAGGCGGCGGGAGACTGGATCGCCGTCCTCGATTCAGACGATGCGTTTGAACCCACGCGCCTGGAAACGCTCGTCGCGGCTGCGGAGAAGACAGGGCTGGATATGATCGCGGACGATATGCTGCTGGTGCAGTTTGAAGCGCTGATGGGCGAGGGCAAACCATATCTTGGCCAGCCTGGGGCTGATCTCAAACCCGTTGACCTGCCGGTCTGGCTGGAAGGCAATCGCGCCGGCACCAAGACACCGATGCTCGGCTATCTCAAGCCGATGGTGCGCCGCGAATTTCTTCTGCGCCACAACATCTCCTATATTCCCGAACTGCGCGTGGCCGAAGACTGCTGGTTCGTGGCGGACCTTCTGGCCTCCGGCGCGCGCTTCGCCCTCCATCCCGCGCCGCTCTATCGCTATGCCGTGCGCCCCGCTTCCCTCTCGCGTACGCGGGGGGGCAATGTCTACACGCTTCAGCGATCCGTATACGCGCCATTCCTGAAGCGTCATGCCGGGAGGCTCTCGGCAACCAGCGTGCGCGCCGTGCGCCGGCATGAAGCCGCGCTGAAGACTGCTGAAGCCTTCGAAGGCTTTGCCATGGCCATGAGAGCAAGGAACCTGCCAAAGGCGGCTGGCTGGCTCGCCTCGCGGCCTCAGGCAGCGGTCTATCTCACGCGGCCTGTAGCTGCGCGGTTTGAGCGTCTTGCCGGGCGTTTTGGTTATCGCCCGCGCTTGCGCGTCGGCTGAGGCTCAGATCGCCGGAAGGTCCACGGTAAACCGGGCGCCGCCGCTGGGCTTGTTGCTGGCCCAGACCTCGCCGCGATGGGTCTCCACGATCTGTTTCACAATGGAGAGGCCAAGCCCCGAATTGTTGCCGAAGGCTGTGCCTTTCGGGCGGTCTGTGTAGAAACGGTTGAAGATCGTTTCCAGCTTGTCCTCGGGAATGCCAGGCCCGGAATCTTCCACCAGAATGCGCGCCACCGTGCGCGGCCCGTAATTGGTCTGCTCCAGCGTCACTTCCACTTTTGAGCCCGGCGGAGAGAAAGAGCGGGCGTTGTCGATCAGGTTGCGCAGCACCTGTCCCAGCGGCCCCTCGCGCCCGCGCACCAGCAGGCGCGCGCCCAGCGTTGCGTCCGTAAAGGCTACATGCACCGCCTCTGCGCTGTCGGAAAGCCCCTCATAGGTATGCACCACATCGCGCACGAAACGGGCAATATCGATGGTTTCGCTCGGCAGGCGGGTCATCTCCGCTTCCAGGCGGGACGCATTGGAAATATCCGTAATCAGACGGTCCAGCCGCTTCACATCCGAGGCAATCACAGCCCGCAGGCGCGCCGCTGCATCCGGGTCCTGCACCCGCTCCAGCGTCTCCACCGCTGAGCGGATGGAAGTCAGCGGGTTTTTCAGCTCATGCGCCACATCGGCGGCAAACTGCTCGTTCGCCTCGATCCGCTCGATCAGCGCTTCGGTCATCGCCTGCAGGGAGGCCGCCAGATCGCCGATCTCGTCGGTCCGCCGGGTCAGCTGCGGAATGTCCATCCGCGCCGAGGAGCCTGCGCGGATACGGTCGGCCGCAATCGCCAGCCGCCGCATGGGCCGGGCGATTCCGATCGTCAGCAGGATAGAGGTCACAAACGCCATCAGAACGGCCACGCCCACAAACGGTACCAGCGCCACGCGCTCGGCCCGGATGATCTCGTCAATGTCGCTGCCTTCCACCACCAGCACGCCGACCACCGCAGACACCCGCTGGATCGGCATGGAGACGGAAATCACCCGCTGCCCCCTGTCGGAGAAACGCTGGCTGGCCGCCTGCTCGCCGAGAGCCGCAGTGCGGAATTCTTCCTCGAAGGTTTGCGTGCGGAGCGCTTCAGAGCTGCGGCGCGGCGAGAACACGCCGAAGACCTCGCCCGCCCATTCGGACAGATCCCGCCCCGTCCGCGCAATCCATCCCGGCTCCCGCAGCGGCGGCAGCGCCGCCACATCCACCATATCGGAGAGGAAATAACTATCGGCGACCATCTCGCCGGTCGGCGTATAGATGCGCGCGCGGATGCGTTCGGGCAGGTTGAGGCGCGCAATGGCCAGGCGCGCGGCCTCCGGGTTCAGCGCCGGTTCCGGCGTGGTCGCGTCATCAGACAGAAGCCCGGAGAAAACCTGCGCCTGCGCGATCAGGTCCTGTTTCTTCGAAACGACGAAGCCCGCCCGCATCTCGTTCAGCACCATGGCGCCGACGATGAGGATGGCGAGCCCCGCCAGGTTCGATGCAAAGATCAGCCGCGCAATGCGCGAGCCGAGGAGGGTGGGGCCACGCCTCTGGTTCTTGCGGCTGGGGGCGTTCTTGTCCCCCGCCTTCCTCCCTTGGCGTCCCCCGTCCGGCATCAGGCGTCGGCAGCCACCCGCATCTTCACGATACGGTCCGGATTGCGCGGCGGCTCGCCCTTGGCCAGCTGGTCGATGATGTCCATGCCTTCGGTCACCTTGCCCCACACCGTATATTGGCGGTCCAGGAAGCGGGCGTCGTCAAAGCAGATAAAGAACTGGCTGTTGGCCGAATGGGGCGCCGAGGTGCGCGCCATCGAGCAGGTGCCGCGCACATGCGGCTCGGCGTTGAACTCGGCTTTCAGGTCCGGCTTCTTGGAGCCGCCCGTGCCATTGCCTTTCGGGCAGCCAACCTGCGCCATGAAACCGGCGATCACGCGATGGAAGACGATACCGTCATAAAACCCTTCACGGGCGAGTTCCTTGATCCGCGCCACATGGCCCGGCGCCAGATCAGGGCGAAGTTCAATGGTAACATTGCCCTTGGAAGTTTCGAGAAGGAGAGTGTTTTCGGGGTCGGACATCTTTTTCTTTCCTGGCTGGGCCGTAGCAGGCAATCTGGCTATTCAATCGCAGCACTGGCGGCAAGCGCTACCTGCATGTATTATTAAGCCATTCTGCCTGCGCTGACGAGGAGAACCGTGGCCGCTTTGCTAGGCACCCTGCTGGCACTTGTGCTCGGCTGTCTTGGCGCGCTCCATTTGATATGGGCGGCAGGCGCGTCATTTCCATTCCCCAATCAGCAGTCGCTGGCCCGCTCAGTGGTTGGCCGCAGGGGTATAACCCGCCTGCCATCACGCGCCTCAGTTGCGCTGCTGGGTGTGCTGCTGCTCTGCGGCGCGGCGGCGGCCCTCATCATGGGGCATTATGCGGCCACCTTCACGGCTCTGAAACTCCTGCTTGTGCCCGTTGGCTTGCTCCTGTCGGCCATCTTCCTGCTGCGCGGGGTTGTCGGCATCCTGCCCGCCTTCGAGCGCGCCGCGCCGGAGCAGCCTTATCTGACGCTCAACCGCCGCCTTTATTCGCCCCTCTGCGCACTGATCGGCTTCGGCTTCCTCGCGCTCACCTTTTCGCTGCCCAACTGGGCCTGGCATTTCTCCCGCCTTCTGGGCAGCTAAGCGGCTATCAGGCTCGCCAGCCAGTCTTCGGCAGAGCGTCCATCAGCGCCCTTCGCCGCCATCATTCCGGCAAAGTTCCAATGGTTCAGCCGTGTGGGAATGGTGTGGTCGGCCTCCCGCCAGGCCCGGTGGACTCCGCCTCCAGCAAGATGCCCCATCGCCTTCACATGGTCCGACCGGTCGCGCGCCTCGGCCACAGCATTGACATGCACCAGGATCCGCGCCGCTGCCGGCCGCCCCTGCCACAGCGCCAGGGGTAGGGCAGGCTTGGCCACCGGGTCAGCCCCGATCAGCAGCACGCCGGTCTCCAGCCGCCGGGCCAGCCGCAACGCGCTATCGGCGCCCCAGCTATGCCCGATCAGCCCCAGCGGCCGGCCTTCGCCCGCCATGGCGCGCGCAAAGGCCAGCGCCGCCCGGATGCGGTAATGCGGAAAATACCGGACCTGCCAGCCCTTCGGCTCCAGCACCCGGCGGCGCGCCTCAGAATAGCCCAGCACAAGGCGCGAGGCTTCGTCCGCTGCGCCGCCGATATAAAGCTCCGCAGGCGGCCTATTCGGTATAGCGGTAGCCGACACCATACAGCGTCTCGATCGCATCGAACTCGTCCGTCACTTCGCGGAACTTCTTGCGAAGGCGCTTGATGTGGCTGTCGATGGTGCGGTCGTCGACATAAATCTGATCGTCATAGGCAGCGTCCATCAGCTGGTCGCGGCTTTTGACATAGCCGGGGCGCGCAGCCAGCGCCTGCAGGATCAGGAATTCGGTTACCGTCAGGCGCACCGGCTTGCCATCCCAGGTGCAGGCATGGCGGTTGGGGTCCAGCACCAGCTTGCCGCGCACAATGGCTTTCACATCGCCTTCTTCGGGCACCGCCGAGGCGCCGCGCGCCCGGCGCAGAACGGCTTTCACGCGCTCGGCCAAGAGGCGGTTGGAGCAGGGTTTGCGCACGAAATCATCTGCGCCGATATTGAAGCCGATCACCTCATCGATCTCCTCATCCTTGGAGGTGAGGAAGATCACCGGCAGCTCGGAAGTTTGGCGCAGGCGGCGCAGCAGCTCCATCCCGTCCATCTTCGGCATCTTGATGTCGAGGATGGCGATGTCGGGCGGCGAGTCGGTCAGCGCGGGCAGGGCGGCCTCGCCATCATGATAGGCGCGCACCTGATAGCCTTCTGCCTCGAAGAACATCTTGAGCGAAGCCACGATGTTCTCGTCGTCATCTACCAGCGCCAGTGTCGTCATCGCCTTATCCTTTTCCATGAGCCGGGAAGCATGTTGGGGCTCGGCCCGTCCAGTTACAGGTTCAAACACAGCTCGCGTCATAGAAAAAGCCCTCCTTGTTGCTGAGGCCAAGGAAAACAAAGGACTGGGGCGCCCGATTGCCAACATTACGGCAGTTTCACGATTCATTGCGGCCACGGGTGCCGCATTTGTGAAGGATGCGCCGTCTCGGGCCACCCCCCTTACCCCTCTCCCTCTGGGAGAGGAGGGGCCCATCGCAAAGCGATGGGAGGTGAGGGCCTTCCGCCCTATCCAACAATTCTCACACCCATCCCGCCCAAAAACCGCAATCCTATCAAGCCTCTAAAAATAATCCCCGCAATCCTTGTCCACCCCCTCCCGTTCCGGGCGTATCCTTGGGGGATGTTCAGTCTTGCCCGCCTCAGAAAGGAACCTGCGCTCGCGCGATATTTCGCGTTCGTGCATCCCTTCTTCTGGCCGGTGCTGATCTGGCAACTCGCGCGCGCCGTGGACGAAGTGCGCGCCGCCGGGCGCTGCGGCGCCATGCTCCGCGTGATGTGGTGGGGCGGGGTACGCATCGAATATCTCGGCGACCCCCAGCCCAACCCCTCCGCCTACAGACCAGTCGAGCCCACACGAAAGCCGTGGAGCGATCCCTGCTGGTCGTCAGACCTCCCGGCAATCTTCACCGCCGAGGCCGCGCACCCCTTTTTCTTCCCCCGCACTCGCGGGGGAAGTGGCAGGCCGCGCAGCGGACTGACGAAGGGGGCATCTGCCCTCGCCGCGCATCCCGACACGTCCTAGCTTTCCCGCAACCGCCGAACCCAGCCCAAATCCCCCGGCCAGCCCCCGCTGCGTCCGGCCCTTCGTGCTGCGTGAAACCAAAGCGCCCGCCCGGCCGCCGCTTTCAGCAGTTATCAGGGATCGAGCCTCACAGCCCCCTGAGCCGCATTCCCCACATGCGCCGCATAGACCTTCAGCGCGCGGCTGACCTTGCGGGGGCGCTCTTCCACCGGCTTCCAGGCCTGGGCGCCTTTGGCCTCCATCGCCGCGCGGCGCCGCGCAAACTCTTCGGCGGAGACCTTCGCATGGATCGTCCGGTTGGGGATGTCGATCTCGATGAGGTCGCCTTCCTCGATCAGGCCGATGGCGCCGCCTTCGGCTGCTTCCGGGCTGACATGGCCGATGGAGAGGCCGGAGGTGCCGCCCGAGAAACGCCCGTCCGTGATCAGAGCGCAGGCTTTGCCCAGCCGCATCGATTTCAGATACGAGGTCGGATAGAGCATTTCCTGCATGCCGGGGCCGCCGCGCGGGCCTTCATAGCGCACGATGACAACATCGCCGGCCTTCACCTGCTTGCCGAGGATGCGCTTACAGGCTTCTTCCTGGCTTTCGCAGACGATGGCCGGGCCGGAGAATTTCAGGATACTGTCATCCACGCCCGCCGTTTTCACCACGCAGCCCTGTTCGGCAATATTGCCGAACAGAACGGCCAGCCCGCCATCTTTCGAGAAGGCATGTTCCGCCGAGCGGATGACGCCCTTTTCACGGTCCGTATCCAGAGCTTTGTAGCGCCGCGACTGGCTGAACGCCTGCGTTGTGCGCACGCCGCCCGGCGCGGCCAGGAACATCTCCTGCACTTCAGGATCATTGGTGACGGCAATGTCCCATTTGTTCAGCGCTTCGGCCATCGTGGCCGCGTGGATGGTGCGCACGGACGTGTCGAGCTTTCCGGCGCGGGCGAGTTCGCCCAGGATGCCGAAGATGCCGCCGGCGCGGTGAACGTCTTCCATATGCACATTATGCACCGCCGGGGCGACCTTGCAGAGGCAGGGGGTCACGCGGCTGAGGCGGTCGATATCGTCGAGGGTGAAGTCCACCTCGCCCTCGCGGGCCATGGCCAGCAGGTGGAGGATGGTGTTGGTCGACCCCCCCATGGCAATGTCGAGCGTGATGGCATTCTCGAACGCCGCCTTCGTGGCGATGCCGCGCGCGGAGACGCCCGTGTCGCCCTGCTCGTAATACATCTTCGTCAGCTCAACGATGCGGCGCCCGGCGCAGCGGAAGAGCGCTTCGCGGTCGGCATGCGTCGCCAGCGTCGAGCCATTGCCCGGCAAAGCAAGGCCGAGCGCTTCGGCGAGGCAGTTCATCGAGTTCGCCGTGAACATGCCCGAGCACGAGCCGCAGGTCGGGCAGGCATTCTTCTCGAACTCGTCAACTTCGGCGTCGGAGCGTTCCGGGTTTGCCGCCTCGATCATCGCGTCGATCAGGTCCACCGCGCGCAGCTCGCCATCGATGTTCACCTTGCCCGCTTCCATCGGCCCGCCGGAAACGAACACGACCGGAATGTCGAGGCGCAGCGCGGCCATCATCATGCCCGGCGTGATCTTGTCGCAATTGGAGATGCAGACCATCGCATCGGCGCAATGGGCGTTGACCATGTATTCCACGCTGTCGGCGATCACTTCGCGCGAGGGCAGGGAATAGAGCATCCCGTCATGGCCCATGGCGATGCCGTCATCGACCGCAATCGTGTTGAATTCCTTGGCCACGCCGCCCGCCGCGACGATCTCCCCGGCCACCAACTGGCCCAGATCCTTCAGGTGCACATGCCCCGGCACGAACTGGGTGAACGAGTTTACCACCGCAATGATCGGCTTTCCGAAATCGCTGTCCGTCATGCCCGTTGCGCGCCAGAGGCCGCGGGCACCGGCCATGTTGCGGCCGTGGGTGGAGGTGCGGGAACGGTAGGGGATCATTGGCTCAGGTCTCGATACTTACGCAAAATTTTGCCTTCCGGGGCGGAAATGAAGCCGGAAAGCGGTGAATTCACCCGCTCTTTAGCATTCATGGGGGAGAATGGAATGGGCCAGATGGCGGATTGCCTGTAGTTGCCTAATGCGCCGCCGCCCAGTTGCTCGCCGCCTTGGCTTCCACCACCAGCGGAACGGAAAGCTTGAGCGCCGGGCCGTCGGCCGCTGCCATCGTCTTCTGCACCAGGGCGATCAGCTTCCCGGCCTCTTTCTCCGGGCACTCGAACACCAGTTCGTCATGCACCTGCAGCAGCATCTTCGCTTTAAGGCCAGCCTCGCCCAGCGCCTCCGGCATCCGGATCATCGCGCGCTTGATGATGTCGGCGGCTGAGCCCTGGATCGGCGCGTTGATCGCCTGGCGCTCGGCGAAGGACCGGGCCGGGCCCTTGGCTTTCATATCCGGCAGGTTGATCTTGCGGCCAAAGGCGGTGCGCACAAAGCCGGTCTCGCGGGCGAACTCCTTGGTTTCGTCCATATACTGACGGATGCCGGGGAAGCGCTCGAAATACGTCTTGATATACTGGTTCGCCTCGCCCGCAGGAATGCCGAGCTGGCGGCCAAGGCCGAAGCCGGAGATGCCATAGATGATGCCGAAATTGATCGCCTTGGCCTGGCGGCGCACCATCGGGTCCATGCCCTCGATGGGTACGCCGAACATCTCGCTCGCCGTCATCGCGTGAATGTCTAGCCCCTGCCGGAACGCATCCTTCAGCGCCGGAATGTCGGCCATATGCGCCAGGATGCGCAGCTCGATCTGCGAATAGTCGGCGGAGACAATCACATTGCCATCTTCGGCGATGAAGGCTTCGCGGATCTTGCGGCCTTCTTCGGTCCGCACAGGGATGTTCTGTAGGTTGGGGTCGGTTGAGGAAAGCCGCCCTGTCTGCGCGCCGGCCATCATGAAGCTGGTATGCACGCGGCCGGTCTTCTTGTTGATCGCCGCCTGCAGGGCTTCGGTATAGGTCGAGCGCAGCTTCGACAGCATCCGCCAGTCCACAATCGTGCGGGGCAGGGCGTGGCCTTCGGCGGCGAGCCCTTCGAGCACATCGCCATCGGTCACCCAGGCACCGGTCTTGGTCTTCTTCCCGCCGGGCAAATTCATCTCGTCGAACAGGATTTCGCCAAGCTGCTTGGGAGAGCCGATGTTGAAGCTGCGGCCGGCCTGCTCATGCGCCTGCGCTTCCAGCCCCGCCATGCGCTGGTTGAAGTCTGCCGACAGGCGCGACAGTATCTGCCGGTCCACCTTGATGCCCGCCCGCTCCATCTCCGCCAGCACCGGCACCAGAGGCCGCTCCAGCGTTTCGTAAACCGCCGTCATATGCTCCGTACGCAGACGCGGCTTCAGCGCCAGCCAGAGGCGCAGGGTCACATCGGCGTCTTCGGCGGCATATTCCGTGGCCTTGCCGAGGGCGACCTGCGCAAAGGTTTTCTGGCTTTTGCCGCTGCCGGCCACATCCTTGAAGGTGATCGGTGTGTGGCCCAGATAGCGCTCGGACAGCTCATCCATCCCATGCCCGTGAATGCCGGCATTCAGCGCGAAGGAGATCAGCATCGTGTCGTCGATCGGCGCGACATGGATATTGTGCTGCGCAAATACGCTGAGATCATATTTGATGTTCTGGCCGATCTTCAGCGTGGCCGGGTCTTCCAGCATCGGCTTCAGCGCTTTCAGCGCCTCGCTCATCCGGATCTGCCGCGGTGGATCGGCGCCAAACATGTCGCCATCGTCTTTCGCCTCAGGGTCCACATGCGCCAGCGGAATATAGCAGGCTTCGCCGGGGCTGAGCGCCAGCGACACGCCCACCAGCCCGCCGGAAACCGAGTCCAGACTGTCCGTCTCCGTATCAACGGCGACATGGCCCTGCGTCATCGCGCGGGCCACCCAGTCTTCCAGGGTCTTCAGATCACGGATGCAGGTATAGGCGGAGACATCAAATGGCTGGCCTTCGGGCGTGGGTGCTTCGAGGGCGCCTTCCATCTCCATCTGCTCGCGCACGCGGCGGGTGATGGTGCGGAACTCCATCTCCTCCAGGAAGCCGATCAGCTCCTTCGGGTCCGGATCCTGCACGGCCAGGTCTTCCAGCGGCACCTTCACCGGCACATTCTCTTCCAGCTGCACCAGCCGTTTGGAAATGCGGATCTGGTCGGCAAAGCCGATCAGCGTTTCCCGGCGCTTGGGCTGCTTGATTTCCTCGGCCCGTGCCAGAAGCGTTTCCAGATCGCCAAATTCAGTGATCAGCTGCGCGGCAGTCTTCACGCCGATGCCAGGCGCGCCGGGCACATTGTCCACGCTGTCGCCGGCGAGGGACTGCACATCCACCACGCCTTCGGGGCCGACGCCGAATTTCTCGATCACATCCTCGCGGCCGAGCAGCTTGTTCTTCATCGGGTCCATCATCAGCACCTTGTCGGAGATAAGCTGCATCAGGTCCTTGTCCGACGAGACGATGGTAACGCGCGCGCCCTTGGCTTCGGCCTGTCTGGCATAGGTGGCGATCAGGTCGTCGGCCTCGAACCCGCCCTGTTCGATGGCATGGGCGGCAAAGGCCACGGCCGCGCGGCGCACGAGGGGAAATTGCGGCACCAGCTCCTCTGGCGGGTCGGAACGGTTTGCCTTGTAGAGCGGATAGATCTCGTTCCGGAACGTCACTTCGGAGGCATCAAAGATGCAGGCAAAGTGCGTCGGCCGCTGCCCACCCTTCAACTCCTCCAGCAGCTTGAACAGCATGTTGCAGAAGCCGGCAACGGCGCCCACCGGCAGGCCATCGGATGAGCGTGTCAGCGGGGGCAGGGCATGAAAGGCGCGGAACACATAGGCGCTCGCATCGATGAGGTAGAGGTGGCTGTCCTGGGTGATGGGCGCCGTGGCCATGAGCGATTCCTTTGATGTGTTCCCGGTTTAGCCCGCAAGGACGGCGGCGTCACCCGCTGGCACGGAAATGAGGCAGATCGCCCGCGCCTTCGGCACCTTTCGTCTAAGTAATGCGCCGGGGCCGATTTTGTCTTTTCCGTGGCAGGCGGGGTGTGCTAATTATGCAACATGGACCGTGATCTGGACTTCGAAGAAGCGACGGCCCTTATCCCGGCTGTGCAGAAGCATGTGCCGAAGGCGCCGTGGCATCTCCCCGTAATCGGGGCCATCGCCGTGTTGTGGAGCCTTCTGGGCGTCTTCGACCTTCTGGCGATGATCACCCGCTTTGCGCCCTATATGAACCAGATGCCGGAGCTGACGCGGGAGTTCATCTACGAGCTTCCACCGGCAGTGATCATCCTGCGCGCGGTGGCTGTGTTCGCCACGCTTGCCGGCGCGGTCTACCTCATCCGCAAGCGGCTGATCGCGGTCCGGATCCTCGCCCTCGGCGCCACGGCGACCATTCTGGGCATCGGCTTCACCTTCGCCAATGGCGCGCCCGATGACGGCACGATTCACGCCGTCTCCATGTTCACCATCGTGGTCTCCGTCCTGCTGCTCTATTACGCGCAGACTTGGGCGAAGTTCGGCGTCCTGAAATAGGCCTCCGGCCCCCCAGATTGTGCTCCCCTGAAATCGGCGTACACTTCCCTTACGTCAGGGAGGGCGCGCATATGACCGAAGATACATCCGTAATCGCACCGAAAGCCGGCTGGCATATCTGGCTCGTTGGCATTCTCGCGCTCATCTGGAACGCTTTTGGCTGTTTCGATTTCGTCATGACGGCCACGCGCAACGAAGCCTATCTGAAGCCCTACCCGCAGGAGATGCTGGACTACTGGTTTGCCATGCCCTGGTGGGTCTGGGCGGTCTGGGCGCTTGGCGTGTTTGGCGGATTCTTCGGAGCTGTTGCGCTTCTGCTGCGGAGCACATGGGCAGAACATCTGTTTGCGGTCTCGCTGCTGGGCGCAATCATCAGCGCAATCGAAGGCATGATGGACACGGATGCGCCTAGAATGGAAGGGGCGGAGGTCTTTCCCTATGTCATCATCGCCATCGCGCTGGCACAGCTCGTCTATGCCCGGTGGCAGATGAAGCGCGGCGTCTTGCGCTGAGCGCGTTTCACTCTAGCCTCCCGGCGAGAAGTTCAGGGAGGAACACATGGTCAATGAAAAGAACCAGACTTGGGTGCTGCGCAATCGTCCGGTGGGCGATCTGAAAGAGGGGGATCTGGAGCTGGTCGAGACGCCGCTCGCCCCGCTCGAAGACGGCCAGGTGTGCGCCAAGACGATCTATCTCTCGCTTGATCCGACCAACCGTATCTGGATGAGCGATATGGACGCCTATCTGCCGCCCGTGCAGATCGGTGACCCGATGCGCGGCGGCGGGCTCAGCGTGATCACCGAAAGCCGGTTTGAAGGCCTCGCGCCCGGCGACATCGTCAACACGGGCCTCGCCGGCTGGGCGATCTACAACACCCTGCCCGGCGCGGCGCTCACCAAGCTGCCAAAGCTGCCGGGTGTGCCGCTGACGGCTTTCATGGGGCCACTCGGCGCCACGGGCATGACGGCCTATTTCGGCCTGATGGACATCGGCAAGCCCAAGGCGGGCGAGACGGTGGTTGTGTCCGCGGCCGCTGGCGCTGTCGGCTCCATGGTCGGCCAGATCGCCAAGATCCAGGGCTGCCGCGTGGTCGGCATCGCGGGCGGGGCCGGCAAATGCCGCTGGCTCACAGAAGTCGCCGGTTTTGACGCCGCCATCGACTACAAGAATGAAGATGTCGGCAAGGCGCTGGACAAGCACTGCCCGAAGGGCATCGACATCAATTTCGAGAATGTCGGCGGCAAGATCATGGACGAGGTGATCGCGCGCCTGAACGATTTCTCGCGGATGCCGCTCTGCGGCCTCATCTCCACCTACAACGCCACCACGCCCGTGCCCGGCCCCTACAATTTCGCCAACCTGCTGATGCGGCGCACCCTGGTGAAAGGCTTCATCGTTATCGACTATTTCCCCCGCTTCCCGGAGGGTATGCAGCAGATGGCGCAGTGGCTGATGGAGGGGAAACTCAAATTCGAGACCGATATTGTCGAGGGCTTCGAAAAGGCCCCAGCAAGCCTCTCACGCCTGTTTGAAGGCAAAAATCTCGGAAAACTCGTGGTTCAGGTCAGTCCGGAGCCGGTTTGAGGCTCAGGTTCAGCTTGCGTTCATGCACTCCATTACCAGAATGTCATTCATGAAGTCTGGGAGTGGGAAATGGGACGGCATGCGGGACTGGGGACACGGGGATGGATGGCAGCCGCAGCGCTGATCGGCGTTGCCGGCTGCAGCCACTCTGACTGGGAGGCGGTTGCCATGGGCCTTAACATGGCGGCTGACGAAATGGCCGTAACGCTGACCCAGACCCCTCGCTATGGATGCGATTACAATGCTCAGGGCTATGCCGTGTGCGACGACACCGGCGACGGCTTCGCAGACCGCTACGCAGACCCGGCCTGGGATTACGTGCCCGGCTACTATGTAACCCCCGCCACCCGCATCAACGATTATGGCGAAGCCTTCCAGTATAATGCCAGCTGCGACTGCTGGCACCGCGAGCCATCGCTCGACACCTATCCCAAATAGCCGCCGCAATTCCGGGCACATAAGAGGGAAGGAAAAGGCATTCGGTCTCCGCGCTTGCGCTCTGCCCTCTGCGCTGATCATATGGCTGGAGAACACACTCACCGTGGGGAGAACGCGGTTGCAGTTGCGCCGTCTGTTTGCTGTGGCTCTGTTCCTGGC
This sequence comes from Hyphomonas sp. NPDC076881, assembly GCF_050269995.1. NCBI lineage: Bacteria > Pseudomonadati > Pseudomonadota > Alphaproteobacteria > Hyphomonadales > Hyphomonadaceae > Hyphomonas > Hyphomonas sp. NPDC076881. Next base: position 191,909 of record NZ_JBNNJJ010000001.1, on the reverse strand, counting down.
TGCCTGCTGGGCGGGGCCTGCTTTTGCCAAACCCGGCGTCGAAGATGCTCCGCTCAAGGACTGGGCCGTCGGTATCCTGGCGGCTGACTGGCGCGACAGTGAAGGCGCCCCCATCGACGCCTTCGAGAATGCGCGGCGCGATCTTGCCCGGGGCTTTGCCGATGTGGGGTTCAACCCGGATAACATCACCCACATGTCGCTGCGCCCAAGAGAGCTGGGCGGCTTTTCGCTGCGTTCGGAGGAGGTGTTCTCTGCCTTCGGAGAGCTGGCGGCCAAGGCGCCGGCGGGGTGCCTCTTCTATTTCACCTCGCATGGTGTTCCCGAAGGCATGGTGCTGGGCACCGAAGGGCTGATCAGTCCCAAGAAACTCAACGGCCTGATCAGCCAGTGGTGCGGGCAGCGCCCAACCGTTGTGGTCGTTTCGGCCTGCTTCTCCGGCGTCTTCGTGCCGGAACTGGCCGCTCCGAACCGGTTGGTGATGACGGCGGCCCGGCCGGACCGCTCGTCCTTCGGCTGCGGGGCAGGGATGATCTATCCGGTGTTCGATCAGTGCGTTCTGGATTCCCTGCCGGGCGCGGATGATTTCGTCCACCTCTCGAACATGACGCGCCGCTGTGTTGCGATGGAGGAGCGCCAGCAGCGCCTCTGGCCCCCGTCCGAGCCGCAGTCTGATCTGGGCGCCGATGTGGAAGATTTGCTCGTCTTCCTGGATTTCGAACGGCCCGCACCCTAGGCGGCGGTCAGCGCCGCAAAGCCAGCCTCAAGATCTGCCTTAAGATCGCTTACCGCTTCCAGCCCCACATGCACCCGCATCAGCTGGCCGGGTTTCTCCTTCGTCCAGCAACCTGCGCTGCGGGTGAGCTGATCATCACACGGAATGATCAGGCTTTCGAATCCGCCCCAGGAAAAGCCCATGCCGAACAGCTGCAGCGCCTCGAAGAAACGTTCCAGCGCGGCAGGCGGATAATCCTTGAGCACGAAGGAGAAGAGGCCGTTGGCGCCCGTGAAATCCCGTTTCCACAGCGCGTGATCGGGGTGAGAGGGCAGGGCCGGATGGATGACGCTGGCCACCTCCGGCCGCGCTTCCAGCCATCCGGCCAGCTCCAGTCCGGCGGCCTCATGCGCCTTCAGTCTTGTCTTCAGGCTGCGAATGCCGCGAATGGCCAGATAGGCATCATCCGGGGCAAGGCCGATGCCCCAGTCTTCCGAACAATTGGCCACCTTGTTGGCAAGGCTGAGCTCATTCGTCATCACGGCGCCGCCGAATGCATCCGAATGCCCCACCACATATTTGGTCAGCGCCTGCACGGAAATATCGGCGCCCAGTGCCAGCGGCTGATAGTGCAGGCCCGCGCCCCAGGTATTGTCACAGACGATCCGTATGCCGCGTTTCTTCGCCACCTCGGCAATGGCCGGCAGATCGGAAATTTCGAAGGTCAGGGAGCCGGGGGATTCCAGCAGGATCGCCTGCGTATTCTCTCGGAAGAGGCGCTCAATGCCCGCGCCGATGCGCGGATTGAAGCGCTCTGCCTCAACGCCCATCGTTTTCAGGCGCTTTTCGCAGAAGCGCGCCGTCGGCCCATAGGCGCTGTCGGTAAACAGAAGATGCCCGCCGGCCTCTACCACGCTGGCAATGCCCAGCGCGCAGGCCTGCAGACCATTGGAGGCCAGCCGCGTGTGCCGGGCGCCCTCCAGAATGCACATGGCCGCTTCCAGTTCGCGGTGAACCGTCAGCCCCATCCGGCCATAGGTCGGCTTGGGCCCATAGAGCGCTGCCTCGGTGCGGAACAGAACGGTGGACGCCCGTTCCACCGGCGGGTTCACCGTCACGCGGCCAAGACGCTCGGCGCGGGTATGGATCAGGCGTGTTTCGGGGGCTGCATCGTCGCTCGCGCTCATGCCGCGCCCCGCACGATCGGCCGGGAGGGATCAGATGCCCATTCCGTCCACGAACCATCATAGACGGCCACATCCCAGTTTCCGAGGCGGGCGAGTGCCAGCGCCGTGATCGCCGCCGTTACGCCGGAGCCACAGGTGGCCACGGTCGGCGCGCCCGGATCGGGCATCAGGCGGTGCAACTCTTCGGCCGGTTTCATGCGGCCATCTTCGGTGACGAGCAGGCTGCCGGGCAGATTTATGCTGCCGGGAATATGGCCGGAGGGCAGCCCGGCGCGCGGCTCAGGGTCTCGCCCGAAAAAGCGTCCATCCGGGCGGGCATCGATGATCTTGACGCGGGCAGAGCCGACGAGCTGCTCCATATCCCGCGCGTCCATGATCAGGTCGCTGCGCACGCGGGGGGTGAAGTGGCGCTCGCCCGGCGGGGTGGGCAGGTCGTCCAGCGCGCCGCCTTCGGACACCCAGGCGTGCAACCCGCCATCAAGCACATGCACATCCTTGTGCCCCATCACGCGCAGCATCCACCAGGCGCGGGCGGAGGCAAAGAACCGGTTCTGATCGTAAACCACGATGCGGCTGCCATCGCCGAGGCCCAGCTTGCGCACCCGCGAGGAAAATTTAACCGCATCGGGCATCATATGAGGGTAGGGGGAGGCGGTATCTGCGATCTCGTCAATGTCGAAATAGACCGCCTTCGGAATATGTCCCCGCTTCCAGGCTTCGCGCCCGGTTTCCACCGGACTGGTCCAGGAGGCAAACCAGGTTGCGTCCACGATGCGCACATCCGGCGCCGTGATGTTGGCCATCAGCCAGTCTGCGCTGACCAGCGGGTCGCCTTGCTCGCTCATCATTTCGTCTCCATCCATGGCGGAACTGGCAGGCCCTTGGAGCGCAGGAATTCCGGATTGTAGAGCTTGGTCTGGTAACGGTTGCCATAGTCACAGAGGATGGTGACGATGGTGTGCCCCGGCCCCAGCTCCCTTGCCAGGCGGGCTGCGCCGGCTACGTTGACCCCGCTTGAGCCGCCAAGGCACAGCCCTTCATATTCTACCAGATCGAACAGATAGCGCAGCGCTTCATCGTCATGGATGCGCCAGGCTTTGTCGACAGGGATGCCCTCAAGGTTTGCGGTGATGCGCCCCTGGCCGATGCCCTCGGTGATGGAGGTGCCCTCGGCTTTGAGTTCGCCGGTGGTGTAATAGGCATAGAGCGCTGCGCCGCCGGGATCGGCTAGGCCGATGGTGATCTTCGGATTGCGCTCCTTCAGGCCAAGGGCAATGCCGCCCAGGGTTCCGCCCGAGCCGACCGCGCAGATGAAGCCGTTCACCTGGCCCTGCGTCTGATCCCAGATTTCCCGCGCGGTGGTGTTGTAATGGGCGCGGCGGTTGGCCTGGTTGTCGAACTGGTTGGCCCAGATGGCGCCGTTCGGCTCGCTGGCGGCGAGTTCCTCGGCAAGGCGCCCGGAATAGCGCACATAATTGTTCGGATTGGCATAGGGCACCGCGTCCACCTCGATCAGCTCGGCGCCGAGCAGGCGGATGGCGTCCTTCTTCTCCTGGCTCTGCGTGCGCGGCATCACGATCACCACCCGGTAGCCGAGCGCTTTGCCCACCAGGGCGAGCCCGATGCCGGTATTGCCGGCGGTGCCTTCCACGATCGTCCCGCCGGGCTTCAGCGCGCCGGAAGCTTCCGCTTCCCGGATGATCCCCAGCGCCGGGCGATCTTTCACGGATTGGCCGGGATTGAGGAATTCGCACTTGCCGAGAATTTCGCAGCCCGTCTCATCCGATACACGGTTGAGCCGGAGCAGCGGTGTGTTGCCTATGAGGTCGATGACAGACCGGTGGATGGTCATGGGGGCGTTACTCGATTCTGACACTGGGTTGCTTGAACGCAGGCTACGCGCCGCCGCCAGCGCGTTCAATCCGCAAGGGCTGCGAAACTGCCGCGGCGTGTGCCCGGTTTGCGGGTGAAAAAGGGTTGGTGGCACCCGCCGTCAACTCACATGACCCTTAAGCGGGCGTGGAACCATCTCGCCGCAGCGGGGTTAACTCCGTGAAGGCGGCTGAAAGTTGGCCGCCCCTGCATTCCGGTCAGACAGCTCAGATTGATCTATTTTGCCTGGCTGGCCGTACAGAGGTCATACAAGCGAAAGGATAATTCACATGCTCGTCAGGCGACTGGTTTTGTCCGCATCTGTCCTGATTTTTCCGTTCAGCGGCGCGGCGATGGCCGATAACGCCCCCGTTCCGCAGCCTGCAGGTATCCCGCAGGCCTGGCAGCCCGCGCCGGGTGACGTGATCCGCTTTGATGTTCTGCGCAAGGGTAGCCCGTTTGGCTCTCACCTCGTCACCTTCGATGAGGGCCCTGATGGCGCCCTTGTGGCTAGGACGAAGATCAATCTGAAAGCCGGCCTCGGCCCGATCACGGTGTTCCGCTACGACCACACCGCCAGCGAGGTCTGGCGCGAAGGCCAACTCGTCGAGGTGGCCGGTGAAGTCAATGATGACGGCAAGAAGGCCTCCATGGAAGCTGTCCGCAACGGCAACGCATTGGCCGTGCAAGGCACGCTGTTTTCCGGCGAGGTGCCTGTCGATGTGATCCCGGCCAGCCACTGGAATTATGCCCAGACGCAGACCCGGAACCTGCTCTCGACCGAAGACGGCGAAATCTATGACATCAAGGTAACGCCGAAAGGCCGGGAGAAGATCACCGCTGCGGGCCGCGAGATCGAAGCCAACCGCTACCTTCTGGAATCCGATCTGGACGTTGATCTCTGGTATGATGATCAGGGCCGGTGGGTGAAGCTCGCCTTCGAAGCCCGCGGCCAGCAGATCGAGTATGTTCTCAATCAGATGTACTGATACGCTGGGAGTTTGGGGGTGGGGACATTGAGGCTCGTACTCGGCGACCAGCTGTCGCCAGACCTTTCGTCCCTGAGGGACGCCGACAAATCATGTGACGTTATCCTCATCGCGGAAGTGATGGAGGAGGCGACGTATGTACGCCATCACAAGAAAAAGATCGCCTTCCTCTTCGCGGCAATGCGCCATTTTGCAGAGGAATTGACGGTCTCCGGCTACAGGGTGCGGTATATCCGCCTTGATGATCCCGCCAATCAGGGCTCGCTCAGGGCTGAAGCCGCCCGCGCGCTGGAAGAGGTGCCTGGCCTCGACAGACTGGTGGTCACCAAGCCCGGCGAATGGCGCCTGCTGCAGGATATGGAGCAATGGCGCGCGCTGTTGCCCGTGCCTGTGGAGCTGCGGGACGATACCCGCTTCATCGTGTCCCTGAAGGAGTTCAATGCCTGGGCAAAGGGGCGCAAACAGCTGCGGATGGAGTATTTCTACCGCGAGGTTCGCCGCAAGACCGGCCTGCTGATGGATGGAGACCAGCCCCAAGACGGCCAGTGGAATTACGATAGCGAAAACCGCAAGCGCCTTCCCAGATCCATGGCGACGCCCCCGCGTTTCTTGCCTGAGGCCGATGCGCTGACGCGCGACGTGATGGCGCTGGTCGCTGAGCGCTTTCCGGACCATTTCGGGGATCTTGAGCCCTGGGTGTTCGCGACGACGCGCGCCGGAGCCGAGGCGGCGCGGGATCATTTCATCGCCGAAATCCTGCCAGGCTTTGGCGACTGGCAGGACGCCATGGCGCGCGGCGAGCCCTGGATGTGGCACTCTCTGCTTTCGGTCTACATCAATTGCGGCCTGCTGGACCCGCTGGACGTGTGCCGCCGCGTGGAAGCCGAGTGGCAAGCGGGCAGGGCGCCGCTCAACGCAGTGGAGGGTTTCATCCGGCAGATTATCGGCTGGCGGGAATATGTGCGCGGTATCTACTGGCTGAAGATGCCGGGCTATGCAGAGATGAACGCTCTGGACGCTCATCATCCGCTGCCGGAATTCTACTGGACTGGGCAGACCCCTATGCGCTGCATGGCCGAAGCGATTGGTCAGACCAAGCGCTATGCCTATGCCCATCATATCCAGCGGCTGATGATTACCGGCAATTTCGCCCTGCTTGCCGGGCTGTCGCCGGCGCAGGTCAATGAATGGTATCTGCTGGTCTATGCGGATGCCTATGAATGGGTGGAACTGCCCAACACGCATGGCATGGCGCTGCATGCCGATGGCGGCCTGATGGCGTCCAAGCCCTATGCGGCCAGCGGCAACTATATCTCGAAGATGTCGGACTATTGCGAAGGGTGCTCCTACGATGTGAAGCGCCGGACGGGTGGAAAAGCGTGCCCTTTTAATTTTCTCTACTGGGATTTTATCGGCCGCCATGAAGCGCGCTTCAAAAGCAACCCACGGATGGCCGTGATCTGTAAATCCTTAAACAGGATGAGCGTTTCGGAACGCGCCGAGATACGCGCCGAAGCGGATACTTTCCTTCGTGAGATCGGCCTGAATTCCCCGTAACAATCGCATTTCCACAGGGAGATAGATCAAATTTCATCGATCCCGGTCGGTAGTGGCTAACCCGCTTGCGGTAACAATGTTCAGTAGAAGGCGGGACACTTAGAGCGTGCGGGAGATGGGGTAATGCCACATGGCCAGGACGGCTCGGCGACGCTTTGGTCGCTGAGGAAACTCTTGCAGGGCGTGGAGGTGCCGGAAAAGCACGTACCCGCGCTGCGTGCCCAGCAGATGAATTCGATGAGCCGGATCACCAATGTGATCATCCTGTCGAATGTGCTGAACATCATCGCCATCCTCGGCATCTTTCTCAGCTATGGCCAGATCCACTTCCTGGTGGCATGGTCCGTCTGCGGACTGATTATAAATATCGGCTCCTGGTTCAAGTATCGCCAGTTCCTCCGGATCGATCCGAAAAGGCGCAGCAATCGCCGCGCCGTGATGGACTTCAGGCGTGTGTCCATCTGCAATGGCGTGCTGTGGGGGCTTGCGCCGATCGTGGTGCTCGGCACAGCTGATGTTCAGGGCCAGATGGTGATGGGCATCATCACCGCTGGCATGATGTTCGCCGGCGGTTTCCTGCTGTCTCGCATTCCTGTGGCAGCTGTCTACTACATTGTTCCTACTGGCCTCGGCCTGGCAACGGCGCTGATGCTGCAGACCGGGCCGAAATATGCCATCCTTTCCATTTTGATGGTGTACTATCTGATTGTTCTGCTGGTCGCCGTGGCATGGACCCACCGGCAGTTCGTGGAACAGTTTCTCGGCCGCGCAGCCATTCAGGATCAGTCACAGCTGATTGGCCTTCTCCTGCGCGATTTTGAGGAAAGCACGTCCGATACGCTCTGGCAGACGGATGCGAATGGTGTGCTGCAGGAAATCCCGATTGTCAGCGAGGCGGGCGATGCAGCCTGGAGCAAGAGCGACATGTTGCGCCGTGGCGCGGTGTTCACGGAAGTCTTTCATCCGGGTGACGCCCGCAGGGCGCTGGAGAAGGCAGTCAATGCCTGCCAGCCGTTCCGCGATATGGTTGTTCCGATCAAAGGTGCGGACGGAGACCTGCGCTGGTGGTCTGTGACCGGAAAGCCTGTCATCGAGCACGGACAATTTCTTGGCTATCGCGGCGTTGCGGCAGACGTGACCCAATCCAAGAAGATCGAAGACCGCATTGCGCATATGGCGCATTTCGATAGCCTTACCGGGCTGCCCAATCGCATCACGATGCAGGATCAGCTGGAAAACCTGCTGCGCCGCCCACCTGTTGCGCCGGCCTGCCGGGCACTGATGATGATGGACCTCGACAGCTTCAAATGGGTAAACGACACGCTCGGCCACCCGGCCGGGGACGAGTTGCTGCGTCAGGTCGCTTCGCGTATCCGTTCGCTGTCGGAGCCAGGAGATCTGGTTGCGCGGCTGGGCGGCGATGAATTTGCGATGATCGTGGAGCGGCCCGGCATTGACGAACTCCGCAGCTTCCTTGACCAGTTCGCTTCCGAAATGAGCGCGCTTTACGATGTCTGGGGATCAACCGCGAATTCCTCTGCCTCTATTGGCGTTCGGTTGTTTGATCCGTCGATCCGCGACAGCCGGGCCATGTTTCGCCAGGCAGACCTTGCGCTCTATCAGGCCAAGCATATGGGTAAGGCCAAATGGTGCATGTTCGAGGAAGAGCTCGAGCAGCGGGCTCAGGCCAGGCTGGATATTCAGGAAGAGTTGCAGCGCGCCATGGAGCGCAACGAGCTGCGGATTCACTTCCAGCCCATCGTTGACGCGCAGACGCACGAAACAGTTGCCTGCGAAACGCTTCTCCGTTGGGAGCATCCTGAACGCGGGCTCGTTTATCCCGGCGAGTTCATCGAGCATGCAGAAGAAAACGGCCTGATTACCCGTATGGGCGAATGGGTGATCCGGGCTGCGCTGACCGAGGCCGCGCGCCTGCCGGAGCATGTCCGCATCTGCGTGAATATCTCACCCCTGCAGGTTCACTCCGCTTCGCTCACCGCCACAATTGTCAGCGCAATCGCCGCCAGCAAGCTGGACCCAAACCGGCTGGAACTCGAGATCACCGAGACGGCCCTGATGAGCAATACCGAGTTCACGCTGCGCCGTCTGCACCAGCTTCGCTCGCTGGGCGTGCGCATTGCCCTGGACGATTTCGGGACCGGGTTCTCTTCCTTGAGCTATCTGCGGTCGTTCCCTTTTGACCGGATCAAGATTGACCGGACATTCGTCAGCGACATCGAAACCCGTTCCGACAGCCAGGCAATTACCCAGTCTATGGTAAGCCTTGCCAGGTCGCTGGGTATGCAGTGTACGGCAGAAGGGGTGGAGACCACGCTTCAGGCGGAATATCTGCGCGAACTCGGTTGTGAGGAATTGCAGGGTTTCTTCTTCAGCCGTGCCCACCCGCTGGAACAGCTCGCTCATATCGTGCCGCTGCGACAGGGGGCCGAAGTCACTTCGCCGCCGCAGGCGCTGCAAGCGGCCTTGCAGAGCCGGGCCAGCTGAGCGTCCAACCGGGCGGCAGGCTCAGCCAACACGAACCCTATTCTTCGCCTTCATCCTGCTTGGGTTCTTCAGCGGGTTTGGGCGCGGTGCGGCGGCCGAAGAGGTTGCCGATCGCGTCACGCGCCGCTTTCTCCGCTGCGTCTTCCAGCTGTTGCTCAACGGTAGGGGCAGGGGCCTGGGCCGCAGGCGTTTCGTCCTCTGCCCGGCCGGCAGGAGGTGTTGTCTGCGGCGTTGCGGCCGGCTGTTTTCCGCCAATGATGTTGCCGATGATCGATCCGGCAACATCGCCGGCCCGGTCGTTCACTTCCTGTTGCAAGCGCCCGGTCAATTCCGCTTGTAGCGCCGATTGAACGCCTGAGAAGTCCGGTGTTACCTTCAGCGCGTCCCAGCTGCCAGACAGGCGCACCGGCACCGGAATGCCGTTCAGCTGCACCACGGATCCCTGACCCTGACCGCTCTTGTCAATGGCGGTTGCCAGGCGCACGTCAAGGGACTGCCCGCCAATGTCGATCTTGCCGCTGCCGTCGATGCCGAGCACCGGGCTCAGCAATTTGAGGACGTCCACGGTTGCCACACCATTCTGCACACTGAGCACTGTGTTGAATGTGGTGAACTCGGTTTCGGCGGCGGGCGAAAGAACGCCGCGGAAGTCCAGATTGTTCAGGCTGCCGGTGGTGAAGGCCTGCTGCAGCGATTGCGCGCTGCGCACGATCTGGGTGACGTTCAGGCCCTTGAGCGCGCCTTCATTCAGATTTGTCGACAGCTCTCCGTTCAGCCCGCGCATGATCTCGTCGATCGAGGTGCCGCGTGCAGAAGCATTGACCTTGAACGCGCCCGTGCCGGTCAAATTGTCAAACCCTGCCAGCGTTCCGAGCAGGCTGGAAATGGCGACGCTGTTGCCTTCCATTGCAAGGTCCACCGCCGGGATCTGGCCAGCCGCGTCTACCACCATCTGACCTTTCCAGTTTCCGCCAAAGGCTTTGAACTGGGAGAGATCGGTCGTCAGCTTGCCGGCGTTCAGATTGGCGGCCAGCGCCGCATCAGTCAGCACGACACTGCCCAGGGTCAGCTTGCTCGTCTTGATGTTCAGATCCGCATCGGCCGCTTGCAATCCGGCAAGGTCGAGCTTGTCCTTGCTCCAGGCTTCCAGCGGCTGTTGTTGCTGTGGTTTCTGGTCAGCCGGCGCCAGGAAGGGTGACAGGTCAAGCGGGCCCATGTCGAGATTGCCGGTCAGGCGCGGGCGTTCGCCTGTGAGGTCGATGCCGGCGGTGCCCTTGGCGGTCAGGTCATCGAGTTTGAGGTCGAGGCCGGTCAGCGCAATTTTCGTGAAGGTTCCGCTCGCCTGTCCCTTGGCGCTGAAGCTGCGAAGGGTAGAGCCCGGCGCCATCTCCACCTCGGCGGCTGCCAGCAGATCTCGCAAGCGCTCGCTTTCCGCCGAAAGCTGGCCTTTCAGGTTGCCCTCGCCGCCCAGGCCCACATCCCCCTTATAGGAGGCGGTCAGGATTTCGCTCTGCTGGGTGAGTTCCAGCCCGGTCAGAACAAGCCCGTCCACGGGACCGCTGATCGCCGAGGAAAGCTCCACTTTGCCAAGCGCGGTGGAGGCCGGCAGATCAAACTCAAGCTGGCGCGCCAGTTCGCCCGCATTGGGAGCGCGCAGTTCCAGCCGGCCATTCAGCGACGGCACTTCGCCTAGCTGGATAGTGCCGGCATAGTTGGCGTTGATGAGGGCGCCCTTGATGCCCAGCTTCTCGAAGCTGAGATCAGGTTGCAGCAGGGACCCGCTGACCTTGCCCTTGATATCGGCTCCGCCCAGCGGGGCGAGGTTGAGGGGCATCTCGACAGCAGCAAATCGGGCAAGCTCCGCCAGGCTCGGCGCGTCGAGGCTCAACTCGCCGGAGATGGTCGGCGCTTCAGATAGATTGAGCTGTCCGGAGAAGCTCGTCTTGGCGAGGTTTGATGTCTGGGTGAGTTTGTCGATGTCGATCACCAGGGCGTCGGCCGGGCCTTTCAGGCGGCCTTCCAGATTGATCTTGCCCAGCTTGGAAAGGTCGAACGGAACTTCTGCCCCGGTAAGAGCGGCGAGGGCCGGAAGCGCGTCCGACGACGCCCGGAATTGTCCCTCGATGTCCGGAATTGTCCCGAGTTTGACCGATCCGGTATAGTGAACCTTCCCGAATGGGGTATCCAGGTCGGCCTTGATATCTGCCGGTTTCTCCTTGGTCAGGGCGTCGATGGTATCAATCGTCGAATTGATCTCGAACGGGTGCGCCTGAAAGAAACCCTTCGCTTTCAGCCGGAAAGGCTCGTCTGTCGATGCCATCGAGGCCAGCAGGTCAAGGTCGCGCAACTCGTAATATTCGCCCGTGCCCGCGTCCCGGTAAGTCAGCGATGCATTCTGCAGCCGGGCCTGCTCCACCCCGCCATTGAATCCCTTTTGCTCTGCCGGCGGCCGCGTGGGCGCAGGTTGGGGCTGCTCAGCCGGCGTGAAGACCCAGTTGGTCTGCCCATCTGCGAGTTTCTGCAGGGAAACCTTTGCATCGACGAAGGCCAGCTCCTTCACCTCAACCCGGCGGGAGAGAAGCGGCATCAAGCGCACGGAGCCGCGAAGTTCACCGGCTTCGACCATATAGGGGCCGTCAAACCCAGGCGGATTAGCCACCGTAACTCCGCCCACGCTGGCGGCAATCGCCGGTAATATCGAGATTTTTACATCACCGGTCAGTGTGATCTGCCGTTGCAGCGCCTGCGTGGCTGCGCGCTCGATCTGGGCCCGGTAAACCTCCTTGGGAACAAGGAAAGGCACCGTCACGAGAGCGATCAGGAGCAGGGCGATAACGCCGCCAACAATCAGGCCGATGCGTTTGATATTCATGGGGCGAATCCCGACGTTTATGTAATTCAGTATCACATGGGTTCGGAATGTGTCGTGTGAATGGCAAAGCAGGCATAAAAGGGGGGAAAGACGCCTGCGCAGGGGCACAACACATGCTTGTGAATTGCGTGAAGAAGTGTGCTTGACCCGTCCGCCATGCTTGATTAGAGAGGCGCTTCGCTTCCGAAAGGGGGCGCCAGAAAAATGCGCGGGTGTAGCTCAGTCGGTTAGAGTGCCGGCCTGTCACGCCGGAGGTCGCGGGTTCGAGCCCCGTCACTCGCGCCATTTCTTACGAAATGAACTCCAATAAAATCAAAGACTTAGGTCAGTTTTTAGGGTTTGATTTCCATTGTCCCCCAGAACTGGGATACAAATTGGGTACAAACTGGGATACAAAGGCGCTGTCTGACGTCTCGTGAATCACAATCCAAGTGTGTGCCAAGAACTTCCCGATCAGTAAGAATTCATAGGATTCACATGCGAAATCGGCGTGATCTTCCCGATCGGGAAGATTTAGTGTTGTCTTAAAGCGTCGCGCTTTCATGTGGACGCATAGCACGCAGCTTTGAAGAAGTTCCAGCACTCATTTGGAGTAAAGAGCTTGCAGATGTCGCCGATGGCGTCATTGAGGTCCTCGTAGGTTTGGGCGGCGACGGCGCGCAGGTGGGCTTTCAGCTTTGAGAAGGCCATCTCGATCGGGTTCAGGTCGGGTGAGTATTTCGGCAGGTAGAGGAACCAGGCGCCGCGTTCAGCGAGGGCGTCTTCGGCGCGCTGGCTGTAGTGGACGCTGAGATTGTCGAGGAGTGAGCCGGACAAGCAATCGCACTGCGATTGCCCGGCGAACACATCTCCGGGTGAGAGTGTCGGGGCAAGTTGGGTCTCGATGTACACTTCGAACGCAGTCCGGTTCATGGCGCCGTCGACGATCCAGGGCGCCGTGAGTTCACCGCAGCGCAAGCCCGCTATAAACGTCTGTGTACCCCATTTCCCGAACGTCGCAGTTGCCTTCAGACGCTTCCCGCACAGCGACCGGCCGCGAAGACGGCACATGTTGGTCTTCACTGAGGTTTCATCGATGAACACCAGACGGCCGGACTCAGCCTGCATGGCGGGCTGACGGTAATGCTTCCAGTCCGCCCGGGCAGCCTTCACGTCAGCGCGTTCTTGCTCCGACGCCAGCAGCGCTTTTTTATATGTGAACCCGGCCTGGCAGAGCACCCGCGAGAGCGATGCCGGTGCCGCCGTCACGCCATGCTCCGACGCCAGCCGGCGCGCCAGTTCCGGCATCGTCACGTCGGGCTGAGCCTCGACCTCCCGGATCAGGTAATCGAGATACGGCGCCAGCTTGGCGTGCCGCCGCCCACCAACTGGGCGAGGCGGGACATTTCCCGTCTCCTGCCACAGCTTCAGCAGTTTCACCGCAAAGCTTGGACTGACGCCAAAATGGCGGGCCGCAGCCTGCCGCGAGTTACCCCGCTCAACAAACGCCACCACCCGCCGCCGCAGATCCTTCGAATATGCCTCAGCCATGAGCCACCTCCTGAAAGAAGTGAATCACAACCCACGCAAACTGGGAATCTTTGATTCTGCGTGACCGCGCGGCGCTCTAGGACACCGACTCATAAGAGCGAAGCCAGATTCTGATGGCGGCGAGTTTGACGAGGGCGAGATAGTTTTCTGCGTGTTTTTCATATCGTGTGGCGATGGCTCGGAAGTGTTTGATCTTGCTGAAGAAACATTCGACCTTGTGTCTGTACCGGTAGAGGAAGGTGCTGAAGGCGGGGATATTTTTCCGGTTGGGCATCGGCTTGACGCAGGCCCAGGCTCCGCGTTCGGCAAGCTGAGTGCGCATGGCATCGGAATCATAAGCCCGGTCAGCGAGCAGGATTTGTCCGTTACTCAGCCCGTCCAGCATGTCTGCCGCGCTGCGTCCGTCATGTGCCTGCCCGGGCGTGATCTTCAGGACAACGGGCAGGCCATTGGCATCGACAAGGGCATGGATTTTGGTGGTCAGGCCGCCTCTTGAGCGCCCCACGCAACGGGCGTCAGCGGAACATCGCGCGGTGGCTTCGCTGCCCCCTTTTTCGCGTTTGCACCATGCTGGTGAACGCGGATCGAGGAGGAGTCTATCATCTGCAGGTCGCCGTCATAGGCCGCTGTTACCGCATCGAAAATCCGGTCCCACACGCCGAGCCTCCGCCAGCGGACGAACCGATTGTAGCAGGTCGTCGGTGGGCCATAGCGCTCAGGGATCTCCGACCATGGCGTGCCAGCGCGAAGCCGCCAGAAAATGCCGTTGAGCACTTTACGGTCATCTGCCCGCGCCACCCCGCGCGGCTTGTTCGGCAAAAGCGGCTCAATGATCGTCCATTCGAAATCAGTGAGCTCGTATCGGCGACGGGTCATGGAACATCCTCCTTTGTGCAAAGGAATCTGCGTTCGCCCGATTTGGAAATCCCGTTTATGAATTTATGACCTAACCCGATGAACTACCGCGCACTTCCAATCTCCCTAAGGGACCGTTCCGGCGTCTTCCGGTCATGCGTCATCCCTCCCATAACGGAGTTCGCGCACAGCATTGGAAGGCAGACCAATTGCGCGTTCCTTATAACAGTTGCGCTGAACCAGAATCTCGCGCGCAAGGCCGTGGCCGACAAGTGCGGTTCCCGTCATACCGATTGGCTAGAACTTGACCACTGCGCGGCCGACAATCTTGTCATCGCGCATCAGATCGAGGTATTCGTTGATCTGTTCGAAGCTGATGGTCTTGATCGTATGCTGAATCTTGCCGGCCGTCGCGAGAGCCATGACTTCGCTGAGATCCGTGTTGTTGCCCCAGAACGATCCGTAGAAGGTTTGTTCGCCCGATACGCGGGGAAACAGGGGAATGTCGATTCTATCGCCAATAAAGCCAACATCGGCGTAGTGCCCGCTTGTGGCCAGCAACTCGAAACCCATCTGCATCATCTGAGGCGCGCCTACGCAGTCGATGATAGCATCCAGCTTGCTTTCGCCAGTCGCGGCTTTTAGGTCTTTCCCAACGTCCGCCGCCGATTTGTTCCGGACCGCAATCACATGGTCTGCGCCATACTTTTTCGCGACTTCGAGTTTGTCCTCGCTACGCGCGAAAGCGACCACCGTTGCGCCGGCGCCAAGAATCTTCGCATATTGCACAGCATACGAACCAAGTCCGCCAACTCCAAAGACACCAATAATGCGGTCCGGACCAAGGCCGCCTGCATCGCGAATCTTCTTGATGGCACGATAGGGTGTCAGTCCGGCATCGGTCAGGGGAGCAATCTCTTCGAACAGCAAATGCTTTGCCACTTTGATCACATAGCGCGCCGGGACGGGGATAAACTCTGCAAATCCGCCATAGGTACCGAATCCCGGCCAGCGAACATTCGGACAGATGTGGGTATTGCCAACAAGACAGTGCCGGCACGTTCCGTCCCCCCAACCTGGCGCGACAACGACATGATCTCCGTCTCCAAGGCCAGACGCCTTGGGGACGAGGCTTCCAGTCCGGACGATCGTCCCCGTAATCTCGTGGCCCGGTATGACCGGCGGAGGAATATCCGCATAGCCCTGGAAGAAACCGTCGACCAGTAGGACATCGGACCTGCACATCCCGCACGCGCGGACCTGGATCAGAACCTCATCAGCCTGAATGTCGGGTACCGGAACATCATCTAGCACCAGAGGCTTATTGTATTCCAGAATTCGTGCGGCTTTCATGATCTTGTCCTATTCATTCTGCTAAAGCTCTCGAAGAGCGCGGCTGCGGTGCTTCGCTTTCTGACTTTGCAAGCGCGGCCGTTCCCGCACATCGCTAGGCGTGCAATCGGTTTGGCCTGATCATACAATCCAGCCTTGTCTTCCTTGGATGTCCAGGGGGCGGAGTTGCCTGCCCTGATGAGGCTACGTCAGCCGGACCCAGATTTCAGGTCGGCTTTTTCAGGGCAGCGACCAGTTCTTTCGCCAGGGGTCCGGCAGAAGCAGGGTTTTGTCCTGTGATCAGCCGGCCATCAACAACGACATGGGGCCGCCAATTTTCGACCGACGCATAGTTGGCGCCCTCGGCCGTCAGCGCGTCCTCAAGTTCGTAGGGCACGTCTTCACGCGCATAATCGTATTCTTCTTTCTTCGAGAAGGAGGTGAGTTTTTTGCCGCGTACGAACGGTATGCCGTCCCCGATATCCACGCCGAGCAAGGCGCATGGGCCGTGACAAACTGCGGTAACGAGCTTGCCCGTAATCCATGCTCTCACAACGGCGGCTTGAACATCCGCATTGCGCTGGATATCGACCATCGGGCCGAGACCGCCCGGCACCAGGATCGCGTCATAATCTGCCGCGTCCACTTCGGAAAGTTTGCGGCTGCGGTTGAGGCGGCGGAAGGCCTTGCTTTCGAAAAATGCCTTCTGTTCCGGGTCTTTCTCATCGTAGGCGTCATATGGCGTCCACCCGCCTGCGGGCGAGGCGAACTCCACGGCAATGCCCGCTTTGTCGAGGACCTCGAACGGGTGTGCGACCTCGGCAAAGAAGAAGCCGGTCTTGCGGTTGAGGGGGCCGATCACGGCGGCGTTGGTTACAATAAACAAAACGTGCTGGGTCATGATCTTCACCTCGATGGAATGTTGCTGGGTCCAGGGACTTGCGCTTTGGAAGGATCAACGGTCCGGGTAGCCATGTCCTCTGCATAAAAAGATTAAACCTGAACGCTGCGCCGTACCTGTTAAGCGTGGTAAAAACCGGTAAAGACGCAACCTTGACCCATGCCAAAAGAGCCCGTGAAATGGCTCACTGCGGGGGGGCAGCATCTGTGCGCGAGAGGGCGCTCAGCGACCAAAGCCAGACGCGGGACTTCCGGGTTCAGTCTCTGGGAAGCGGAGAACCAAAATCGGCCAAGCGCGGGATCCTGGCTGATCCGGCTTGGCTGGCTGGCACCAGGCATGACGGCGATGACAGCAGGATTTATCCGTGCAAACTGGAGGCCGGCGGATTTCAGGCGGACGCCGTGCCGGGCCGCGATCGATCAGAGCGTCCCATCGGCGGAATAGTCATTCACGATCTTGTTTGGCAGGCCGTAGCGGAACACATCGCCTTTTTCGCCAAGATCCCGGGCATCGACATTCTCCCTTTCGACCAGGATGAGGCGGCCGATCTTCGTGCGTGCCACATATTGGTCTCGTGGCTTTCCGGAGAAGGCTTCCCCCTAGGAGATTGCCCGGAACATGTTGCCAAAGGGGCGCTGCCGAAGCAGAGCTTTCCTGGCAGGATACCCCGCAATGACATGCCTAGACCCTTTTCTGTTCCCGCACACCTCAAGCGACATCGACCGGATTGAGCACAACAGCGGTGCGCTCCGCCAGTTCTCCAATACGTGATACGTAATTTTTGAAGTGCAGGGTATCACGGTGGGCGGCCACAGCCGGTTCGTCCTTGTAGAGTTCATCCAGTACGAAGCTGTCCGGAGCGGCCTGATCTTGCCAGAGATCGTAGCGAAGGTTGCCCGTCTCCGCACGAGACGGCGCTGTCATCCCTTCCAGAAGTCTGCGAAGCGCCTCGGTCTTGCCGGGTTTCGCAGTCAGCACAGCCACGACTTTCACATTAATAGGCATCACTCAATATCCTTTCAATTGGGGCAATTGTTTTTGGGAAAACTCGTATGCCTACGGATCGTCCAATCGCTGATGCCGCCCCTATGGATACGATTCATGGAGCGGGCGGAAGGGATGTTCCCGGTAAAGTTTTCAACCCTGTTATAGATGGTACGCATACGGTGCCCGGACGTTGGCGATCAGAAAACTCGCTATTGAACCAGGCTCCGTGCGGCCTGGTCGATCGCATCTGCGACCGCTTCCGGCTGCGACAGATAAATGGCGTGACTGCCCTCGATCTCTGTAATCGCGGCGTTCGCGCGGGCGGCCATACGTCGCTGCATGTCCGGCGGGATGATCCGGTCTTCTGTTGAGATGACGAACCAACTTGGCTTGTTCCGCCACGCGACACTGGAAACCGGCGATGCAAAGGCGGCCTGCGCCGTCGGAACCTGGGAGGCGGCCAGAAACACGCTAACGCCTGTGTCGATATCCTGCGCAAACGCTTGCGGAAATGCGGCGGGATCGAAAAACAGAAAGCCGTCGCTGGAAGTCTGGAAAGGCGGTGGCGGGTCGTCGCCCCGCAGGCTGGAAATCGACTCGCCCTGATCCGGTGCGTATGCTGCGACATACATCAGCCCTGCCACGACCGGCGAGCTGCCGATCTCTGTAATAACGACGCCGCCATAGGAATGTCCGACCAGCAGTGCGGGACCGTCCTGGCGGGCGAGGACACGGTCGACTGCCGCCACATCGTCCGCAAGCGATGTCAGGGGATTCTGGACTATGTTCACAGTATAACCGCGCGCCGTCAGGGAGCGATACACCCCTTGCCAGCCTGAGCCATCAACAAAGGCGCCGTGGACGAGCACGATGTTCCTTACCTCAGGCGGACGGGAATGTTCCGCGGAAACGCATCCGCCGACGCCAAGAGCGAAGGCGAACACGAGCATCCGGAGGGATTTGATGAGGGGCATTCTCGTCTCTCTTTTCTATTTTGTTGGTGAGTGGCAGATCAGGCGTTGGGGCGTTGACAGATATCATCGGACATGTGCGCTACGGGGCGCAGCGCTGCCGCGCGTCGTCGAACGAGCGCTTGACCGGGCCAAACGCCTGAACGAATGCAGTTTTCTCGACTTGCGGTCATTTGCAGCAGGTCAACGTCCACACATTGGAGCGGTGCACCCCCAGTCTGTTCTTCAGCCGTCAGGCTACTCGATCGGGGGCGCCCAGGCTTGTAAATCGTGGTAAAATCCTGACGTGAAGTCGGCCGGGGATCTTGCTGCGACGGCCGACTGCGGTCGGACGCAGATCAAACTTCCGCTCCCGCGTCGATGTGTAAGGCTTGGGACGTATCCGAAGCTGGCGCGGTTGAGTTACCCATTCGGGTAAATTTAAAGCGCCGACCGGGTGAGGCGGAACTGCGCAGAGACTGATACTGGTTCAGGCGCCCGGGGAAGTCCCGTCGCGGTGACGCCCGGCACGCTGATCGAGGAGGTCAGGAGATGCCAGCCCCTTCTACTGCGCCATATGCCTCGCAGCCGATCAGTCTTGCAAAGACCGCAGACACTCCCGACGAGGCCCATGCAACAGGCACGCGAACATTCCTGTTCGGCCCGTTCCTCTTCCAACCCGAACGTCAATTGCTTTTGAAAGTGCACAGGCCCGTCCGGATCGGCGGGCGTGCGCTGGACTTGCTCACACGACTTGTCGAAAGGCCAGGTGAAGTGGTCAGCAAGAAGGAACTGTTCGCCTGTGCCTGGCCTGAAACGTGTGTCGATGAAGCGAACCTGAAGGTCAACATCGCTGGCCTGCGCCGTGTGCTGGGCGAATCCGCAGATGCGCCCCGGTTCATCGCCACGGTCAACGGCAGGGGGTATCGGTTTGTAGCGCCAGTTGAGGCGCGGGTCCTGGATATGGTTCGGACCGAGCAGCAATCGGCATTTACGGTGACTCCCTGTGCGGAAGACGACTGGGCGCACCTGCGTCCGCTCGATGGGCCATGGTAAGGGCGAAGTTGCCGCCGGGAGACTGATTGTCAGATAAAGCCGCGCCGTGTAGCCACGGTGACGGCATGTGTCCGGTCGTTGACGCCGAGTTTGGCGAAAGCGGATTTCAAGTGCGCTTTTACGGTGTCCACGGACAGACTGAGGGTCCCGCCGATTTGCTTGTTTGACCGGCCATTGGCGACGAGGCGCAAAATCTCCAGTTCTCGGCCCGTAAGGGGGGTGTCCAGTGCATGGATGGCGAGTTCGTGAGCACTGTCGGCGCTCATGACGCGCCGGCCCATATGAACAGAGCGTATCGCCTCCACCAGTTCCTTGCGAAAGCAGTTCTTGAGCAGGTATCCCGCCGCCCCAGCCCGCATCGCCCGGATGATCTGCGCGTCCCCGGGGAAAGTGGTGAGGACGAGAACCTTGGCTTGCGGCGCGTGCTGGCGGATGAGCTTCATGGCTTCGATCCCGTCCATCCCCTCCATCTGGACGTCCATCAAGGTGACGTCCGGTGCCAACTCGCGAAATCTCGCAACTGCTTCAACGCCGTCTGAGGCTTCTCCGACCGCTTCCATGTCATCCTGGCGTTGCAGCAGTCCGGCGATGCCGTCGCGGACTACCGGATGATCATCGACAATCAGCACTCGGATCGGTTGTTTGGGGAGGGCGAGCTCGGTCAATTGAGGCTTCCTATCCTAGGGAAAATGCCGCGCTTTGCGGTCCGGTATGCGGCCCTCCCTGGCACAGTCAGGAAAACTTCGGTGCCGCGTTCCGGCAACCCACGTACTATCAGGTCTCCGCCCAGCCTCTTGGCCCTTTCGCCCATCCCTTTAAGCCCGAAATGACCGATTTTCTCACCATTTTTTGCGACAGACGCATCAATTCCGATGCCGTCATCAGCGATGCGCAGGCTTAGATTTGCACCATGGCAGATTTCAATCTTCACGCGCCGCGCCTGAGCATGTTTCCAGATATTGCATATTGCTTCGCTGGCGATGCGTGTGACTTCGTCCAGAATATGTGGATCGACTCCGCGCAATATGCCTGACGTTGAAATGGAAATTTTTACTGACGGCGCGAAGCTCTGGCGTTTCACGATGCCCGAGATGACTTGCTCCAGATTGCTGGATTGCGCCGAACGCAGGTCGAGTACCCTGTCGCGGCCTTCGGCGATAACTTCGTCGGCGCGGTCCAGCGCTTCCTCTAGCGCAGGCCGCGCGCCCGCCAACTGCGGAAGTTCATCCACGGCATATTGAAATCGCAGTGTCAGCGTCTGCACCGACTGAAGCAGCGTATCATGGATTTCCCGCGCGATCCGCTCGCGTTCCTGCAGCCGCTCGGCCATCCGCATACTGACCCCGTTCGCAACAGCGCGCACCCGGATAGAGTATAGCAACCATAGCAGCGCCACGAACGCGACGCCACAAAGCAGTCTGAAAATCCAGCTCTGAACGAAGGTCGGCGGGATATCGACCTCTATCGCCGCCCCCTCCGTACTCCAGACGCCGTCTTCATTCGCGGCCATGACCTCGAATCGATAACGCCCGGGCGCAAGATTGCTGTAGGCAGCCTGCCTTCCGCTGCCGGCGTCGATCCAGCCCGTGTCCAGACCCTTAAGCCGATACCTGAACTGCAGGCGCTCCGGCATGGTCAGGCTCGCCGCCGTATATGCAATCGAGAGGGTGGACGCACCCTTGGGCAAGGTCAGCCGCCCGCGCGCGGAATAGGTTGTTCCGTCGGCGATGACAGACAGGATCGTGACCGGCGGCGGCAAGCTATTACGGACCTCACCTGCCGGGTTGAAGGTCGCGACACCGGTATTGGCGATGAACCAGGTTTGCCCGTCGGCGGCGCTGACAATGGAGGGTGTATGCCATCCCTGCTGAGCCACTCCTGGAAGTCCGTTAGCCCTGTCGTAAAGGGTAAACGCCGGCGAATAACTGGGATCCTCAACCGCTTTGCGAGCCTCACTCGCTTTCATACGGACAACCCCCATCAAACCGTTGAACAGCATGTCTCCATTTTTTGCACGGCCTATGCCGGAAACGCCAGCCAAGGGCGCAACGCGGTCTTCGCTTACGGACACAAAATGGTCGTCGCGCAGCAGCGCGATCCCAAACTCGCCGCCGACCCACATGCCGGCCTCGCTGATATGGAAAGCTTCGACATTGCCGACAGCGAGTCCATCGCGTCCAGAGAATACCCGTATGCCGGTTTCGTCGACGCGCGCGACGCGACCCTCCGGATAGGCAAACCAAACCGGCCCGGACGGATCGGAATGCGCGGCCAAGGGAACTGGCGTTCCGCCAAGGTCGGCCCTTTCGGTCCAAATGCCATCGTTAAGGCAGTAAACACCGCCTTGCTCGAAGGCGACCCAGAGCGTCCCATCACCATCTTCGGCAAGTGCCCGGATCCCGGCGTCGGAAACACCAGGTGGCGATGAAACGAGCTCAAAGTGGCTATCTTCGAACCGGTAGAGACCCTGCAGGCTGCCATACCAGAGCGTCCCGTCTCCCGCCCGGAAGGGAATCATCCGTCCGGGCGAGGGGACCGGTACATGCCGCCGGACAGCTTCTCCGGGCAGCGCACGGTACAGCCATGTGCCATCGCTAATGAATGTCGCCTCGTCAGCGGCTGTGACGCTGTAGCCGAACGCTGTCGCCGACGGAACCGCAGCAACCGGAACCAGCGCCGCATCGCGGAAGCGATCAAGACCGGCGTTGGTGCCAACCCAGATATTTCCTTCGCGGTCCCGTAACAT
The DNA here is from genome assembly GCF_050269995.1 of Hyphomonas sp. NPDC076881. Taxonomy (NCBI): domain Bacteria; kingdom Pseudomonadati; phylum Pseudomonadota; class Alphaproteobacteria; order Hyphomonadales; family Hyphomonadaceae; genus Hyphomonas; species Hyphomonas sp. NPDC076881. The sequence goes on along the minus strand of NZ_JBNNJJ010000001.1, from coordinate 169,858 downwards.
GGGTAGGCTCCGGTCAGAGGTAAGGCCGTTGGCCCGCCGGAAGACATCCGTGATATCAGAGGGCAGGATGCTATGCCGGGCGCCTTCCGACGTGCGCGGATCAAATCGGAAAACGCCGCCGTTCAGGCGGTCGGTGCCCCAGATCGTCCCTTGCCCGTCGATGGCATACCCACCGACGGCCAGCATATCGCCGGGCGTAGCGCCTTTCAGAGACCAGGGGCTTGCTTCTTGTCCCGCCGGGTAATCAGGCATGGGCCGGAGGCCGTGCAGCCCATCCGTCATCCACAGGCGTCCGTCCGGGGTCTGCGTAAAGTTTGCATGAGAAGTTTTCGCGCCGGTCGCCTCGAATTTTGTGGCGCCCGGTCTGAGGAAGAAGATGCTGTCCGCCGTACTCAGCCATATTGTTCCGTCCCGCGCCTGAAACAGGTCAACGGTGAACAGGTCTCCAAGGCCCCATTCAGGCCCCAGCTTCTTCCACTGGCCATTCTCGAATCGGGCGAGGCCGCGCATGCCGGCCCAGATTACACCGTTGGCATCCTTGAGGAGGCGGACAACCATTCCCGGCCATAGTCCGTCCTGCTCGGTATAGGTCGTCACGTTCCCATCCAGCAGCTGAGATATCCCGCCATCGGAGTATCCGATCCATATCTCGTTGGCGCTCACGACTCTGACGCTGGTGATGTCGATCGACGCAAGCTGCTGACCTGGCGCCGGTTTGAAACGCTCGAAGGTCAATCCGTCGAAACGGAAAAGGCCGACACCGGTGCCTAGCCAAAGAAAGCCGTCCGGGCCCTGATCCAGTGCCCAGATTTCAGCCGGTGCGCCATCGGCCTCAGTCCAGGCCGTATGGTGGTACTGCCGAAGCGTCCTTTCGAGGCTCTGGGAATGGCTTGGGAAATGCGCCAGGACAGACGCGAACCAAGCAAATAAGAACCACCCTATACCCTTGAGCAACATGTGTGCAGTCAACCGGCGCTGGACCATTTTCTTGGAGAGACTACAGGAAAACTAGCAGCAAGGCGCGCCTCAATTCGCCTGCCAACCCGATCAGGGCGTCACGCAGTTTCCCCGCCCCGGCGCCAGGCACGCCCCAGGCACGCCGTTGTGACGAAATCGCCGCGTGGCTGCATCGATCAAACCGGGGACCGGGGCTTGAAAGTCGCCGGCCTTACCAGAGGAATTCTGCAACAGCCGCAGCTGGCGCTCAGACAACAAACCGGCCGATGACCCGCAGTATCGTCCGGACCCGGGATCCTGTTTTACCTCATTTGACTTCGCTTAACGCGGGCCCCGCCGCGCTGGATGCTACCAAGGTTCGAGCTCAAAGTTTGAAGGCGGAACCCTCGTTTCGCGAGCAGGCTCAAATGGAGGACGATGTGAAGCGACTTCTCGCACTCGCTATGATTGGCGCGATGATGACGGGCCCCGCCCTGGCGGAACCCTGCGGCATCAACAGGAAGACTGAGTTGGCTGCGATGTCGGCGCCGGTCGTTCTGTACAAGACCGTGACGATCGACGGCGTGAAGGTCTTCTACCGGGAAGCCGGGCCTGCGGACGGGCCTGTCGTGCTGCTGCTTCATGGTTTTCCGACGTCGTCGCACATGTTCCGCAACCTCATTCCGCTGCTTGCAGACCGGTACCGTGTGATAGCACCTGACTATCCGGGATTTGGTCAAAGTGATGCACCTGATCACAAGACGTTCGCATACACATTCGCCAACTATGCTGATATCATTGATAAGTTCACGGTTGCGCTCGGCGCGGAACGCTACACCATGTATCTCATGGATTATGGCGCACCGGTCGGCTACCGCCTTGCGCTGAAGCATCCCGAGCGCGTGCAGGCGATGATCGTCCAGAACGGGAACGCCTATACCGAGGGGCTCGGCGCCTTTTGGGAACCGATCAAGGCTTACTGGGCCGAGCCCAAGTCGGACGCAAAACGCAACGCGCTGGCCTTCCTGGTCCAGCCGGAGACAACAATCTTCCAGTATACGGATGGTGTCACCGATGTTGCCCGCATCAGCCCAGACAACTGGGTATCTGACCAGGCCGGCCTCGACCGGCCGGGCAACCAGGACATCCAGCTTGACCTGTTCCGGGATTATGGCTCGAATGTCCCGCTCTATCCTGAATTCCAGGCGTTCTTTCGTGAACACCAGCCACCTACGCTGATCGTCTGGGGCAAGAACGACGTGATCTTCCCCGAGCCCGCCGCGCATCCCTATTTGCGAGACCTGCCAGACGCCGAGATGCATATTCTCGATACCGGACATTTTGCGCTTGAGGACAAGCTCGATGGAATGGCCCCGCTCATCCACGATTTCCTCGACCGCGAAGTGTGCAGATATCACCGGCGGTTTCCGTGAAATTTCCGCTGATATTAATTCGAAGGGTTTTCAAACATGCCAGATAGCAAACCAGAGGCCAGCGCGCAGTTGCCCGGAACGGGTATTTCGATTGTGCTGGTTCACGGCGCTTTCGTGGACGGGGCGGGATGGCGTGCGGTATACGGATTATTGTCGCGCTGCGGCTATGAGGTGCTTGTCGTGCAGAACCCGACAATCACGCTGGTAGGCGATGTTGAAGCCACGGAGCGCGTTATTGCCGCCGCAACGCACTCTGTTATCCTCGTAGGACATAGCTATGGCGGCGTAGTGGTGACGCAGGCCGGAGACCATCCCAAGGTCCGGGCGGTGGCTTACATCGCGGCATTTGCACCAGACAGGGGCGAGTCGGCCGCATCGCTGAACGAGGTGCCGGCCGAGCCCGGTGAATCCAAGGCCCCACTCCTGCCGCCGCAGAATGGCTACCTGATGGTGGATCCGAGTCAGTTTCCATCCGCCTTTGCCGCCGACGTAGACTCCGACATCACCCGGTTCATGGCCGCGGCGCAGGTTCCCTGGGGGCTCAGCGCGGTGATGGCGCCTGTGACCCGTGCCGCCTGGCGCTCCAAGCCGGCTCACTACATGGTTTTGTCCAGCGACCTGATGGTGCCGCCAAGCGCACAGAGGCGCATGGCGAAGCGGGCAGGGGCGCGGATCGTCGAGATCGACAGCAGCCATGCCGCGATGCTGTCGCATCCGCATGAAGTCGCGGCCTTCATCGAGGCTGCTGCCGGAAATGCCGACTAGAATGAGCGTGTCGAAAAGCCCCGCCATCACGCACCATCGGACCGCGATGGTCGAGGGGCTCAATATATTCTATCGCGAAGCCGGCTCGCAGGAGGCGCCGCTCGTTCTCCTTCTCCACGGTTTCCCGAGCTCTTCGCATATGTTCCGCAACCTCATCCCTGCGCTTGCAGGTCGCTACCATGTTATCTCGCCTGACTTGCCAGGATTTGGCCTGTCGGCAATGCCGTCTCCGAGAGAATTCGACTACTCCTTTGCAAGCTTCGCCGACATCTTGGACGGCCTTCTGGAACTGCTAGGGGATCGCCAGTATGCTCTGTATGTCATGGATTATGGCGCGCAGACGGGCCTTCGGTTGGCCTTGAAGCATCCCGAGCGGGTGGCTGCCCTTATCATCCAGAATGGCAATGCCTATGAAGACGGTATGAAAGAGTTCTGGGACACGACGCGGCGCCTGTGGGCCGACAACAGCGCTGCGATGCGGGCGTTCATGTCTCCGGAAGGCACGCGGTTTCAATACTGCGCTGGCGTCAAGGATACGACAAGATTGGACCCCGCCGCCTGGCATCTGGACCAGCATTTCCTGGATCGGCCCGGAAATATCGAGATCCAGTTTGAGATTATCTACGACTATCGCAACAATGTGGCGCTCTATCCGGAGTTCCACGCATACTTCCGCTCCTTCCAGCCGCCGGCGCTGATTCTGTGGGGCGCCAACGACCCAATATTTGATACGGACGGTGCACGCGCATTTCTGCGCGACTTGCCGGAAGCGGAGCTACACTTGCTCGATAGCGGGCACTTCGCGCTGGAGGACAAGGTGGAAGAGATGGTCCCACTGATCCACGACTTTCTTCTTCGGCATCGGCCGTGCCGCATGCGACTTCACGCAGTCGAGTCCTCATCAACTGACTAAGTGGATGCCGACCATAACTGGCCCGTCAATGATGGGACCCTGCGATTCACGTTGAGTAGGATCTCGCGCGGAAGCGTCGTTTCTGGGTTGGCCCAGGAAGATGGCGAGATCATGCAGGCGCCGGTAGCCATAGCGGACACGGGTCTCAGCCAGTTTCTTCAGACGCATCCGCATTTCTACTGCCGGATTACGGCAGGACTGGTATCTGAGGGCAGCCCGCCCGAAGTCCATCGCCCTGCAGGCGCAGCGCTCGGATACTGCGGAGACCTCCCACTAATGGCGGACGACCTCGCGGCACCGGGCGGGCTTCGTCACTTTTTCGCAAGGCATCCTGCAGCTTCATCTTGTCCAGCGTCAGGTCCACCACCAGCCGCTTCAGCTTCGCATTCTCTTCCTCAAGCTGCTTGAGATCACCGGATCTCGGATATCCCCATTCCGGCATAGACCTTCTTCCATCGGTAGAATGTCGTCTCAGCAACATCCGTCCTCCCGGAGTGACAAAGCCGATGAAGCCGCAAGCTTTGTCCAGCATTTCGGCAACAGATACACGCAAGACCCGGCGCATGGTGTCCGACACCGGTGTTCTCGATATCCGGGAAGTATCAGGGTTCGTGCCAGTGCCCGGCGTCGGTGTGCCTCATCATGTGGATTTCCGGGCACGGAGCGTAGACGCGGTGCGGTCCATACGGAAGTTCATGACCGGAAGTATTTCCTGTTCCTTTATGTCCGGGATCCTGCTGGCATACTCATGGAATATGCGACCGATGATCCTGGGATGACCATTGATGAAACGTCCAAAGAACTTGGCCAGAACCTCTTATTCCGCCACATGATGCGGATCGCACGCAGGATTTGAGGGCGATGCTGCCACAGTTTGCCATGCCCGTATGAATGAGCCTTTACCAGGCTTCCAGGGCGGCCAGCGCATCGCGATAGATATCCTGGGATTTCAAAAGAACACTCTGGCGCCATACTGTGTCAGACGGACAAAACAGCTGTTTCAGGCGCTCCTGTGCGTCGTGAACAAATTCTGGGCCGCTTCCTGAACTTCTGTGAGCCAGCCAGTTGTCGATGACCAATGCCTCCAGCATCCTGTCGACTTCATAGGTGCCCCATTCGACTGTCAAAGAGATCATGTGTGCAGGGCTGTGCCGAGCGAGTTCAGTTTTGAGCCCTTCTGACAGAAGGCCATGATACTTTATCGAGGTGCCAGCCACGACGTCGTCGCAATGGATCGTATGCGAGGGCCACCAGCTGGAAGCGAGTCTGTACGCTTCAGAAGATGGCGTATCATCCAGAATGAAGAACGGCTGAGAAAATGGACCTATGCCCGTGTGCCAGTCAATGTGTAGTATCTTCTGTGTAGATACCAAATACGTTCTGACAATTCTTTCCAGGATCTGACGTGACCAGCTTGGAGCGAGCCCGCCAAAGCTCAATCCATTTTGGTGCTGATACTGTCCCGATGTAATTCCATTCAGCGCGTAAGAATTTGATCTGTTGGCGCAGAATTCCTGAAAATCTTCGGAAAATTCAGCTAAGCTCAGTTGCGCGGCAGAGGTCTTCATTATCAGGGAATGTAATTCGGAATAGGCGGCATTATGAGGAAGGCTTGCCGAATGGTCGATAAAGTTCCGGTTCAGATCAATGCCATCTTCATTCCCCCGCCTGGCATATGCCCAGCCATAGGGGTTCACGGCATGGACAAAGAGGATTGCCGTACTTCTGCTCAGGCTGGCGGGACCCTGTGTCTCCAGCCATTGCACTATGGTTGCGGCACCAGCCGCCGCTTCAAGCCCGTGAGTGCCACAGCTTACGAACAATATGTTTCTGGCGTCAGGCCGGCCGACCCATGCACTGTCAATCGCAAGGGCTTCGCCTGCCGGGCCATATAAACTGGGATGGGTATGGGACTGGATCTCTGCGTCAGCAAGACGGCACGCTCTCAGGAACCGGCTGCGGCCTTCCGCATAGCTGTCCGGAAAGTGCGGGTGGGCTGGCGGTTCATGCAATCGCACCTTTGATCCTTTCCCCTTTTTGTGGCTTGTCTGAGTGTCTGCCCCGAAGCGATTGGCAGGCCGCTGATGCGGCACCAAAGCGATCCGGGGCGGGATTTTCGGGACCCGCGTTGCCACTGGCGCGATTGCGGGTCAGAATTTGGCGATCAACTCGACACCATAAGTGCGCCCGATATTGGGGTGATTGACAACCGTTCCGAAAAAGTCGCGGAAGTCATCCATTGTGGCGTCTTCGTCAGTAAGGTTACGCCCCCAGAGATAGGCTTCAAAGCGGTCGCCGTTGCCGATAAGGCCGATCCGCCCGTTGAGCTGGGTCATCTCATCCTTGTAACCGAAGGGGACGCTTGCGCCCAAGGGCAGCATGGTGGAGCGGATATTATCGGCCGTTGTAAACTGTCCGCCGGTGTGGGTAAGATCGAGTCTTGCCAGCAGCGAGCTACGCAATGCCGGAATTTCCCTGGTATAGGTGCCGCCAAGAGATGCTGTGAATTCAGGGGCGTTCACGAGCCGGTTGCCTGACACGTCTGTGCCCGCCGTTCCACCGCCGGGGAAGGAATCATACTCGGCGTTCAAAATTCCCACAGTACCCTGAATATAAATGTTGTCTGTGAGTTGGGCGCTGAAGTCGGCCTCAAGGCCCTGCGTAACCACCTTTGCCGCATTTGTTATGCGGATTGAGGTCCGGCCCCCGCCAATATCCACGAACTGGTTGACTTGGTAATCGTCATACTCAGCGCGGAATGCGGCCAGGTTCAACATCAGCCTGCCATTGAGGAGCAGGCTTTTCAGCCCCAGTTCATAACTGTCGACGGTTTCTTTTCCGAATTCGAGGCCGGAATTGGCGGCGAGTTCATCCGCATTGATGTAATCCAGATTGAAGCCGCCGCTTTTGTAGCCGGATGAATACTTGGTGTAGATATTCGTGTTTGCGTGGATCGCGTAACTCAGGCTGATGGCTGGAGAAAAGAACGTATCCTTGCGGCTGTTCACAAGTGGGGTGGGCGGAACGCCCGGCGTGGCCGGATCATAGTTTGTCGAGCCAATATTCAGGAGGCCGGACAGACGGCCGTCGAGGAGCCAGTTTACGTCTTTGTCCTCTACGCTGTAGCGGGCGCCAAAGCCGAGCGTCCAGCGATCCGACAGATCATAGCTCCCATTGAAATAGGCGGCAACGCTTTGTGTTTCCACAAGGCCTTGATTGTACACTTTTGAGCCCGCCGGGCCGAACCCCACGATTGCCGAAATCAGCGCCAGATCTGCATCCGAGAGGTTGGCCGGATCCAGGCCCAGCAAAGGCGCAACGGAAGGGGCAACGACCGGGCGGACAAAGGCGTCGTTGAAGCTTTCGCCGAAGATCACATCACGGAGCGTATTGGCATCCTGCTTGTAGAAGTAGAGCCCGGCCATATAGCTGAGCCTTTGATCAGCAGCAGAAATCAGCTGCAATTCCTGCGTAAACTGCTCGAACTTGTCGCCGTACTCCACATGTATGACCGGAACCGGTGAATAGTCCGTGGCATTTCGGTAAAAGGCGTCCGTATCACGATATCCAGTGATGGACTTGAAGGTGAAGCCATTGTCAAACCTGTATTCCGCATCCAGCAGCGCCCCTGAAACTGTCCGGTCTTCGCTTGGATCAAAGCTGAATGCAACGCGCCTGGCTTCCGGCGCCACCTGCACCGGCATCAAGCCAAGCATGTCTGTTACCGGCTCGCCAACAAGGATCAAATTGTCGGCTTTTAGGCCATCATAGGCAAAGTTGACTTCAAACTGATCATTGGGGCTGTAACGCAGCTGCGCCCGGTATGCCAGAACGTCTTTGGTGTTCAGATCGTTTCCTGTAACGATGTTCTCGACATAGCCATCACGATCTGTCTTAGAGATAGCAAATTTCGCAGCCAGAGTATCCGTTAGCGGAACATTCAGTATTCCCTGAATTTCCCGGTGATTGTAGTTTCCAACGCTGGCTGAAATCTTTCCCGAGAATTCGTCAGACGGCTTTTTTGTCACGAGGCTGATCGCGCCGGCAACAGTGTTCTTTCCGAACAGCATGCCCTGCGGTCCGCGCAACACCTCGACTCTTTCGAGGTCAAGCAGCTCCTGGTTCACCGCAGGCGACTGGCCCATGTATACGCCGTCGACATAAACGCCTACGCGGCTGTCAAACCCGATATTGCGCGAGTCTGAGCCGACCCCGCGAATGGTTATGACCGATCTGAAATCATTGTGCCCCGAAATGCTGACGTTAGGAATATATCCGCTCAGCTCGGAAAGCTCCCTGACGCTGGACTGCTCGATATCGCTTTCGCCGAATACAGACATCGAAATCGGCACTTCGGAAAGTCTCTCGGTGCGCCGTGTCGCTGTGACCAGCACGCCTTCAAGGACGCGAGCTGTCTCCGCGTCTTCACTTTCAGCCTGAGCCATGGCTGCGGGCTGGCACGCCATCAGCATCAGTACGGCGCAGCTGGCACTCATGAGTATTCTGTTCTTCATCGCTAATTCGCCCCTCAAAATAACAGACAATTCGGACCCCCGCATTATTCTGACCGGAGTGCGGCCTCGGGGCAGTTCTCGGGTGTTGACACCAAGTTAATTTTCTTAACATTGGAATGTCAATGGAGTGATTGACTGTCAGGGGGCGAATGCCGAAAAATGGTTCGCGGTGCCGCCCGGGTGGGCAGGAAGGCAGGATGTGATGTCAACTGAGAGCGCAATCCCGGAGCGGATTGTTCATAGGAAGTCCGGATATCATCACGGTGATCTGCGGAACTCTATTATTGAGGCGGTGGCGATTCTGATTGACGAGCGACGGTCTCTCGACTTCCAGCTGAAGGATGTCGCCCGGATGGTGGGCACTTCCCAGCCGGCAATTTACAAACATTTTGAGAACAAACAGGATCTCCTGATCGAGACCGCTGTGGCTGGCTATGGGTATCAGGCGGCCTTCAGAGACTGGGCAATGGAGCAGGCGGGCGAGGCGCTTCTCGCAAAACTGCTCGGCGTCGGTTACGCTTATGTCCATTTCGCACAATCGTGCCCTGGGTTCTATATCCTCATGAAAAATCTGGAGACTGATGAAATTTTGTCTTCAAGGCGATACCAGAAGCAGCGCTTGAAAGGCATAAGTGTCGCCCGGGCCCTGGTGAGGGGGTGTGTGGAAGATGGTACTTTCATCGCTGTTGATATTGATGATGCTATGGCGTCGCTGCAGGCCACGGTTGCTGGCCTGGCCCAGCTCTATCTCAGTAACAGTCTTCATTATGTCGCAAGGGCCAAGGAGAACGACACAGAACTCCTTGTGCGGCTGTTTTCCCTTCATGTCGGTAGCCTGTTGAGCGCCAAGGGAAGGCGGCAGATGGCGATTGCCAACAGAAATCCATTTTCTACACCCTTCAAGCTGGAGAACGCCTGATGCCTGACAATATTCCCGATGCGGCGGTTCCGCGTTCGCCTGTAACCATTGACGACGTACTGGCCGCTTCTTATACGAACGTGCAGGCGCCGCCTCCTATGACGGCACTCAATTCGGCCTTGTTGCTTATTGACATCCAACATCTGGCCGCGCCGGATTACTTGCATGATCTGGCTGTCAAATCAGGGCTTCCGTCAGATGAGGTGAGAAAAGCGCTCAGTGACTACGATGCGCGTTTCAATGCGGCAGTGGCGCAGGCGAGGCGCGTACTGGAAAAAGCCAGAGAAGTCGGTATCCCACCCATTCATGTGAAAATTCAGACACTTTCCCATCAGGGGCGCGATACCGGAGCTTTGCATCGCCGCATGGGATGGCTGTATCCTCCCAACAGTGCAGCCACGAAATTTCTGGATGCAACAAAGCCCGCGCCGGACGAGATCGTCATCACGAAAACTTCAAGCGGAGCATTTTCGGGAACATCTCTTGACGCGACCCTGCGGAACATGGGGATAGACTATTTGTTTGTCTGCGGTTTCGTAACCGATGAGTGTGTGGAGACTACCGTTCGTGTCGCGCTTGATCTGGGATACCTGACGATGGTGATCGAAGATGCAACCCAGACCTACAAGGCAGAAGCCCATCTGGCCACAATTCATCAGCTAAGTGCTTATGGAATAACACAGTCTGCTGACGACACTATCACTGCTTTCGGTCAGGTTGCAAGCGTTCAACAAGCCGGTGCCGGCTGATAATTGCAGCGTATATGGTTCAATCTGTCAAAGGCGGGTACTCTGAGATGGCGTATCTGCTGTCTGGTGTTGTATAATAGGATGAACGTGGCGTGGTCTGCCAAAGGAAAACTGATCCAATAATTGATTTGGAGTTGGCTTCATACGGAGCTGAGAATGGGCAAGAGAGGCAGGCCAGAAGAGATCATGGCGAAGCTGCGGGAAGTGGAGGTGCGGTTAGCCGGGGCGAGGCGACCGGATAGGCTGGGCGTGTGATCGGCGTGTGGGAGTGGGCCTGCTGCCGATGGCGATCTTCAGGTTCTATTTCCTGAGCTATCGCCCGCCCGCTCCCGAGGCCATCTTGCCCGCGGCGTTCATGCCGCCCTATTACGTGGAAGCGGCAACAGGAGCGCCACTTCAATACCAACCGCCAACTCCAACTTTTGAGTTAGACTAGCCGCATTGGGCAGGCCAGAGGCGGCATCTCCCATGTCCGTTATTTTCATTTAATCATTATACAGATATAATCCCAACTGAATCGTTCGAAACGAGCGCCGGGAAGGCGGCTGGCGCATTACTGGATCGTAAGAAACAGGGAATGCAGTATATGCTAATATGAATTTCCCTTCAGGTCAGTAATCGCGACCGGCAGCAGAAAGAGTCCGGCGATGACAAAATTCCGTCTACCTCATGAATACGTAATGCGGCTCAATGCGGAGCTGCGATCACGCCATGCGACGTGGATTGAAGGGGAGCGGGCGGAAAAGATCTCAAGGGCCTTCGTCGCGGCCGCGTCCATGGCGGATCTTTTTGAAATGAGGGTCGCGGAACTGGCGCTTGCGCAGGGCGGAGAAAAGGTCCGGCCCCTCGCGCAGTCGCTTCTTCAGGAGCGCCGCCAACAGGCGCAGCGCCTGCGGTCTACCCTGAAAATTGCTTCGCTCGGAGATGTTGATCATTTCGTGCCCTACCAGCTTGATCCGCGGCGTGAACATCTGTTTGGGAAGCTGAGCGGAACAAGCGATGAAGAAGACTTCGGTACCTTATTTATTCATCAGCAGAGAGCTTCGCACGAGGAGGCCATCAGCATCTTTTGTTATTATGCGGTGTATGGCGAGAATGAAGCCCTGAGAGCCTTTGCCCGTATTACCTTGCCTTTCCTTGAGCGGCGGCTTGACCAGGTGGCGCAGTTGACCTGACCCTGCATGACAGGCATTCGGGGCCGAGCGCCCATTCTGCGCGCTCATAGTAAAAGAAGTATACAGACGAAATCGGCGTGGAATATTGCTACGGTGTCTCGATATGCAGCACCGGGACTTTTTACATTCTTCACGCTTTCGCTTTGGGGTTGACCTCGCGGAAAGAAGAGCGCCTCATGCAAGCATGTTAGTCAGCTTTTTATCCGGTTCGCCGGCGCTAGCCGTCAGCGCCATTAACAGATCTCTTGCGGAGGCAGTGAAACTCCCGCGCGGCGTGGGCGTGCCTTCGGACACCCCCGTAGGGATTGATGAAGATGCTCTCGTTATCCGCAAGGGAGCAGAAGGAACCGGGATGGAGCCCATGCGGTGGGGCTTTCCTCCGCGCAGCCTGACCAACCGGAATGGCTGGAACCCTCCGATCTCGCAGGTGCACGACCTGGAGGACCGGTGGTGGCGAGAGTTGAACCGGCCTTATTTGATTGAGGCGCGCCATCGCTGTCTGGTTCCGGTTTCTGCATTCGCCATCACGCAGGGCGGGCGCCAGAAGCGGTTTTTTTCGGAGCGTGGCCTGGGGTTTCTGGCGGCGTTCTGGCGTCCCTGGGATGGCGACACGCGGCTTGTATCCTCCCCCGGCGAGACGGAGCGGCGCAGAGTGTGCAGCCGGTTGAAGTTGTTCGCCATTCTCGCTGCCCAGCCAGTGGAGGGAGGGCGCCTTCGCTCAGACGCCTTACCCTCTGTTCTGACCCATCCGGCCGATATAGCTGAATGGATGGCAGGGGGCGAAGAAAGCCTGTTAAATAATCCGGACAGTGAAGGAAAAAATATCGTCAGGGCGGGGGACCTAGTTTAGCGACGCAGGCATACCTTTGCCGCCCGCAACTGTCCTTTGGTAGTAGTTCAGGATTTACCCGGCCCGGTCACGTACCTGCTCGGCGCCCATTGCGGCCGCACAATGAGCGCAGCAATAGATATTGCCATCCTCTTCGACCCCATGGCCGATGATACGGCAATCGCAGTGTGGGCATACCGGTGCCAGCTTCTGGATCGCGCATTCGAAACTGTCGAAAACATGAGTTTCGCCCTCTAACCTGATCTCGAAGCTCTTGTCATATTGGTTGCCGCATTGCTCGCATGGTCTCATGGGTATCACTCCTGTCTGCTCAAGGGCCAAGGGGAACTTTCGCCACCTGGTGTGAATTCCGGCCCCGGATGGATTTCTTTGTCCGCGAGGTTGTGTTCGTTTGTCTTTTTGTTTGCAGGCGTAACGTTTTGAGCGCGCCGTCGGCCATACCTTTGAATTTGGGATCATCTGCAAGCGGCGCCATGAGAAGTCTGCCGGGATGGTGGGCCGCCTTAAGCGAATGATAAAGCCCGCGAGTGGGTGAGGGCGGTGTAGTAGACATAAAGCCTCCCACCGAGCGGAACGCACTGCTCCGCAGGGGTCGATAAATCTGGATCAGGGTCCAGGAACACGAGATATTTCCCTGCGCCGTGTTCAGCCATTCTGACCGCTCACGATCAGGCCAGTCACCACCGCGAGTGTCAGAAGAAATGCCAGGACGACGATCTTTGCTGACCTCTCTCCGAGGTTTTCCTGGATCCAGTTCCGCTGGTTGCCGGGTAACGTGGCTTGAGCTGCGTCCGCATCCCTTCCAGTCAGCGCAGGTGTGGTTCCGGCAGCTTCATCATCTGTTCCGAGAGGTGCTGCGGCCGGATCAGGATAATTGACCTTTTCTCCGGTGTTTCCGGAGTCGATGGCATGCTTCAAGCGCGTTGCTGCCGACGTAGGGCTGGGAGGGGGCTGTGTGTCTGGCAATGCAGGTGCTCCTGTTGAATGTTTTGACCTACGCCTGCGGCCCCCCAGGGTTGCATTAAACATAGGCAACAGGAGACGGCGGGGTTCGCGGCATGGAACTCTTGGGCGTCACGCGCGTCGATGAATGACCTTGTCTTGTAGGACAGGAGGAAGATGCGCGCATGATATCTGGTAAAAAGCGGCGGCTATGGCGCATGTCATGGCCGGTTTTGTTGGCATTGTCCGGCGCCGGGCTGATAGGTTTGTCGACTCTGGTTCCTGATACGGCTCCACGCGCTGCCGATCTTCATCGCTGGGTAGAGTATGCGAGCCGTATACTGATGGTGTGTGCTGCGGGATGGGCGGTTGCCCTTCTGACAGATTGGAGACTTGCAGCAGCAATTGACCGCGCGGATATCAGTGTGGCCGACAATCTGTCCGCCCGAAAATTCCGCACACGTATGCTCGTCCTCAGGCGGGTCGCGGGCGTTCTCCTGGGGGTGATCACGCTTTCTGTGGCGCTGATGTCAATCCCGGTCGCTCGGGAAGTGGGGTTGTCCCTGTTTGCCTCCGCCGGGGTGGCGGGGATTGTCGTCGGGATTGCGGCTCAGCCCGTTCTCGCAAATCTTATTGCCGGGTTACAGATTGCCATCACCCAACCCATCCGCATTGATGATGCTGTGGTGGTGGAGGGCGAGTGGGGCTGGATTGAGGAAATTGGGTTGTTCCACGTCATCATCAGGCTCTGGGACGATCGCCGCCTAGTCACTCCTCTGACCTATTTCAATCAGAATCCCTTTCAGAACTGGACCAAGCAAAACGCTTCCATCATCGGGTCGATCTTCTGGTCTCTCGATTACAGAGCCCCTTTGGAAGAGATGCGGGCGCACCTGAAGCAGTGCTGTGAAGACCATCCGCTCTGGGACGGTAGAGTTTGTGTACTGCAGGTCACCGAAGCCCGGGAGGACCGGATTGAGCTGCGGGCGCTGGCGAGCGCCCGCTCGTCGCCCGACGCCTGGGATCTGCGCTGTGACCTTCGGGAAAAGATGATCGTATGGCTGCGGGCGCAGGCCCCCTATGCGTTGCCGGTTCAGCGGCTGGAAGCCCGTTTCCACACGGAACCGCAGGGAAGCTCCAATCGGGACGATCACGAGGAGATCCATGAGATGACCGAGACCACGGACCAGGGCGATGCCTCCCCGCGTTCAGCTAGCTGACCTGCCTGTAGGGCATACCGCTCACGCGCAGCGGCGATATTTTCTCCGGGGGAGCGGCAAAGATGCCGGAGTATATGATGGCTGATGAGTTGACAGAGCTGTTCGCAACCCGGACCCCAGCCTGGAGCATTCTCCTCAGGCTGGGATGTGCCTGTGTCCTCGGATTTCTCATAGGGATCGATCGCGAAATACGCGGGAGGCCGGCCGGCCTCCGGACGCATATGCTGGTTTCCCTGGCCGCCGCCACCTTCACCCTGACGGCGATAGAAATCACGGCTCTATTCGGGAAACTGGAAGGCGTCCAGATCGATCCGCTGCGGGTTGTGGAGGCCATCACTTCCGGTGTCGCTTTCCTTGCTGCGGGCATGATCATCCAGGCACGCGGGAAGGTGATTGGACTGACAACAGGGGCCGGTATGTGGCTTGCGGGCGCTATCGGCCTGGCCTGCGGCGCTGGCATGCTCACCCTCGCATTGGCGGCAACCTTCCTGGTACTGCTTATTCTCAGGCCGATGCGCCGCGTCGAACGGATGCTTGATCTGGCTGATAAAAATCAGTCTGGCCACCAAGACCAGAAACCATCCGTCCCGCCAGGCGTTGAAGAGGGAAAGGAGAGTATGTGATGAAAAAGACCCCACTCGACCGGTTGGCCATGCCGCGCACTTCTCTCAGCTTTGCGCTCCAGTCACTTGCTTCAGCCCAGCGGCGCTGGCGGCAAATGATCCCTGGATCTGAGCCGGTCGCGCCTCCTGGCGAAGAGGTCAGCCATTACAGCGGCCGCCAGGAAGACGCGGTTCCAGGGGGCGCACCGGAGAGCCCGATTGGAAAGATGCCGGACAAAAGTACTTCAAAAAAAAATGAAGACGTATCGGAGCCCCGTCCGAAAGATCGGCGTTAGGGCGGAGGCTCGATTTTAGCAGAGAGTTGGTTGTGCGCCGGCGTGGAACCGGTGAAAGACAGACGCATTGTGAGAGGCATTAATATGAAATCTGAAGCGCAATTATGATCTTGCAACTTTCTCGGTCGCTCCCCCAATGAAGGAATTTCTCGGATATGCCGCCATGCTGACAGGAACGGTCGCCGCGATCATGGTGTCTGCCAATGTTGGGCGGCGACTGACAGGTTATGGCTTCGTGATCTTCACTGTCTCTTCGATAACATGGATCACATATGCTTTTCAGGATGGCGAAACCCCGCTGATTCTTCAGAACGCAGTGCTGACATTCATCAATGTCGCTGGTATTTATCGGTGGCTCATTGCGAGGAAGAAACCCTCTCAATAGCCGCCCGGCGGATCGCTGGCCGGAAAGGATTCGTCCACCGCCTCATCAATTTCATCCCATTCGGCGGGCGGATCTTTCATGGTTTCGGGACCAGCATCCCGCACAGGCTGAAGTCCTTCGTTCTTGTTACCGGCCCCGCTTTTCTGCCAGAAGGCAGACAAAGTGGCGTGTAGACGCATGAACATGGCGTTATTCTCCAGAATCTGATTATCAGTAGTCTGCATGCCCCGGCAGAACATACCGGATCACCACGAACGCTATGATCAAACCAAGGCCGACCAGGAATGCCAGAAGCGTAAGCATCGGGGGTGGACGCACGGGTTCACGCTCTGTTGTCTCGGCCGGGCTTTCCCGCCGGTCTGGCGGGGAGGTGGAAGGAGAAGGCGGGCGCGGGTCTCTTCGGGGAGGTGTATCGGACATGGCGTGCTCCTGAGCTGCGTTCCTGGGAACGGCTGCGCCGCTGCTTTGTTGCGTTAAATATCTGTAGGAAGGCGGAATGGCTGGCCATTAGACCTATACTCCGTAGACTGTGAAGAACGCATCCTAAGAAAAGAAATCGTATTCCTGAGGGAACAAGGCGCTGATTTCATCGTTGGTTCGCGCGATCTGGTGACTGGATTTACCCACTGAGGGTCGTTCATCTTCGCCGGAAGGACCAGGAAGATGGCGCGGATACTGAAATGGGACATAACCTATGAGTATCGTGCGTGGCCGGCTCGGGATGACATTCTGCCTGCGGCCGTCCGGCGGGATTTTCAATCAAGGCAGATGGAAAACAGAACGGACGATTATCTGTTGCCGGTGGGAAGCTCTGCTCTGAGCTTTCTCCCAAAAATCCGGGCCGGGAAGAAATTCGAGATCAAGCAGAAGATCCGAACCGACGCCGCCGTGGAAATCTGGCGACGTATCCTCAACGAAAAGTTCCCGCTTGACCCGAATGTTCAGCCTGTTCTTGAAACAGTTTATCCGGGGGCCAATCCGGCGTCCGGACCGGTAGGGCGCGGCGCGGCGTTTGGAGACAATACCTTCCAGGTCAATGCGGCACGCGGCGCGGGCAACCTGGGCGCCGTCGCCCCGCAGGTCTTCGCTGAAGCGGATCGTGGCACCGTCAGACGGCAGGATCGCGCGAAGTTTTTTCTTTCGAATGTGAAGCGGCTTTTCCCTCAGGGAGTCGCCATCAAACTCGAGCAGGTCAAAAACGAAATAGGCCAGGCGGGCTGCGCCGCCGTTCGAGAGCTGTGGGAAATCGCTGCGCCCTGCATCGTTCAGGGCGACCAGTTCGCCATCCAGAACCGCGGAGGGAAGTCCGAGCGCGCTCAGGGCGCGGGCAACCGGCGGGTAGCGCTGGGTCCAGTTGTGGCCATTGCGGGTCATCAAGCGTACGGTTTTGCCTTTGATGAGCGCCAGGATCCGGTATCCGTCATGTTTGATTTCATGGATCCAGTCAGGACCGTCCGGGGGCGTATCGACAGCAACAGCCAGATGCGGCGGGATGAACTCTGGCAGCGCTAGGGATTTTCCCTGCGCAATTCCTTCAAGGTCGAGGCCGCTGACAACACTCTCTGACCAGATGGCCACCGGATCTTTGTCGGTGCTGGCTTCAGCATCATTTTCCTTGATCAACAGCCAGTTCTCACGGTCGGATCGGCGCTTGGGTTTCATCCGCACCAGAGCCCATCCGCCACGAAGGCGCTGGCCTCGAAGCAGAAATTTCAGGACACCCTTTTTTATGGCTTCATCGACATCGCCATCTGGGCTCCAGCTTCCTTCATCCCAGAGCAGAACGGTTCCCGCGCCGTACCCGGAAGGAATTACGCCTTCAAAAGTGCCGTAGGGCACCGGGTGGTCTTCGGTTCGCACCGCCAAGCGTTTCTGTGCAGGATCAAGGCTCGGCCCTCGGGTGACAGCCCAACTCAGGAGCACACCTTCATGCTCCAGCCTGAAGTCGAAATGCAGCCTCCGCGCCGCATGTTTCTGCACGACATATCGCCGGCCCGGAGCCGGTGGCCGCTCTGCGCCTGCAGGTTCGGGGGTCTCGGAAAAATTCCGCTTGCTGATATATTTTTCAAGAGATCGCTGCCCCGCCATATCAGGCTGCCTTTTTGCTCCGGCGCGGTTTTTTCTTGCCAGATTTCTGCTTTTCGGCGTCGAGACTGCGCCGCAGCGTTTCCATCAGGTCAACGATCTTGGCGCCGGAATCCCGATCATCATCGGATGGCGCAGATATGGTGCCCTTCGATTGCTTTTCCTTGATGAGTTCGAGCAGGGCGGTGCGGTATCCGGACTTGAAATCTTCCGGCCGGAATGGCTCTGATCGCCGCTCTATCAGTTCTCCTGCCAATGCTGCCATGTCCGGGTCTATCTTGATTTTTTCGATTACATCGAAAACGTCTTCGGACGCGCGCACTTCGTCAGCATAGCGCAGCGTCTCCCCCAAAAGACCGCGGCCACAGGGCCGTATGGCAATGATGTGATCACGGCCACGGACGGACAATTGTCCCAGCGCGGTTTTTCCTGTCTTGCGCAGAGCGTCTGCGATAACCGCATAGCCTTCCTGAGCGATCTCGTTACCGGCCGGCTCGATATAATAGGGCTTCTCAAAGTATCGGGGATCTATTTTTCCCTGATCGACAAACTGGATCAGGTTGATCGTCCGCCTGCTGGCCAGCTTTATCTGATCCAGCTCTTCATCGGAGAGGAGAACATATTCATTGTTGTCGATCTCATACCCCTTCACGATATCATCCGTGTCCACCGGCCCCACGCCTTCGGCCACTTTCTGGTACCGGATACGCTTTCCTGAAGGTTGGTGGATCATGTTCAGGCGGATGTGGTGGCCCGATGCTGTCGCGGAGTAGAGTTCAACAGCGATGTTAACGAGTGAAAGCTTGAGATAGCCCTTCCAATAAGGTCGTCTGGCTGCCATGGGAGTTCTGTCCTTCCGTCTTCCAAAAGCCAGTATCGAGCGGGAGGTTCCTTGATGACGAAAACTTCACTTCATGGCGCGCAACCCTCACGGGCCGCACGCATTGGCACCCTAGTTGGTTTCAGCACTGAAGGAGGTCCCGATGACACTGCAACATGAAAAGATGAAAGAAGGAAAGCTTCCCGGAAATGAGCATTCGCTGGATCCGAAGCCGGACTGGGAACCCCGGTATCACGGATCTGACCGCCTGCGGAACAAGGTGGCCCTGATAACGGGCGCCGACAGCGGAATTGGCCGGGCTGTGGCCGTACTCTTCGCGCGGGAGGGCGCAGATATTGCGGTCGCCTATCTTTGTGAGACAGAAGACGCGGAGAAGACAAAGCAGCTTGTTGAAGCAGAGGGGCGCCGCTGCCGGCTTTTCGAAGGGGATATGGGCGACCCGGAATTCTGCAAGGATATTGTGTCAGATGTGATTTCCGAGTTTGGGCAGCTCGATATTCTTGTGAACAATGCTGGCGAACAACATCCCGATACGGATATAACCGATATTTCGGATCACCAGTTGCACCGCACCTTTCAGACAAACATCTATTCCATGTTTTATCTGACGCGCGCGGCACGGCCGCATCTGGGAGAAGGAGCGTGCATCATCAATTGCACTTCCGTTACCGGCTATGCAGGCAGCAGCGATCTCCTGGATTACTCCGCCACCAAGGGCGCTATCACGGCATTTACCCGCTCCTTGTCTGAGAGCCTTGTGGGCGACGGTATTCGGGTAAATGCGGTTGCGCCGGGCCCGATCTGGACCCCGCTCAATCCCTGCGGAGGAGCTTTGCCTGAAAAGCTCAAGGATTTCGGGGAGAGTACGCCTATGGGCCGCCCCGGCCAGCCCAACGAGGTGGCGCCCTGCTTCCTGTTCCTGGCCTGCAGCGATTCAAGCTATATGAGTGGCCAGGTCCTTCACCCCAATGGGGGCATCATCGTCGCGTCGTAACAGCTGGCCGGGAGCAGTGGGGGGACTCCATGGCCGCGGCTGGGCCTCAGTTCCGGTGTGCGCTCAGCGCTTGCCTGGAAAGGCGGCGAGGGGACTGTTCACCGGTCCGGGGCCAGCTTGGCCAAGTGAAGCCAGGTTGCTGATCCGGATAGCTGCAGCTGCCTCCAGCGCGCGGAGATAGCTGTCTGCCCACCAGTCTCCGTTGCTCTGACGGAGGATACCATACATCTCCTCATGCCGTTGCCGCCGTTCCTCGACGGGCATTCTGGCGGCCTTTCGGATACCGTCTGCCACCGATGCCGGATCGTGAGGATTGATCAACACCGCGCCGCTCTCTAACTGCTCTGCGGCTCCTGCGAACTTCGACAATAGGAGCACGCCGGGATCCTCTGGGTCCTGGGCAGCGACAAATTCCTTGGCCACCAGGTTCATCCCGTCATTGAGCGGAGTAATCAGGGCGATGTCCGCCCGCCGGAGAAGTCCGGATATCGCCGAGCGGGCCACCGCCCGGTGGATATATTGAACCGGCACATAGCCGATATCCGAAAACTCTCCATTTACCTCGCCAGAAAGTTGCTCGAGCTCTCGGCGCACATCCATATAGGCGCCGACATCTTCCCGTGTTGGCGGAGCGATCTGGACAAATGCTATCCGATCCTCTTCCGCCGGGTGCTCCCGAAGATAGGTCTGAAACCCGCGAAGACGGTTAGGTATGCCTTTGGTGTAGTCAAGCCGGTCCACACCGATCATCAGCCGATGCGGAGACAGCGGAGGGGTTTGCGTGCGAATGGCATCCTCTGCCATGTCGCGGAAGCTTTCTGCATCAATACCTATTGGAAAGCTTCCGACACGGATGATCTCATCCTGCCACCTTATACAGCGCCCGGAGATCAGCTGCGCCGCGCCAGCGCTGCGGAAAGCGTCCAGGAAACGGGCAACGTCGCGCAAGGTCTGCAGGCCGACCAAATCATAAGCCGCAAACCACCGGAGAAATGAATCGCTATGGGAAAGAGCCTGAACGTTCCCCGCGTCCGGAAAGGGCGTATGGAGGAAAAATCCGATGGGGTTGGTAACGCCGAGTTCGCGGAAGGCCGCAGCAAGAGGTATCAAATGATAGTCGTGAATCCATAGAATATCAGTATCCCGCAAATGTGGGCGGGCGAGTCTGGCCAGCCTTCTGTTGACGGCTTCATAGGCTGCCCGCTGACCGGAGGTGACATCGAGAAGGTCAACGCGGCCGTGCAGCATGGGCCATAGGACTGAATTTGCGTAACCGAGATAATAATCCTCATGTTCGGCCCGGCTGAGGGGCATCGTCAATCTGTCGAACGTCTCTCCGGGTCTCGGAATCAGCGTATCGGGGGGCTCTTCATCTCCCGGCTCCGTGCCGATCCATAGCCCACCGCGATTATCCATGGTGGATTGGAGAGCGACGACAAGGCCCCCGCTCGGAGGACCATCTGCCGGAACGCGGTTCGAAAATATTACAAGTCGGGACATGTGGTTCTCCAACGGACCAGCCTGTCAGATCCGTTATTTTTACGGATGAGGACTGGCGGGGTTGCGTGATCGCATGTTTAATTTTTGGAAAATATTTCAGTGTGCTGAAAAATGAAGCACATTCTCGAAAGAATGGGCTTTAGCATGGCAGCGAACGTTGGCGCGCTCCTGAGGCTGCATTGTGATTTTCTTTTGGAACTTCTGGGCGCGTGAAACGCTTTATTTCCCTTTAACAAAGCGCTTATGTGAAACCGTCCCTATGACCTACCCGCCCCATTCGCCCGCCGCGTTGTAATGGGTGGGCGGCTAGAAGTAGACGTGCTCAGGAATTGACAGGAACGAATGCCCTTTCCACGCTTATCGCCCGACATGGCGCTTTTTCTGGATTTTGATGGCACACTAGCCCCCATTCGTGCGGAGCCAGATTGCGTTTATCTACCGGCGGAGGGAGCCGAGATCCTTCTGGCGGTTTCTGCCCGGCTGGATGGACGGCTTGTCATTCTCAGCGGAAGGGATGTGCGCGATCTGACGCGCCGTATTCCTCAGGAGCTTTGGAGAGCGGGTGGGCATGGCGCGCAGATATGCGCGCCGGGCACTACCCCGTCCGATGGTCTTAAGGCGGCGCCTCCAGAACTGGTGCAGCGGCTTCAGAAAATCGCCACTCCATACCCGGGCGTGGTTGTGGAGAGAAAAGGCGAAGTTCTGGCCCTGCATTATCGAGGCGCGGCCGAAGCCGGCCCGCAACTGGAGGCACAGATGTCGGCCGTTGTTGCCGGTTTCAGGGGATACTCCCTGCAAACCGGGAAGATGGTCATCGAAGCGCGCCCGGACCATGCCGACAAGGGCAAATCTGTCACTGCCTTCATGCGGCGCAAGGAGTTTTCAGGGCGAGCACCCCTCATGATCGGCGACGATGCCACTGACGAAGCGGCGATGCAGGCCTGCCTTCAAGCGGGCGGGGCGGCGATCAAGGTGGGCGCAGGCGCTTCGGTTGCGCCCTTCCGGCTCGATGGCCCGGAAGACGTTTGGAATTGGCTCCGGGAGGGACTGAATTGAACAATCTCGAACTGGGAATCATCGGCAACGGCACAATTGCCGCCCTGATCAATGCCGCGGGCGAAATAGGGTGGTTTTGTCTTCCCCGGCTGGATGGCGAGCCCGTCTTCAACAGCCTTCTGGGCGGGCGCGGCCGGTTTTTAGTCGATCTGGCAGGAAAAAAATCGTGCCGGCAGACCTACCAGCGAAACACCGCGATCCTGGAAACGATCATCGAGGCGGAAGATGGATCGGCCATAAAGATAACCGACTTTGCGCCAAGGTTTACCGACCGGAGCCGGATGTTCCGGCCAGCTTCAATTGTGCGCCGCATCGAGCCTTTGCGCGGTCAGCCGCGCATCTGTATAAGGATCGACGCAGAGACGGGGCGCGGCAAATCTCCGATGCCGACGCGCCGCGGCGTGTCCCACATTTCATTCCTGGACGACGCAGCCGCATTCCGCATTACGACCGACGCGCCGCTTGCCTATGTCGCTCAGCAGACGGAGTTTGTACTGGATCGTACGGTCAGCCTCGTCCTCGGGCCGGACGATCCGGTATCTGAATCGCCGGGAAATCTTGCGCTCGACTGGCTCGCCCGGACAAGGGAACAATGGCAAGACTGGTCACGCCGTCTCGCCACGCCGCCCAAATGGCAGGCGGCGGTAATCAGAGCGGCCATAACCTTGAAACTCTGCGTCTATGAGGAAACCGGGGGCATCGTCGCGGCTCTGACGACGAGTATCCCGGAACATGCGGGATCATCAAGGAACTGGGATTACCGGTATTGCTGGCTGAGGGATGCCTATTTCACCGTCACTGCGCTCAACCGCCTGTCGGCGATGGGCACGCTTGAGCGCTACCTTGCCTATATGAGGAACATCGTTGCCCGGACGCGCGGGGGACATATCCAGCCCGTATATGGCATTGCACTCGAAGAAGCATTGACGGAGGAAATTCCCGGCCATCTGCCAGGTTATCGCGGTATGGGCCCGGTGCGGTTTGGAAACCAGGCGGCAGAGCATATTCAACATGACGTCTACGGACATGTAATTCTGGGCGCGGCGCAGGCCTTCCTCGACGAGCGCCTCCTGACAAAGGCGGGGTTGATAGAGTTCGAGCATTTTGAAGCCGTGGGGCAGCGCGCATATGAAGTCTATAACACGCCAGACGCCGGTATCTGGGAATATAGGGGGCGTGAGGCGGTCCACACTTCTTCTGCAATAATGTGCTGGGCAGCCTGTGACAGGCTGGCCCGTATTGCTCGGGCGCTCGGCCTGATGGATCGCAGTGCATACTGGAAGGACCGCGCAAACGAAATACATGCGGCCGTCATGCAGCAAGCCTGGAATGAGCGGCGCCAGGCATTCACCGGCGCATTCGGGGGAGAGGCGCTGGATGCTTCGGTCCTGCTCATGGCCGAGATCGGATTTCTGCCGCCCATGGATCCGAAGTTCCGGGCTACGGTTGCCAGGATCGATGAGGAACTTCGCGTCGGAACACATGTCTTCCGATACAGGGTTGCCGACGATTTCGGTCTTCCGCAGACGGCGTTCACCGCATGCACCTTCTGGCATATCGACGCGCTGGCCAGAAGCGGGGAACTTGAGAAGGCGCAGGAAATATTTGAGGCGGTTCTTGCCCACCGCACGCAGTTGGGGCTCCTGTCAGAGGATGTAGATCCTTTGACAGGAGAGCTGTGGGGGAACTTTCCTCAGACCTATTCCATGGTCGGGATCATCAACGCCGCCGCCCGGCTCAGTCCTGAATGGGATGATGTGATCTGAGCGGTTTGCACCGCTGGCCGAGTGCTGAGTTGGAGTGGGAGCGAGAAGGGCAAGCCCGGTCTGAGAGCTGTCATGCTTTCAGATATTTCGCCTGCATCCGGAACCTAAGCGCGATTGGGCCGTTAAGATCGAAGCATGAGACGCAGGCACTCCTCGCGGAGTAACCTGATCTGCACGTCTCGGCCAATGTCCGGCGGCAAGAGGGGACTTTGTGATGAGCTTGGTTCAATCGGTAAGGACACAGGCATCTATCAAAGACACATTACATGGTCATTGGAATGGATGAGTTCATTCCATATTGCGGCCCGCCGCCGGGCGCGAACACGCTGCTGGCCAACTGGAATCTTGATCCGCTCGCGGTAGGTCTCGTAGTGCTGGTTATGGCCGGGGGGCTCTATGCCCGTGGCTCCCTCCGCATAACCGGTCACCAGCCGGCCTATGCGGCAATCGCTTCGCTTGGTCTGGCGATCGCGTTCATTTCCCCCCTTTGCGCGCTCACTGTGGCTCTTTTTTCCGCGCGCAGCCTGCATCATCTTGTGTTGCTTTGTATCGTTGCCCCAGCGCTCGCTCTGGCCTTCCGGCAGGTTCGCTTTCCCGATGGCGCCGGCGTTGCCGCTTTTGCAGCGGTGTCACTCATTCTCTGGAGTTGGCACGTCCCAGCGATCTATTCAGCCGCCTGGAACAGCCACTTCATCTACTGGATCATGCAGTTTCTCCTGATCGCCAGTGGCTTTGCATTCTGGGCGTCGATTTTCAGGTCGGAAGGCAGCGCCGGCCAGGTTCGCGCGGCGCTTCTGCTCGCCGCGTTGGCCGGTCAGATGGGCCTGATTGGCGCGATCCTAACCTTCTCCGGAAATATTCTTTACTCTGAGCATATGCTTCTGACCGATGCATTTGGTCTCTCCGCCCTCGGGGATCAGCAACTCGCCGGACTGGTTATGTGGGTGCCAGGGATGATCCCGCTGGCGTGGATCGCCGCCCTGATACTGCGCCGGGGCTGGCGGGAGGTCTCGGCCGCATGATTGCGCTCTTGAAAGCCGGGCATATCGCCTCCTTATCGGTCTGGTGCGCGGGTCTTCTGGCTTTGCCGATTATCCTCCAGATCTACGGTCGCCGCCGGGAAATCAGCACCCAGGCCGGATTTACGGAGTTCCGTATCCTGCTGCACGCTGGTTACACGCGCGTGGCAACCCCCGCAGCGGTTCTTACCATCACCTTCGGCACGGTTCTGATCGTTTTGTTGGAACTGCGTGATGCCTGGCTGATGGCAAAGCTCGTTGTCGTCGCGCTCATGGTTCTGCTGCATGTGTGGCTTGGGCACCTGATCCTCAAAACCGCCGAGGGCAGGGGCAGCTACAAGATGCCCTCGCCGGTGCTGGCCGTGCCGCTCGGACTGGTGCTCATCGCGGGCGTTCTGCTGCTGGTGCTTGCCAAGCCCAACCTGACACCCCTGCTTCATCAGTTGCCGGAGTTTCTGCAGAATCCTCAGGATCGCGAATTGCCCCCTGGCCTTGTTCCAATATGATAGTCGAAGACGAGTTTGCCGCCATGCCACCCCGTCACCGCTGTCATTCCCGCAGCTACAATGGATACCAGAAGCCCGGCTGGCAGCACCGCGCTTTCGGGCGCGCCAATGCGGATGATCCAATTGGCGCTGAGAATGGCGAGCAGCATCACTGCCAGAATGAAATGGCTCCAGCTTGCGGTGCGATTGCGGATGCCGCGCACCATCAGCAACTCAGCCGTGCCGGTTATACCCGCCGCCACACCCATGAAGAACGCGCCGAACGCGGCATATCCTGCGGCCCGGGCCCAGAAATCGTCGCCCGTCCAGAGGAACAGAATGTCGGCCGCAAGAACACACATTGTCAGGGCAATCGGAAAGGCCACCAGCATGGCGTGCAAGGGGTGGCCCGAAACGGCAATGCGCGTTTCTGTCTCGTGCAGTCCGCGATGCTCCTCGATTGGATCGCTAAGCCTGTTTTCAAGATCGTCCATGGCGCGCCCCTGTCTGATAGGATGATGTCGATACTCAAGCGCATGGGGGCGCTATCGGTTCCCCTCTTCGCGGCGCAGGCGTGCACAGCGCCTCTTTCGACGCTGGATCCTGCCGGGCCATCGGCAGAGGCGATCTCCTGGCTGTGGTGGGTGTTTCTTGCCGGCGGGGCTGGTCTGACAGTCTTCGTCATGGCGCTGTTGGCGCTTTCATTCGGACACCCCCGCGCCGTTTCAGAGCGTGGCTGGACATGGGGCCTTGGCATCTGGTTCTCCCTTGCCATCCTCAGCGGCATGCTGGCGGCGGGCATCGCCGTTGGAGAGCGGCTTGTGCCGAGGGACGCAGCCATTGAAGTGCGCGCCCACGCCCAGCAATGGAGTTGGACCTTCACGCATCCTGGCCCGGACGGGGCTATGGTGGAGGCCGGGCGTGATCTTCATATCCCTGCGGGCCAACCTGTTGACGTGCGGATAACCTCCGCAGACGTTATTCATTCCTTCTGGGTTCCGCGTCTTGCGGGAAAGATGGACGCCATTCCTGGCCGCGAGAATGTCTTGCGCATCCAGGCGGCAAGCCCCGGCATCTATGAAGGCCGGTGCGCGGAGTTCTGCGGGATCGGCTACGCGACGCATCGCTTCCGCGTCATCGCGCACGACCCGGACGAATGGCCAGCGGGCGTGCCAGCCCAGGCGGGGGAGGCTTCGGAATGATCGAAAACCCAACGCCTTCCGCAGAACGTCTGGAAAACCCTCCGCAGCCGGCCCTCCGCCTGCACCGCGAGCTTACCCGCGTGTGGAGCAATGCGCCGGGGATGCGCGGCGTGTTCACAGCAGTGAACCATTCCACCATCGGCCTACGCTTCATGTGTACGGCGCTGGTCTTTTTCGGTATCGGCGGCATTCTCGCTATGCTCATCCGTACACAGCTTGCCACCCGCAAGGGCGCGTTCCTGGATACCGAAATCTACAACCAGATATTCACGATGCATGGCAGCATCATGATGTTCCTGTTCGCCATCCCCATGCTGGAGGGGCTGGCGATGTATCTCCTGCCCAAGATGCTCGGAACGCGCGATATGGCTTTCCCGCGCCTGTCTGCTTTCGGTTACTGGTGTTACCTGTTTGGCGGGATGATTCTCATCGGGGCGCTGCTGGTTGGTGTCGCGCCGCGCGATGGATGGTTCATGTACACTCCGCTCTCGGGCAGCACCTATTCTCCCGGCATCAATGCCGATGTCTGGCTGTTGGGCGTCACCTTCGTTGAGATTTCCGCCCTCGCGGCCGCCGTTGAAATCACGGTGACCATCCTGCGCATGCGGGCGCCTGGCATGAAGCTGACTCAGATGCCGTTGTTTGCCTGGTACATTCTGGGCGCGGCCGTCATGATGCTGGCCGGTTTTCCGCCGCTGATCCTCGGCTCGGTCCTGCTGGAGATAGAGCGGGCATTCGGCTGGCCATTTTTCGACCCCGAACGCGGGGGTGATCCCTTGCTCTGGCAGCACCTGTTCTGGCTGTTCGGGCACCCAGAAGTCTACATCATTTTCCTGCCCGCCGCCGGCGTCCTGTCCACCGTTATTCCGGTCCTCAGCCGTACACGGATACTCGGATATGGCGCCATCGTCGCATCTATCCTGGGCCTCGTATTCCTCAGCTTCGGCCTCTGGGTCCACCATATGTTTGCCGTCGGGATTCCGCATATGGCGCTTGCCTTCTTCTCGGCCGCCTCATTGCTGGTGGCCGTGCCGACAGCTGTTCAGGTCTTCGCCTGGATCGGCACCATGTGGAAAGGCAGGCCTCAGCTCAAGCTGCCGATGCTTTACATTCTCGGTTTCTTCTTCACCTTCGTCATGGGCGGGCTGACGGGGGTGATGCTCGCCATTGTGCCTTTCAACTGGCAGGCCCACGATACGGCGTTTGTCACGGCGCATCTCCACTATGTTCTGATTGGCGGATTTGTTTTCCCGATGATGGCGGGGCTTGCCTATTGGCTTCCCATGATCACAGGTCGCCGCCGCATCAAGGGCCTCGGCGAACTGGCATTCTGGACCATTCTGGTCGGCTTTCACGGCACCTTCTTCATAATGCACCTGACAGGTTTGGTCGGTATGCCGCGCCGGATTGATGTCTATCCGGACAATCCGGAATGGGAGGTGCTGAATCTCATCTCTTCGATATTCAGCTTCATCATGACGTTCGGTTTTGCGCTTTTCGCGCTGGATTGCATTTTTCAGGCATGGCTCGGAAAGCGCTCACGCAGGGATCCCTGGAAGGCGCCGACACTTGATTGGGCGATGGCCTTGCCGCCGCCGGTCTACAATTTTGCTTCCCTTCCGCGCCCGGATATGATGGGCAATGAATATGCGGGCGGTCCGGCGGTTGCCCTGGCGCTCGCGCGGGGGGAAGGCGTACTGCCGGGGGCCCCGCGCGGACAGCGGGAAGTTCTGGTGACAGGCATAGGCCACGCGACCCCGCAGCATGTTGCCATCCTTCCCACCAAT
Organism: Hyphomonas sp. NPDC076881; assembly: GCF_050269995.1. Classification (NCBI taxonomy): domain Bacteria; kingdom Pseudomonadati; phylum Pseudomonadota; class Alphaproteobacteria; order Hyphomonadales; family Hyphomonadaceae; genus Hyphomonas; species Hyphomonas sp. NPDC076881. Next base: position 141,424 of record NZ_JBNNJJ010000001.1, on the reverse strand, counting down.
ACCGCGTTGCCTCTCAAGCTTGCGGCCTCCATTGGCGTTTTTGTGCTGATGATGTTGTTCAGCCTCTACTATGTGGCGCTGGCGGCCTTGCTTCCCGTACTCTGGTTTGTTTGGCGCTGGGGGCGCGCGCTTGTGCCCGCCGGGAATGCTCCTGCAGTGGAAGTCGCGCCGGGTATGCACTTGCCAACGCATTACGACAGCCCCGCTACCCTGACTGCCAGCGGCGTGGCGTGTTTTCTGTTCGCCAACGGAACATTTTTTGCTTCACTGATATTCGGTCTCGCCTTCATCACGCTGGTGTCGCCGGGCCCGGCGGCGCCGCCCCTGGAGGGGGAGGTGGCTGTATCCGCTATGCTGATCGCAGGTGGTCTGCTTGCCGCGGCGCTAGCATCCCTTGTTCCGGCGCGCGCTCTGAAAGAGGTATCGCAGGCGGGAAGCCCATTGCGGCTCATCGCTTTTGGGGTCGGCGCTAATCTGGTTGCTTTGGCGGCGCTCGCCTGTCTCGCCATCTGGCATCTTGGGGATCCAAGGGCTCACGCCCAGAATGCAGTTCGCGCGGCCCTGCTTGGCTATGTGGCGCTCCAGTTCTTCATCGCCGCCATCTTTGCCGCGTTCGCCCTCGATCAGGCCCGGCGGAGTGAACTCGCCGCAGGCTCTCTCGGCGCTCTCCGCCACTGGGGCCTCTGGCAAAGCTATTCGCTCGCCGTCGGGGCAATCTCAGCAGCCGCGATCTGGGCGCAGGGGCTGAGCCAATGAAGGGCAGAGGGCTTGGCTGGCTTGGTCTCCTCGCGCTCGGCCCCGCAATCTGGGCCGTGACCTTCACCCTTGTATACGCTCTGCATGGCGCTGGTTGCGCCTCAGGGGGGAGCGGCATCCAGGCAGGCCCCGTCAGCCTTCACCGCCTCCTGATGCTACTGGGCTGGCTGGCTGGCATCGCGGCGGGAGGCTGGCTTCTGTTACGTCTGCCCGCTGGCAGCGATCGCGAGAGGTGGTTGCCTCGTACCGGAGCGCTGATTGGCCTCTTCGCAACCTTCTTTACCCTGGTTCCGCTCCTGTTCGCCAGCAGCTGCTGAGTATTTCGGTGTAAAGCGTCCTTTGGCGGCACACGCTGTCTATGTGGAAGCTCTGTTTTGACAGGGCATTGTCCGGCTTTGTCCGAAATTGTCCGGATTTGTCCATCGTCTGACCATACCTGAAGCCAAAAAGAAATCCCGCCAGCGGGGGCTGGCGGGATAGGTGTCCGTCCGCGTGGGTCTGCCTCCGATTTCAGGAAGGCAGACCCATTTGCGGCTGGTTATTCGGAAAGAACCCGCAGCCGCACGCCCAGCGTGCGCGGCGTTGGGCCGGAACCGGACAGGGGGCCATTGGTGCCCAGGAATGTCGGGCCACGTTCATCCCCAAGGTTGTTTCCAACAATCGCAAATTCATACCGTTCAAACCGCAGACCCAGGGTCATGTTGACGATGTCATAGGGATTTGCGGTCAATCCGTTCGCCTGCAGGCGATCGCCCGAATGGCTGAACCCGATATTGCCAAAGCCGGTAATATCGTTGCCGAGGTCGCGGTTGTAGTTGATGTCGAAGCGGTAGTTCTGATCCAGCGTGTTCACGAGACGCGAACCAGGCCGGAACATTGGCAGGGCTGCCTGCACCACCGGGTCTACCGTATCGTATTTGCTGTCGTTGAAATTGCCCACAGCGCCAAGGCTCAGCCCCTCAATGGGCGTATCCCAACGGATCTCCAGGTCGATACCCTTCGTGGTGGCGTCGCCGAAATTGGTGAAGCCGTTCACATCGGCAATTGCGCCGGGTGTGTTCGTCTGGAGATTGGTGTACTCCAGCTGATACAGGTTCAGACCAAAATTGAGACCGAGTTCACGGTTGCGCCATTTGAGGCCGAACTCGTAGTTCTTGGAAGATTCCGGGTCCAGAGCCACATCGGTCGGGATGCCCGCATCCTCAAGCGATTGTACCTGTACGCGCGATTGCACGATGCCGGGACGGAAGCCTGTTGCTGCCGATACGAACATCGTCAGATCGTCATTAGGAAGATAGGAAATATTGACCCGCCAGGTGGTCACTTCCTCTTCGGTCGGAAGCGATGCGGTGGCGTCTTCAAATGTACGGGTGTCGTAGTATTGCCGCAGGCCCACCAGAGGCACAACTTTGCCCCCAAACAGTTCATAGCTGACCTCACCGAACACAGCGAAATTCTCGGTAATTGTATTGTTGTCTGCATTGATCACGACAACCGGCAGCGTCAGCGTGTTGAACTGCGGGCCTTCGCCATCCTGATAGGCAGCGCCAACAAGCCAGTGCAGCGGGCCGCCACCGTTGGAGTTTGCGCGAACTTCCTGCGAGAACAGCTTCGGGCCGAACTGGCTGGAGAATGATCCGGCCGGAGAAAGCGGGATGTTGATCCCGAAATCGCCTTCCAGATGGCTGGTCGCGCTGGTGACAGAGAATTTGTCGAAATCCACCGTGCCGGTAAGGCTCATTAGGGTGAAGTCCCCGTTGCTGAAGCCTTTTTGCCCGGCAGTATTCTGGAAGTAGGGCGGGTTCACTGACGCCGTAAAGCCAGTGAAGTCCTGTCTCGGCTGGAAGTTCCAGTATTGCGCGCGAAGCGTGACGTTGTCGGCAGGCTTGTACATCGCGACGATGCGATAATCGTCGTTCTTCGCGCCATTCACATCTTCTTCGTCCGGGGTGCCATCATACGGGCCGTAATAGGCGTCTGCCCAGCTCGGATTGCGTGAATGGCCGCCGCTGACGCGGATGGCGAGCTTGTCCTTGATGATCGGCACGGAGAGCGCGCCGGCCAGGCCATAATTGTAATCTTCAGCGCCTCTCGTCCGCGAGGTTTCTGCTTCGGCAGAATACTCAACCTTCTCGAGGTTGGGATCGCGGGTGTGGAAAATGAAGACGCCGCCGGAAGACCCCTGGCCGTAAAGCGTGCCTTGCGGGCCACGCAGAACTTCAACGCGTTCCATGTCCAGGAAGCGCACCGGCGGGGCAATACCGAAATTCGGCACCACAAAAGGAACGTCGTCGAGATAATAGCCGATCGGCGAATCACCGTTGCTGCTCACGGCACCGCGGAGATTGTAGATTCGGGAACTGACCGACTGGCGGAAACCTTCAGAGGCACCCGGAACCGTCGATACCAGATCATCGACCGTGGTGATGTTGCGGACCTTCATCTCCTCCCCGGAGAACGCCTGGATGGCCAGGGGGACGGATTGCAGCTCCTGCGCCCCGGTTTTGGAGGCCGTGACGGTAACTGTGCCGAGTTCGTATTCTTGGTCTGTTGATGTGGACTCGTCCGTTTGGGCGTTGGCAGTGCCGGCGGCGACGGAAAGAGCGAGAATCAGCGAGATCGCTGAAGCGTTGCGGAAACGATGCATTACTTCCTCCCAGAAGTCATTTTCTCAGAACTATACAAACGTTTGCATAGCGCGCTCGTCAAGCTATTCCAAGATGGAACAGCAAATAAACTGACCCGAGTGGTGCATTTGCAACTGATGTCCGGTGGCTGGCCGCTCTTTTATGTTTCGACGTACCGGAAGAATGCGTGTACCAAGCCATAGCCGCGGATATTATGGCGCAGTGCAGCATTGGGCGGAGTGCCGGGCACAGGATCAGGGAACGGATTATCCGGAGCAAGAGCCCAAAACGGTCCGCAGCGCCGTCTCTGACTTGCGTTGTCGTTGTAACGCCCTTAGGCGTTTTGCAAACGGTTGTAATAATTCCGCTCAGGGAGGCCCTTTTGACCAAAATATCTTCACGCGTTTTTGCGCTGCGCAGCGCAGTTGCCGCGATGGCTATCGCCGCAGGAGTTTCGCCGCTACCGGCGGCGCTCGCACAGGACGCCGTATTAAAAGCCGGTGCGTCGAAGGTCGATATCACGCCAGCCGGTGACAAGCTTCCCGGGATATTCACAGGCGTTCTGGATCCCATTCATGTCCGGGCGATTGTACTTGAGAACGGCGCGCAACGAGCGGCGCTGGTGACTGTAGACGCCGGCGCCATACCGAACGAGATCTGGCAGAGGCTTACCACCAAGGCTGAAGCAGAATTGGGTATTCCGGCAAACCAGGTCATTCTGACGGCGACTCATACGCATAGCGTTCCTTTCGGCTGGAGCGTGGGCTATGAGGAGCAACTGTATCAGGCCGTCGAAGAGGCTGTAGCCGCGCTTCGGCCCGCAAAAATGGCTTCGGGCACGGGCGTCTCCTACATCAATGTAAATAGAAACATCATCGATCCGGAGACGGGGCGTTGGTGGGAAGGGCCAAACTATCAGGGCCCGTCTGACAAGACTGTCGCTGTGCTGAGCTTTCAATCCCTCGATGGGGCCCCCATCGCGGTGTACTACAATTATGCGGTGCATCCGGTGATCACGGGCAACCTTGATCTGATCAGTGGTGATATTCCAGGCGCCGCATCCGGTTACATTGAGGAGTCCCTGGGGGAAGACGCCGTTGCGGTATTTTCCTATGGCGCTGCAGGCGACCAGAACCCAATCTTTTTCCAGCAGACTTATGATCTCAGGGAAATCCGAATCGCAGATTTCGCCGCGCGCGGAGAGGATATCAGCAACGCCATGCCTCCCGGTGGGCAAGGGATGGACAGGTCAAATCCCAAAGTAGCGATGCTGATGGAGCAACAAAAGCAGATGAACGCCACACTGGGCCAGATGCTCGGCGAAGAGGTGCTCCATGTTCTGCGTTCCGGGCTGGTGCGGCCGGTGACCCAGGCTGCGATTTCCGGGGCGCAGATGACGGTCAGTTGCCCTGGGCGTAACCGGCTTGATAAAGGACGCGCTGGCTATGCGGGTGTTTACGAGGACGCCGACCCGGTAGTGATGAAACTCAGCCTCCTGAGAATCGGTGACACTGTGATCGGGGGAATCGATGCGGAAATCTTCACCATGATTGCCCAACGGTTCAAAGCGGAGTCCCCTATCAAGAACTCAATCGTTGCGACATTGACCAATGGCATGTCCCGCTCAGGGTACATCCCCAATGATGCGGCATTCGCTCAGAACACCTTTGAGGTTGTTTCTTCCCGGGTAAAGCCAGGGTGTGCGGAAACGGCAATCGTCAATGGATTCCTCGACCTGATCGAGGACACTGGGACGTCGGCCGACTGAGCGATGTCGCGCTGTCCCGGAAGCCGGATGGGGGCAGTGTCTGATCCTGTCCGGCAGTTCTGAAAACTTGCAATAAGCGGCGGATCGCTGGCGCTCTGCTTCATATACCAAGTGCGGAATGAGCCAGCGCAACTGCGCCCAGAGGTCCCGCCAGGCTGCCAAGTCCCGCGGGCCGGACGATTGAAAACAAATCTTCCGTTTGCGGAATAGGAAGATATCCTGCCAGGAGCTCATGGGCGCGTTTCTGCGCCAGGGGAAGCAGAAAGGGCCGGGAGGTACTGACGCCGCCACCAAACAATACGCGCTCTGCCGATGTGGTCAGCAGGAGCAGGGAGACCAGTTCCGCGATATCGTTGGCAACAAGCATCCAGAGCGGATCTGCGTCGTCCACTTCGCTCATCGGCCGGCCAAAACGCGCCGCCAGGGCAGGACCGGAAATAAGCCCTTCGATACAATCCCCATGGAAAGGGCAGGCGCCCGCGAACGAGTCATTGGGAGACCGGCGTGTGCGAACATGCCCGATTTCTGGATGCATGAAGCCATGGACCGGCTGACCATTGATAACCAGCCCGCCGCCGACGCCAGTACCAATCGTGATGTAACAGATGCTGGTGCAGCCTTGTCCCGCGCCCCAGCGATACTCGGCGAGCGCCGCACCGTTTACGTCAGTGTCGATAGCCCAGGGACAATCGAACGGGCCCGTGAGTTGACCAACGACATCGGCATTTGTCCAGAATGGTTTGGGGGTTTTCAGTATGCTGCCGAAATTATCCGCTTGTCGCTGTAGCTGGACCGGACCAAAGGATGCAATCCCGATTGCCGAGAAGGGCTTTTCGGCATGCCAGCTTTTCAGTTGGTCGCGCAGGCAGGGCAGCGTTTCCTCCGGAGTAGTGGTGGGAAACGATACCTGGCTGATCACGGTGTTTCCGTCCGCCAAAATCGCAATAGATTTTGTTCCGCCAAGTTCAATTGCGGCCAGGCGTGTTTCTGCGACCATGCTGTATCATCCCGTCCAAGGTGGAGAGCTCGTGCTGTATGTCATAGAGCGATGTCTGAGCAGAGCCCGCCAAGTCCATAAAACCGGCGGAACTCTGTCAAACTCGGCCCGGCAACTATTTTCCGAGGTGCTCGTCGAAGAAGTCGACCATCACCTTGTAGGCGTCCTGGGACTCGGGAACGTCCGGATTGCTGTAAAAGCCGTGAAACATGCCTTCCCAGACATGCAGATCTGCCTTTACCCCCAGCTTCACCAGCCTGCTGTGGGTGTAGACAGCTGAGCTGAGTTCAAATCCCCGGGTGCCGGTAATGATCTGTGTCGGGGGGAATGCCGCCAGAATCTCATCGTAGTGAGCAGGGGCAACGAGCGGGTCGTATGGGTCAACCTCCGAAAGATAGGGCATCATTGAACGCTTTGGAGCATCGGAAGCGCTGGCGGTTGGGCGCGGCGGGGCTATGAAGCGTGCCTCCCCAATGGCCGTGGCGGTATAGTTTGCGTCGCCGCCAAAGCCGTTGACCGGCGCGGCCGATCCGGCGCAGTAGATACCGGCCGCGCCGGGCGTCGGCAAGTTATGCTTCTGAAACCAGGCCAGCGACATGCCGGTCAGCATTCCGCCCGCCGAGCAGCCAAAGATGCCAATGTTTTCTGCCGGATAGGTTTTCAGCAGCTCTGTGTAGACGGCGGCCACATCTTCACTGGCGGCAGGGAACTTGTGCTCCGGTGCCTGACGATAGTTGACAGCTACAACCCTGTAGCCTCCCAGCGCGGAGACGGGCATTGATTCCACCTCGGCGCAGGCGGGCCAGCAGGTTATGAACCCGCCGCCATGCAAATTGATCAGCACACGATTTTGGTTTTCCGGCTTGATGCCCTCTGAGGGTGTGTAATCATAAACTTGAACACCGCCGATTTCGGTTTCGGACTTCTGGACGGCAAAGAGCTCTCTCTGCCGGTCAATATATCCCTTGAGGAATGCCGGCCCACCAATGCCCTCGACTTCCTTCAGCAGTTCCGGGTTCTTCATCGTGAGCAGGTGGTCAATGAGATATGCCTTGCCCTCCGGGCTGAGATATTCGGACACCGGAACCGACATCGCCGGGACATGCACCAGCCCGTCTGGATCCACACTTACCTGAGTGGTGGTTTCCGGGGGCGCCGGGAGAGGTTGGTGCGTACACGCTGCGAGCAGGCCAGCGCACGAGGCCAAAAGCGGGCGCAGAAGGCGCCACGCTGGCATGTTACGTTCCTGGAACAGGACTTTCATTCGATCCTCCGATGTTATCTTTGAGCGGATGGAAAACAGGCTCAGTTCATATCTCTTGCGGTTGGCCAAATGCCCGGCGCAAAGCGTTTACCTTCGCCTTGGTGAAGCGTTTGGCGATGGTCGTGTCTGCGGCAATCCTGTCAAAGCCATGGAAAGCGCCGGGAACGATGACCAGTTCAACGGGTACGCCAGACTCAATCAGCCTGTGCCCATACTCGATGTCTTCGCTGACAAACAGATCAATCCCGCCCACACCGATGAAGGCTGGCGGTAGTCCCGTCAGGTTTTCAATGCGGGCCGGGACACCCCCAACCGGCACACTTCCACCGCCGGGGGGATGACCCAGGAACGCCTCCCAGCCGAACCGGTTGGACGGAGCATCCCAGCCGAAGGCGCCGATAAAGGGGGGCGGCATGCGCGTGCTGCCAGTGCGATCATCCAGCATGGGATAGACGAGCGCCTGGAAGGCAACGGGAACTTCTCCCCGGTCGCGCGCGGTGATCGCCAGCAGGGCTGAATGGCCTCCCCCAGCGCTTTCGCCAAGCAGCGCGATGCGGGTGGGATCGGCGCCGATTGGTTCCGCGTTTTTGCAGAGCCACAGGAGGCCGGCATAGTTATCCTCGATCGAGCCCTGATAGCGTGTTTCCGGTGCAAGCCTGTATTCGACACTGACAATCACGCAGTCGAGGTCGCGTGCGAGTGCCTGCAGATGCCCCACCTCCCATGCGGCCTTTCCAAGTATGTACCCGCCGCCATGTGAGTGCAAAATAGCGGGGCGAGAGACCCCCGGCTTGGCATTGACAACGAAGAGCTTCACATCCGGCTCGTCGCCCGGGAGGGGAGCAAATACCTCAGATACAGAAATGTCCGGCAGGCGAGGAGGCGCGAATGCCGCTCCGAAATTGCGCGCCGATTTGAGACTTTCAGCCGAGTAGCTTGGCGGCGGCCCATTCTCCATCATGCGCGCAGCAATGCCGCGTAATTCTGGATCCACATGACTGAGAGGATCTCGCGCCAGCAGCGGGGAAGGGACGGCAGGTTTTGGGTCGAGGGCTGCGCAGGACGCTGGCCCCAAAGTGAGGGCACCAGCGGCGCCAATACCTGCGATTCCAAACTGCCTTCTTGTTAAACGTGCGGCCATGTTTCCTCCCTCCCAGCCGGTTTGCCAGCCTATGTTGTTTTATCTCTGTTTGCGGCGCGTCCGATTGATCCCCGCCAAGCCTGCCGGGGGCGCCCATTCGAATGCTGGTAAAAACTACAATCAGAATTTCATTTGTGCAAACGTTTGTATTCATGATTTCATATTGTTCGCCCCTGCTTTTTGGGCCCCGCCGGGAGTGTTCTTGATCCTATCGACCCTTGGCCATTCAGCGGGATCGTGTCTAAATTCGGATCTGGACTGAGCGGGATATCCTATGCTGACGGCGGGCGTCAGGGTTTAACGCTAATGGCATCAGCCAATTATGCATCTGTTGCGGATGCAGGGAGGCCTGACGCCATGGCAGATGGCAGGTTCATTGCATATCTTGGTTTTCAGGGACCCGAAATGAACAAAAAGATCACAATGGTAGAGCTGGCGAAGATTGCGCGCGTCGATATTTCGACCGTTTCGCGCGCATTGAGCGACAGTCCGGTGGTCAAGGAAAGTACTCGCAAGAGGATCCAGAGGATTGCCAGCGAAGTCGGGTATGCTGTCAACGCGCCGGCAAGCAGCCTGCGGCGCAAGTCGGCCCGCGCCCTGGGAATGGTTATACCGCTAAACCCGGAAACGGATCAGACGATGTCCGATCCCTTCTTTCTGGAAATGGTGGGCGGTGTCTCGCAGGCCGCTGCAGAGCTTGGTTATGATTTGGTGGTGAGTGTTCCGCGCGAAGCGAGCCACGCCGCCGAACAGCGCCTGCTCAATACTGGCCGGGCCGACGGGATTATCGTTATTGGCCAGGCAGCAAGAGCCGCCCACCTCAACGATCTCGCCGCGCGAAATGCCAACTTCGTTGTCTGGGGCGCGCGGATGAAGGGCGCCAAGTACACCACGGTCGGCAGTGACAACGCCAAAGGCGGGTATATCGCAGCGTCCCATCTTTTCAGCCGGGGGGCCAGAAACATCCTCTTTCTCGGCGATCCCGGGCTGCCAGAAGTGAAGCTTCGCTATGATGGGTTCAAGAAGGCGCACCAGGAGGCGGGAGTTGCTCATGACCGGTCATATCTGCTGCGCATGAACTTCGGTGGGCGCACAACGTATGATCAGGTTCTGGAGTTTCTGCGCGCGGGCAACCGGATAGATGGCATTTTTGCCAGTTCGGACATTCTTGCAAATTCTGCCATGCATGCCCTGGTGGCTGAGGGGCTCAACATTCCCGAGGATGTGAAAGTCGTGGGCTATGACAATATCGGGCAGTCATCCATGATGACACCGCCTCTTACGACCGTTTCCCAGAACATTGCCGAGGGCGGGCGTATGTTGGTGGAACTCCTGCTGGCAAAGCTGGAGGGCGGAACGGCCCATTCCTGCTTCACCAAAACAGAACTGATCATTCGTCATTCCACCTGATCGCGCCGATCAATGAGAACCTTGCTCCGTGGCTTCCCGGGGTGTCACACTGGCGCCGCCGATCCTGACCGACACTGGGGGGGCAAAGGTCAGCTGCCTGTCCGGTGAGGCATATTCCGTATAGGGCGCAATCAGGGTGATGCTGTTGCTGGAACAAGCGCTGGTCAGGAAGCTGGCGCCAAAGAGATGCTCTGTTCCCGGGACGAGGGAGCCTTCACGTTCAAACGCGCTGACCCATGGGCCTCTCATCGAACTGGACTTGTACAGGCGTAGAACTTTTGTCACTTCTTCTGCGGGCTGGCTCTCATTGATCCGATCGCATGCGGAGATCACCATGAACCAGGTTGAGCTCGTCTGATCGTAGTGAAGTTTGGGCACTTCGGCCTGCGTGAAAGAGTCTGCATCGGGCAGGAGGATTGGGGGGTGAAGCGCCTCAATCTGAAAGCTGCCGCCTTTCTGCCTCACGGTCGCGTGAGCTACCGCGCCTTGGGCTGATGATGCCTTTGCAGACCAGAAAACCTCCAGGGTGCCGGCGGGACCAGCAACAATGAAGGGATCGCGCCAGGCGAGAATGGGGCCGCCCTCTTCGCCGTCCTTATGGCCCAGCCTATCCTTCGTAGACAGATAATATCCTGCAGACCGGATGCTGTCATAGTCGCGCACGGGGCAGGATAGGGCTGTTTCCGGCGGTGTATCGAGCCGGAACCCGCTATGTGAGTAACCAAGGCAAATCGTTTGCAGGAAGGGTCTGTCCTTCCCCGCTTCCCGCAATCCGGTGAAGCCGCACACCCAATTATCTTCTCCGCGTGCAAGCATTCCGCCGCTCCAGACGTTGCGGGCGAATGCGCCATCTCCAATCGTCTGTGGGGATAGATAGGCGCCGTGATCCTGCCAGACGCGCCCCGCATCATTGGATGAAAAATGCCGTATATGGAAGGGATAGTCATTGCGGTCTTCGGGAAGAACCGGCCTGCCTTGCGTATCTTTGCGGCTCAGGGCGAGGCAATACAGATGAGTTACCCCGCCTGCTTCCGCTGTCCACGAGTCCCACAGCCAGAGGTCTGGATGCGAAATACCGTTTTCAAAGAGAAGGGAGGACGGCGGAGGAACCGGAACCGGTTTTTGAAGAGTCATTCTGATACTCAGTAGTCGCTGGAGTCAGCATTGGCCAAAGCGCCGCCAGCTGGATCTGCGATCAAATTGTAGAGTGCCAAGGCAAAGAGAAGCGCCGCGAACACGGTAGCCAGGTGGAAGCCAACCGCCATGTCGCCATTTCCGGCAACGTCGCTCACATATCCCATGAGAAGAGGGGCGAAGGCGGCAGAGACGGCGGTGAAGAAAAGGATGAGGCCCGCGGCCGCGCCGTGTTTGGCCTTGGGCAGGCAGCTGATACCTTTCGAATTGAAGGTGGGGTAGATCATCGACATGAAAAGCCCCGAGAGCGGCAAAGCGAAAACAGCCACATCTCTTCCAAACAGTGTGCTGAGCAGGAAGCAGATGAAGATGGCGCCTGTGAATGCCGCCATGACGACCTTCCAGTCAAAAATCTGAAGAATCCACAGCGCGAGAAAGCGGCCCACAGCCCGTAGAACAAAGAAAATCATGACCGCATAGGCTGCGACCGCCATCGCCAACGGCGTTCCCGTGTAACCGGAAAACAATGTCGGTGCCCAAACGAAGATGGCGACCTCGCACGCGACATACAAAGCGATAGCCAGGGAGAAGCCCATGGCGTGGCGGTTACCCATCAATCGAACCGCGCTCAGCATATCCGCCTTTGGGGTTTCCACTTGGCGGACGGGGGCGGGAAAGCGGGTTCGCAGGGAGGCGAGGATCATGACCCCGCACATGGCGGCAGCCAGCAGATAGAGCCACCGCCAGGACAGCCCTGCAGAATCAAGTGTAACGACGGTCAGTGGGCCAACAATCGCGCCGATGGCGAAAAAACCTTCGCACGCATTCATGCGGCGGGTGTGGTCGCTTGTGGAGGCGGAGATGTCGCCGATGAGCGCGAGGATGGCTGTTTTGAAGATGCCGATCGCCAGGCCACCTGCAAACAGCAGCGCCAAATAGAACGAGAAGGAACTGGAACTGAAAAATACGGCAGACGAAATTCCGTAGACGGCCAGGCCCAGAACAATCGCGTTCTTCCGGCCGAGAAAATCTGCGAGGAACCCAAGCAGAATTCCGCTGAGCGCAATGCCCACCATCGTGGCCCAATGGAACAGGCTGGCCTGAGTGTTCGACAGGCTTAGCTCGACTTTAGCTATGCTGATGATTTCGCCGACTGCATCGGTTGTCATCGCGAACATGAAGAACATGGCGTAGGTCAGGCCAGTGACCAATCCGTAGCGGCTTGCCGGCCGGTCTATGGCTGCTGCAGAGCTGTTGGAGACAGTCATTCTTGGATCCTCGCCTTCATCTGATGGTAGATGCAGTACAATCGATTGCAAATATTTTCCGGACTTGGCTGTCCATATTCTGCAGCCATTCTTCAAAATAACGCTTTTTTGCTGCCGGCGTGTGGAGGAGCTTTGGTCCTTTAAGCCCAAGGCTCTAGCGAAAGAGATCAAGGTCTATCGCGGCCGCCATGGCTTTGTAGCCGGCATCCGAGGGGTGAATGCGGTCTCCCGCGTCATAGGCTTCCGACAGATAAGCGGGGTTCTCAGGATCACGCACCGCAGCGTCGAAATCGATGACAGCGTCAAAGGCGCCGCTATTGCGGATCCATTCATTGATCTCATTGCGGATCACATCCTTTTCCTCTGTAGCGTAGCCGGGAAACGGCGACCCGAGGTCCGGCGTCAGGGTTGCCCCGATTACTCGGACACCTCTGGCGTGGGCGCGCTGTATGATCTGCGTATAAGACGCAATAATATCGTTCGCGCTCAGAGGAGGGAAGGGCTCGCTCATTCCCGGCAGGGTGAGGCCGCTCAGTCCAAGATCGTTGATGCCCTCCAGAAGGATCAGGTCCGTGACGCCCGGCATCGCCAGCACATCGCGATCAAGTCTTGCAAGCGCGCTCTGGCCGACGCTGTCTTGGAGAAGGCGGTTTCCACCGATGCCGTGGTTGATGATGGCGACGTTATCCATACCCTCAGCCCGCATCCGCTCGGCCAGGTAATCCGGCCAGCCGCGCATCAGAGGATCCCGGCTTCCGGTTCCATCGGTGATTGAGTCGCCGAAAGCGACAATGACGCGGTCTATCTCAGGATTGTCCACATGGATCGTTGTCAACAACGGCCGGGCCACCACACGTCTGCTGTCTGTCAGTTCCGCAGCAGCCGTCTGGTCGCCGCCGGGCGCCACCTCGACAATCAGTTGTGGGTCCGCCTGAGGAACCTGAACCGGCTCTGGAAGATACAAACTGACCGAGACAACGCCGCCATCCGGAATGGAGAACGCTACCGGATCGCTCCAGAGCGGGGCGCCTGCGGCGAGGACAAGCCCGTCCGGTGCCCCGGAGAAGGTAAGGTGTTGCAGGCTTGCAGTGTCTATCCGGCCGTCTTTGACCAGGGCAATGGTCGCGGCGCCAATGGATACCCGGGAGACACTCAATCCAGCATCCAGAACGATGCGGACACGCTCTCCGCCAGCGCTAACCCTCATTTCCTGGCGAACGGTTCCCTCCAAAAGGACAGGGCGCATTCCGGGCGGTGCAGCTTCAGCAGCGAGAGGAAGCGAGGGGCTGCTGGCCCAGGTCGCCACCCAGTTTTGCCCTGAGCGCTGGTTCTCGGTGGGCGTTTGCGGGGGTGGCGCGGTCTGGCAGGCGGCCAGCAAAAGCGCCGCGCCTCCCAGCAAGCCCGACAACCAATGAGGAGCACTGCCGGGACGTATAACAAGGGCGGACATTTGCTTCTCCCAGATGAGACGTGAACGGATGAGTAGGTCAGCTTTACGGAGAGCGGCAGAGTTTACTTCCGCGCTTTGGCAATTGCCTGCAGGGCAGCTTCGTGCATGCGGGCATATCCCTCCCGATGCGGGTGAACCCCGTCATGCGTGAGGTCTGCGGACATTTTTGCGCCGTCGTCCGTCAGCAGGCTATGGTAATCCACAAAAACTAGGCCTTTTTGTACAGCGTACTCTTTAATCCATTGATTCAGAGATGAAATTCTTTCGGGTGGATTGACGTCCGGGCGCCAGCCGAAGGATCCTGCGGGCGGTATGCTTGCCAGGATCACACCAATTCCATGGCTGTGCGCCAGAGTGACCATTGCCTCGATATTACCCTTGAAATCCTCATCGCTGACATATCCAGTGTTCTCTGCCAGATCGTTGGTGCCGGCCATGATGTGGACCACTTCCGGTTTCAACCGGATGACATCCTGCCAGAACCGGACCAGCATCTGCGAAGAAGTCTGGCCGCTGATGCCGCGGTTGATGAGACCTTGTTCAAACAGATCCGGATCGCCAATGCTCCAGAATTCAGTAATAGAATCTCCAAGAAAGACGACCTTTGGCGCTGGCCCCGCCATGAGGGTCAGATTATCATTTTTGTACTGACAGAGATTGCCCCAGTCATTTTTCCGGCGATCCATATCGAGAGACTGAATCTCCTTCATTTCGGGTTCGCCCAGATAATGAAGGTGGCTGAAGTCACTTTCGGGATCGAGCATGTCAAGGATCAGCTCGTCCAGGAACGCGCGAGCGTCAGGGTTCAGCTGTGCGCATATCTGCTGGTCCTCTGCGGGCTGCGCGTTCGGCGCACTTTCGCAGATGCCTGCCAGCCCCGCAAGGGCGGCGAATGTGGCGAGTAGGGCGAGGCTGCGGGCAGCATTCGGATTGCGCAACGCCGAAAGGTGTTTGTGCATGGCAACCAATTCCAGTTCCTCCCGGCATGCGCTGCGTTGCGCAGCTTATTTTATCCAGAGTGCTCGGAGGATGGGTGCGCCGAACAGAAACGCACCAAACCGCCTGACCTCATTATTACGCAAACGTTTGTATTCTGGTCGTGGCGAAGATTCAATACCCCCATACGCCAACGGTGTGCTTGGCTTGATGAGGTGTGATTCAGTGGCGGGGTGCCGTTGGGGCAATCTCTTGGGATTGAAGTGGAGGACCTTTGTTCGCGATGACGGCGAACCCGTCAGGGAACCAATGCCCAACGCCCCAGAAATTCGTATCGCGAATGACCGACATGGCTATGGATAAGCGCGATTTCCGTGACTGGTATCGTAATGGGATCAATCGCCTGCGGGGGGACAATCACCCTGTCCCATGCCAGCGTAATATGAGGACTGATCCTGCGGGCAGCGCGTGGAGGCGTTCCTGAAAGGACGATAAAAGCTTCGCCCATGAGCCTGGCAAGACGATCCATATGCGTCGATGGCTGATGTGTGCATACAACGAAGGGCTTCTTTCTTCTGTGGTTCTGATAACTCATGACCCTGCCGAGTTTGAGTTCGAATTGTTCGAACCGCAATGCTTTGCCTATGATCGTTGATGACTCGATCACCTTGGGGGGGAGGAGCGGTCCCCTGAAAATATGGTGCAGCGAGATGTGCCAGCGGTCAGGCGTGATCGGCGCGCCTCGCATTGCATACCGGCCCCGGAATTGGGCGCTTTTTTCTGCCAGGAACGGATGTGCGCATGGCGGCGCCATGACGGCGAAGAAAAGATTGTGCTCCCGGACTGCGACATCCGGCGGTGGATGAAAGTTAGAGGCGCCTGACATGCTGCTTCTCCATTGGGCAGGCTGAATTTCAGGCAGGCCTTTCAACATCAGTGAAAGTCCCGGCTGCGCGGGATCACACGGACATCGCGCGGATGAACGCCTGCTGTTCTTTGGGGCGGCCCTTTGCGTTCCACGATTGGGCGGGCCACTTCATCCGGCCGCGCGAGCACACCCTTCAGCGGATCGCGCAAGGTATCTTCTGAGAGGAGGGTCAGTTCACCTGTGCAATCGATCAACTGCTCGGCAACAATATGGGTTACATTGTCAGCTGTCTGAACCCGTCCTTTCACATGGATAATCCGTGAACGCATGACCACTGCACGAAACCGTTCCATCACCCGTGGCCAAACAACCAGATTGGCAATTCCGGTTTCGTCCTCCAGGGTGACAAACACAACGCCGCTTGCAGTGCCTGGCCGTTGACGCACCAGCACGATACCGGATGTTTCCACCCGGCGCCCACTGGGAAGAGAGGTTGCGGCCTTTGTGCTGAGGATGCCCCGCTGCTGATGCAAGGGGCGCAGGAAGTGCATCGGATGGTTTTTTAGAGACAGCCGGGTGGTCTGATAATCTTGAATAACATGCTCTGAAGGCGGCATCCGGGGTAGCTCTACCGCCACTTCGGGGCCTTGTTCGGCAAGATGCGCGGCGGTGAAGAGGGGAAGGCCATGCTGGGAAGGCTCACCCCGCACTTTCCATAAGGCTGCGCGGCGGGAAAGCCCCATCGAGCCAAAAGCATCAGCCGCCGCCAGCCGTTCTGCAACTGATCTGGGCAGGCGGGCGCGCAGCATCAGTTCCTCAGGCGTTGCGTAGCCTGCCCCCCGGCACATCATCAGACGCTCCATATCAGCCTGGCTGAGCCCGTCCACCTGACGGAAACCAAGGCGCACGGCAAAAACGCCGCTGCAGTTTTCCGTGGGCTCAAGGGTGTTGTCCCAATCGGAGTAATTCACATCTACAGGGCGTACCTCAACCCCATGTTCCTGCGCGTCTCGAACGATCTGCGCCGGTGCGTAGAATCCCATTGGCTGACTGTTGAGCAGGGCCACGCAGAAAACGTCCGGGTGGTGACATTTTATCCAGGAGGAAACATAGACCAGCAAGGCGAAGGAGGCCGCATGACTTTCCGGGAATCCATATTCCCCAAACCCCTTGATCTGCTCGAAGCATGATTTTGCAAAAACCGGGTCATATCCCCGGTCAATGAGCTTGGAGACAAGCTTTTCCTCGTACTGATGTATGGTTCCAACATTCCGGAAAGTTGCCATCGCCCGCCGCAACCCATTGGCTTCATCTGGTGTGAACTTTGCCGCATCAATGGCGATTTGCATCGCCTGCTCCTGGAACAGGGGGACCCCCAATGTCCGGCTGAGGATCGACTGAAGTTCATCCGCCGGTCCCTTGTCTGGAGCGGGGCTTGGATAGGTGACGGTTTCAACTCCCTTGCGGCGGCGCAGATAAGGATGCACCATGTTGCCCTGTATGGGCCCCGGCCGCACGATGGCGACCTCAATTACCAGATCATAGTAAGTGCGCGGTTTCAGCCGCGGAAGCATCGCCATCTGGGCGCGGCTTTCCACCTGGAATACGCCTATACTGTCTCCCTTGCACAGCATGTCATAAGTCGCTTCGTCACCCTGTTCGATACTGGCGAGCGAGTGCGTGATGCCCTTGTGCGTTTCCAGAAGGCCGAATGCCTTGCGGATACAGGTCAACATGCCGAGGGCGAGCACATCCACCTTCATGATCCCGAGAGCGTCGATATCGTCCTTGTTCCATTCGATGAATGTACGGTCTTTCATGGCCGCATTGCCGATCGGGACGGTCTCGATCAAAGGGCCGCGTGTCAGAACAAATCCGCCAACATGCTGTGAAAGGTGCCGGGGAAAACCGAGCAGCTGACGCGCCAATTGAACCGCGCGCCGGATCAGAGGGTTGCCTGGATCCAGTCCGGCTTCAGCAATGCGCGTGTCGGGCAGAGTATCACTCCAACTGCCCCAGACTCCATTTGCAAGGGCAGATGAAATATCATCGCTAAGTCCCAGCGCTTTGCAGACTTCCCGGATGGCGGATCGCGAACGATAGGAAATGACGGTGGCCGTCAGTGCCGCGCGATGACGGCCATATCGTTCGTAGACATACTGAATGACTTCCTCCCTGCGTTCATGCTCGAAATCCACATCAATGTCCGGTGGTTCCTTCCTTTCGGGAGAAAGAAAGCGCTCGAAGAGGAGCTTGGTCATTGTCGGATCGACGCTGGTAATGCCCAGGCAATAACAGACCGCGGAATTGGCTGCCGAGCCACGTCCCTGGCAGAGAATTCCCTGATTACGCGCCCAGCGGACGATATCGTTTACTGTCAGGAAATATGGCGCATAGGAAAGCTGGCTGATGATATCCAGCTCACTGCGGATCTGGCTCGCAACCTTTTCCGGAACACCCTCGGGATAGCGCCCCTTCGCGCCTTCCCGGGTGAGACGTTCCAGGTGTTCCTGCGGTGAGGAGCCGGGCGGAACTGGCTCATCAGGATATTCATAGGAAAGCTCGTCCAGGCTAAACCGGCAGCGCTCAAGAACTTCGATTGAGCGCGCAATTGCATGCTCAAACCCCTTGAACAGACGAACCATCTCCGCAGGATCCTTGATATGCCGCTCTCCGTTCGCCTCAAGCAAAAAGCCCGCCGTTTCGACCGTGTGGTGTTCGCGAATGCAGGTCAGGACATCCTGCAGGGGGCGTCTTTCCGGCACATGATAAAGCACATCATTTGTGGCAAGCATCCGTGCGCCAGTCTGGTTTGCAATTTGTGCCAAACGAGAGAGGCGCTCATAATTGCGGCCGGTATAGGTATAGCGCGCTGCCAGATATGTTCGTCCCGGTGCGGACCCGGCAATTTTCTCGAGCATAAGCAGAAAATCTGTAGAGGGAATATCTGGCGGCATGACAATCAGGATCATCCCTTCGCTGGCCTTCAGGATATCCGCGACCGTGATGTGACAATCGCCCTTCGGCGCCCGGAATTTGCCCTCCGACAGCAGGCGCGAAAGGCGGCCATAGGCTGCTCGGTCCATTGGGTATGCAAGGATTTCAGGGCCATCTTCCAGCACCAGGCGCGCCCCTACCAAGAGCCGCAGCCCGACTTCCTGCGCCGCCACATGGGCGCGCACAACGCCGGCCAAGGTATTCCTGTCGGCCACGCCAACTGCGGCAAGGTTCAGTTCGGCTGCGCGCGCAATCAACTCATGCGCATGGCTGGCGCCCCGCAGAAAGGAGAAGTTCGTTGTTACGGCCAGTTCGGCATATTCGCTCATGCAAATAGTCCCTGAACGAACCAGTCTGGCGTTTCACCGCGGCCATCACCATAAAGCCCATCCCGGTAGACCCAGTATCGCCGGCCGTCTTCATCCTCCACACGGTAATAGTCCCGGGTTCGCGGCAGGGCGGAAGCGGTGCCGGCCTGTGCCGGTAAATAGGCCCACCATTCCGGCGCAATACGTTCTGGCCCATCGGCGCGGACAACCCGCCGGACCTTGCGCCGCCAGACAAAGCGAAGAGGCGGCCCATCCGGAACTTCCGCAATCACCTCTACCCGTTCAGGCTGCGCAAACAGGCGTGCCGGGCGCAGGCCGGGCAGGTTATCAGGCGGTGAAACCCCCTCCATATCCTGTCCTGCAAAGGGCACGGTCTTTTCCGCCATCAGAACAGGATACCGTGCTTCTGGCAGCGTAATGGTGACAGTGCCTTCGCCAATACGGGCGTTGATGCGATCAGCAAGCGCCGAGAGCGCTTCCTCGTCGAGGTCGGTTCCGGAAAGATCGCCCGAGAGGGGACGGCTACCTGCCGTCATGGGGCTGGTTCTGGAAGCCTCCAGAAGCAGAAGATCGATTCCAAATCCGGGATCAATCCGGCATGTTTTTTCGCCGAAAAGCCGCAGGATATGTTCCGCCGAGCGTACGGGGCGGGCTGCATTGACCCGTATGGAGCTCATTTCTCCGTCAGAGCGGAATGCCTGAAACAGAAAGGATTGTGCGCCAAGACCATCAGCGGACAAGTAGCTGCAAAGCTCTTCGGTAAGCTTTGTCAGACCGGCATCTATCCCCGCTGCATTTGTCAGCGGCTCGGGGCAGGCAAGTCTTGAGAAATGATCCGGTGCCGGACGAAATGGAATAAAAGGTTCTGAGCGGAGACCAAGCGCCTGATCCAGACGGAGCGTAAGGGCATCTGCCGCCTGCCGCGAATTGAAACGGCGCGTGAGTGCCTTGCGGTCGATATCATAGAGCTGCCCGATGCGCGTCAGACCAAACCGGCGCAGCAGCGTAATCGCAGCGCCAGAAATGCGCAGGGCACTTGTGGGGAGGGGGGCCAGCCCTTCACGTTCCGCGCCGCTGGAAAGAAGGGCCGGTTGCCCCTCTTCGGCTGCGGCGTGCGCCAGGGCCCAGGCCCCGCCGAGGGTTCCGGCGATCCCGATCCGGTGACTATATCCTGTCCGCGTGAGCCGGACGGAAAGCACGTCTGCCATTTTCCTCTCACCCCCGAACAGATGGTCGCAACCGGTGATCTCCAGGATCAGCCCGTCTTCCCCCTCAATCGCGACCAAGGGAGAGAAACGAACCATCCAGGCGGCCAGCGCGGCGAGGGCTTTTCCGTCGCCCTCCCGGTCAATCTCTTCGGCAGCAATATCGGGCAGGGTGGCGCGGGCATCTGTAAAACGCAGGCCAGGATGAATACCACTTGCAAGTGCCGCGTGATTGGCGGCGGCCACAACAAGTCCGTGAGGAGATTTCTCATGCAGGATGAATGGACGCAGCCTAGCCGGCTCTCCGGTTTGGGAAGACGTGATGGGGCGTCGCCTCATCCGGCGCAGGCGATCCAGTGACCATTCCGGGAACCATATGGAGAGATAGCGTCTCATCATTCCATTCCAGATCAAATGCCTGTCCCACCAAGGCGGGAGCGGCGCGGCAGCGTTCGAGATGGACACGCCAGCGGGCATGCCCGGGTGCGCGCGGGTCGTAGCGGTTGGGGGCTGAGGGTTGAGGGCAGACACGCCAGCGAGTGGCGGCGGCTGTCGCCCCTTCGCAGGTGTGCGGCAGAAGCAGTGTAACCGGTACACCGTGGCGTTCGGAGGCAAGGGTCAGGCGCCGGGTTGCGGTGAAGTCTGCGCTGTCCACTTCCGCGATCACATGGCTTACGACACCGGACACAATCGCCTCCTCGATCGCCCAGAGTGCATCGCTGGTATGGCGGGTTACAATGCCAAGCCGCCGGGCCTTGCCGCCGGTGGCTTCCCGCAGAGCCGCCTCGGGAACTCGGCCCATGTCACGCGCGCTGCTGGCCTGGGTCACCCATAGCAGGATAGTCCTGCGCGAGGGGCGGGGGGCTGCGGCCAGCAGAAAGCCGGTTGTGGCGGCGCGGTCTCCATAGGCGGCCTCGGCTATTTCATGCAGCCCGTGTCTGCCCAGCCCAAAAGGAAACTCCGCCTCCCGCGCCGGCGGGGCAGTAAGAGGGCCAACCAGGCCTTTGGATATGAGCGTGGCAAGATCCATATGTTCTTATTTTGTTCTTTTGGGTGTGAGTCAATATCCTTGCCCACTAAAAGCTGGAGGGGTCCGTCTGAACTATGGCTATGGGGCTCGCAGGCCCCCCGCCAAACAGTGGGTCAGGCCCGGTCCAGAAAGTCCCGGATCAACGCAGCCGCCCGCGCAGACGCAGAGGCAGGCCCGGCATTGATGGCGGCGGCAAAGCCAGCCGCCTGCTGCGCCAGAAACCCGAGATGCGCATCCTTCGCCGAGCGGATCAGGAGCAGAGCTTCCTCCGCAGAACTGGCAACCTCGCCAAAAGCCCAGTGGCGATAGAAGGGATTATCCCGCCAGTGGGCGTCATGTGCATTCAGGAAGACGCAGGGCTTCAGCGTTTGCAGAAACTCGTAAACCTGGCTGCTGACATCCCCGACATAAATGTCGGCTGTGCGCGTGTAGTCCATATTGAGGGAATGAATGCTGCCGCCATCAAACCTCAGATTTGGTGCTTGCGGCCATTGGGAGAGTTTATCAAACAGCCGCCTGCCTTTGCCGCGCAGCCTCAGATGGGGCGCGACGATGAAATTGAAGTCCGGCATCTTCGCAAATGCTTCGACCAAGGAGGGGCCAAACTTCATCCATGAACTGAGGTCAGTATCAAAATGCGGATTATAGAGCACGACTGGCCGGTCATTCCCAAAGAAACGCGGTGGGGCCGGCGGCAATACGTCAAACTTGGAATAGCCGATGACATGGCAGTTCTCCGCGGTCGCCAATCCATAGTGCAGGAAGGCATCATAATCCTTCTGGCCTGCAACAAAAACCAGATCAAAGAGCCGTATACGGTCTTCATATCCTTTTTCCCGGTCGCCCGCTCCGTGAAGAATATGGATGAGCTTCGGGCACTGCTTTCCGAGCACTTTCTTCAGCGCCGTCGATGTGCGCTCAGGTGTCAGAATGGCATCGTATCGGGAAATACGCGCGAGGCTCAGCAGAAGGTTGGGCAGGCGAAGGGGGCACTGATAGAGGGGGCGCCCCTGATAGAACAGGGGGGGTCGCAAGACGCTGCGGGAAAGTTCTGGCGCATGGGCCGCAATCAGCTGCTCATGCCAATCTGTTGGGACAAGGATATCCGTACTCACCCCGGTGCGAGCCAATTCTCTGGCGGCGCCGAGAACGTGTAACAGCTGGTGCGCCTCGCCAATCGCCAGCACAAGGATGCGAGGCGAAAAAGCAGGTTGCCCGGGAGAGGGGGGGCGGGGCATGGCCGGGTCAGAATCCGCTTTTCTTCAGGCCCTCGAAATCCGCCACCGTGTCCACCTCAGCCCAACGATGCCCCTTTATCAGAACCGTTTCGACGCCGCCTTCAGTGCTGGCAATGGCGTTGATGGCCTTTAGAAACCAGGCCTGAACGCCGTCTTGTGTGCGCATCATCTGTTCCAGCTTGCTCCGGAAAACCTTTGGCCCGTTTCCCTTGAAGCGCAGGATCCCAATGGATTCTGCGTCAGTTTCGCTCGGCAAAAGCGTCTTGCCGATGGCTGTGAGAGACGTGCCGGAAAGCGTTACCTTCATGTCGTCCAGATCATAGCTTTCCTTCTGATCGATCGTCACCAGGATTGGCGCCGGCGGGGCGGCAATCACTTTCTCGATCAGGTCCAGCTTGAACAATGTGTCTCCGTTTATCAGGAGGAAGTCATCACCCATCCGCTCCCGAACCATCCAGCAGCTCGCAAGATTGTCGGCCACCTGAAAAAACGGGTTGAAGAACGGGCTCGCCTTCAAGGGTCCGCTGCGGCCTGCAAGCTCTGCTTCCACCAGATCAGGAAGAAACCCAGTCACCACTGTCACGTCCCGGATGCCGGCCGCCTCAAGTGTATCCAGCTGATACCCCAGCAGCGTGGTTTCCTGCACCGGCAAAAGACATTTCGGGCGGGATTCCGTGAGAGGCAGAAGGCGCGATCCACGACCGGCACTCAGGAGAATGGCTTTCATTTGGAGGTACTCACTTTTTCCGAGAGGAAACCGATTTCAGGCAAGTTCAGGTCTGCGATTGTCAGGCTCATTTCGCGCGCTGCCTTCCGCAATCCGGAAGACGGGTTGACCGCAATTCCATGATCGGAATTCAGCAACATATCGAGATCGGAAACGTGATCGCTATAGGCAAAGGACACGCGCTCGATCCCGTGTGCCTCGATGCGCTTGAGCTTTTCTGCGCCATAGCAATTGGCGCCCGAGAGCCGTGGAGCAGGTGCCTCGCCCTCCGCCGACCAGTCCAGCCGCGTCGCGATGACCTCATGAAAACCCAGCGCGCGAGCAAGTTCCTCGGCGACAAGATCAACCGAAGCTGTCGCTATGATCAGCCGGTCGCCCCGCGCGGCATGCCAGCGGATCGCCTCAACCGCGCCTGGACGGAGCCCGGAGTGGACCTCTCGCGCAATGAAAGCTGCCGCTGCGGCTTCCAGTTCGTCTCGGGTGAGATGGGAAAGCGATCTGAGGCTCACCACCTTCACTGAATCCCGGCTCGCCAACCCAAGTTTGTAGCCCGCCGCCTGCACAAGGATGCGAACAAGATGGAGCAGGAATACCGGCCGTTTCCGGTTCACAAAAATCAGAAAACGGGTCCAGGTCGGGGCCCGTGTGATCGTCTTGTCGAGATCGAAGATGGCGATCGCTGGCATGAGTTTCAGGCCTCCAGCCAGGATGTGGGTTTCGATTTCTGGGCCATTGCCTGCAGCAGCCGTCCCCCGTGGAAGAGCAGGCAGATAAGCGTCCAGCCACCAATGGCGATGAAGCCCCATCCAGGCTGGCCGAGAATGACCGCTGCCATGAAGATCAGCATGTTGGGATTCCGGCGCGCGGTGATCTCCCGCATGAAACTGTCGATGGGTTGCCAGACATGAATGTGAAATCCGAAGCGCCGGATGAATTCCCCTTCCTCAAGCCGGTTTAGGAGATACCCCGCAAGGATCATCGCCAGCGATGCAGCCAGCAGCGTTTGCGAAGGTCCATCGTCCGTACCCTGCAGACCGATAAAGATGGCCCAATACCAGAAGGGGGGGTGGATCAGGTCGATCCCGTGATCATAGATGTTGCCCCAGTTTGAATAGGTCATCGTCGTGCGCGCGAGTTTGCCGTCCACCGTGTCCAGGAATGTCATGATCCAGGCGGCCGCCAGCCCGGCCACCCACGCACCATTCCAGAACAGCCAGAAGGCCAGTATGACGAAAGCCAGGCTCGCCGTGGTCACGGTATTGGGCGAAATGCGCAGGAAGGCGCAAAGGCGCGTGACGTGAAACGCCGGCACAGGCCAGGCATATTTGGTCACTAGATCGGTTACCCCCTTGTAGGAGCCTTTGAACAGTACCCGCTCGATGTCGATGGTTTTCTCGGTGCGCATCGACAGAACGTAAGGCACCTCCCGTTTGCGCAGGCTCTTGTTATAGGCATCGGCAAAGTCGCGCATGTCGCCTGGAGTGAGGCCGGCTGCTTTCAGCGTCTCGCGGTCTGCTATCGAGTGTTCGAACAGCGCCAGAAATGTGCTGGCGTCAGCCCCTTCAGGCAAGTGGAGGGCAACCAGCTGCTCGCCCTTGTTATCCGCTGCTGGCACCAGCAGCGCCGCGCCGGGCCGGGCCAGCAGGTTTCGCTGGAGCGATGGCGACAGCACCCATTCAAGGCCTGCCAGCAGCCGGCTTTCCGCTTGGTCCACGCCTGCAGCCCCCGCCTTCGTCCAGGCGCGGCGTTGCCATTCCCGGAGATCCAGCCCCCAGAGTTTTGACGGCAATTCCCCAAGCAGGCGAACCGAGACGGCGTTTGGTGTCATAGGGCGAATAACTCTAAGATGTTTAATTGAAAGTGGGCCCAAGCCCGGAGCCGGCAGAAGGAGAAAGAGCGTCATGCATCGCAATGCAACCTTTGAAACATTTGGTGGCAGCCGCACCTTGATCCGCGATTACACGCACTGGAGCGTTCAGGTACGTCCAAAGCAAGTCACGCTCGGCGCCCTCATCATTCTCTCTCATAGCGATGCCACGGCATTCTCTGCGCTGCCTGCGGAGGCCTTTGCCGAACTCGCCACCGTTGTCAAAGATGCCGAAGCAGTGTGCGCGCAAGCGTTTGCCAACCCGAAGATCAACTACCTGATGTTGATGATGGTGGATCCCCATGTCCATTTCCATGTTCTTCCGCGCTATGCCGCTCCAGTGATGTTTGAAGGAACCGCCTATACTGATCCGGGCTGGCCGGGACAGCCAGTCCTCACAGTGTCGGAGGGGCTGCCGGATGCTGAGCGCGTCGCCGGCCAGTTGCGGGCAGTGTGGCCCAATTCTCGGGCATGACGGTCGGTCTGCGCCTGCATTTTCAGCCCTGCCGCCTGTCAGCAATAATGCTCCGAACCAGATCAAGATCGGCTTGGGAGTCGACATCGATCGCGGCTTCGGCAAACGGCATCACAACAACGCCGGCGCGCGCGCCCAGCCTCGCAGAAATCATCTTGAAGGCCCTGTGGACATCCGGCCTGCCAATCAGTAGCCGGAGCGCCGTCACCGGGCCAAAGCGCCAGGCTATCTTCCAGGGCTTCTTGCGGTCCTGTTCCGCCTGTTGCCAGAACCGGATAATCTTGAGAGCGTCGGGTGAACGGATGAAAAACAGATTGCAGCCAGACATGGGATCCCCCCCGAAGGGAATATAGGTTCGCCGTGTTTGGGGATAGATCGCCTGTATTGTTTTCTTCGATGCCAACCCTACGGTCAGATCCGCGCCGCTCCGAATGGCCTCTCCAACGAAGTGATCAACCATTTCTGATGTGAGCAGCGCATGATCGCAGGTCGTGACAAGCAGGGGCAGTTGAATTCCGCCCTCTATCGCGCCCAGAAGGCTGGAGGCCGGGCCGCCGGATACCGATTGAGCGCGCTGCGCGGGTATGCCGCCGCTGGCTTCTTCAAGCACCTCCGGCTCAAGCCCTGAAACATAAGGCGCCGTACACAGACGGCCGCTTTGCGCCAGGGAGCGAAGTACTCTCGACAGCATCGGCGCGCCGCCAATATTGATCAGCGCTTTGCTGTGAACGCCGTGGGCCGTGGCGAGCGCATCCCCGCTCGCCCGCGCGCCAGCCAGCACAAGCGCATATGCCGTGTCACGCCCGGAGTGCTGGCTCAAAGGGGTTTTCCGTAGATTCGATAGGTCTTGTATTTCGGCGCGTCGAACAGCGAGATGATGTTGATCAGATTGGTGTTTGTTTCCAGAATCCAGGAGGCTTCGATGTTGCGCACGCCTCGGGCATGCTGCGCCGCCAGCGTCATGCTGCAGGTGGCTGCCATGGTCTGCACGCCGCGGCGTGTCTTGTGAAACTTCCGCCGCATCCCGGCCAGCGGTATCCGGGCGGTTGTCGTGCCAGCGACCTTCAATCGGTGAAGGAACTGTACCCAGCCAAAGGGCAGCAGCCTGCCATTCAGCCCTTCGGCAGCCTCGAAAATGTCGGGCAGTACAAGCGCAAAACAGGCGGGTTCCTCGTCGATCAGCCCTATCCAGACGTGATCTGGGCTGATGAGGGGCTTCAACTCCTTGGCCATATGCGTGATTTCGGCTTTGCCAAAGGGCACAAAGCCCCAATTGTCCGACCACGCATCATCGAAGATGTCGAGGATCTGATTGATCTCGCTCTCATAGTTGCGGCTGTCCAGATTTCGGATCCTCAGCCGCCGATCCCTTTCAAAGCCTTCGATCAGTCTGCTGGCAATACCGGGTGGCGCATATGTCTCTCCCATCCGGATCATGTAGGCGAACATGTCCATGGCCTTGGAATATCCGGCGCGCTCCAGAGAGGGGGCATAATCCGGCCGGCCATGCAACATCATCATTACCGGCGGCGTATCAAACCCGTCGACCAGAAGGCCGCATTCTTCGTTCACGGAGAAGTTGAATGGCCCTGCAATCCGCAGCATTCCTCTCTGGCGCAACCACGCTTCGGCAGCCCCCATCAGCGCAGAGATGGTTTCCTCGTCTTCCTGCAGCGTGTCCAGAAATCCGAAATGACCGGTCTGATCATTATGCCGCGCCAGGTGAGCGGGATTAATGAATACGGCAATCCGGCCGACGGCCTGTGTGCCCCGCCAGGCCAGCAGCAATTCATGTGGCATCTGCGCAAGCGCAGGATTGCGGCGAGGATCGATTTGCGCCGCGCGCTCAAATCTCAGGGGCGCACGCCAGGCCGGCAGGTTGCCATAAGCGCGGAAAGGGATGTCCAGAAACGCGCGCCGGTCGGCGGCGCTTTCCACCCGCCGCACTGTAACGGGTGCATTGCCAAAAGAGAGATTCTGAATTGGCGCATGGATATTCATTTGCGCAGCTCAAGCAGGACAGTTGTTGTCTCATCACCCGCCTTGAAGGCGGCTTCGTCAAACTTGGGCATGCGCAATTTGAGCTTCTGATTGTTGGAAAGGGCAAAGGGCTCGGCTGGCAGCATGTTCCATTGCCGGGCAAGTTCCCGGTCACCGTTCACGTCATGATAGGCGGCCACTGCATAGGTTCCCGATGACGGCAGATCGAAACAGACCCGCTGAACCCCGTTCTCGGCGGGCACCCGCACACGTTTCAGGCGAGAAGCTTTTTTCAGGAAGTCCCGTTCGCTCGGTTTGTACAGCTCGACGGTCAAGATCCCCTCGGCGTAAATGCCGGTTACGAGGACTTCAATCTGCGGTCCCCCGTTGCCACAGACAGCACCGGCCTCGTCGGCGCGAATATTCAGGACATTGAGGGTTTGCGCCGCAGCTGTCTGGCAAAAGATCGCCAGCATCAGCATCAGAACCTTGCCAAGGTGCATCAACACAGTCCTATTGTGACACATATGCTTCAGATTGTTAGTAGCGCTAAGCCGGTGCGGGGATCAATGGACTGTCACACGCGATGCTATAACAAAGTCAGCCGAGTGCGATTGGCCGGGGGAATGGGTAATGATTGCCAGGCTTGATCGCTACCTGATCCGTAGCTTTCTTGGCATGTTTGCAGGCCTCACCGTCCTGGCCATGGCGCTTTTGCTGTTGGAACGGCTTATCCGCATCACCGAACTGGTTTCCGGCTCGGGGAGCGCTCTGCTTTCGGGCTCTCTTCTGATCGCCAACCTGATTCCACATTACCTGAATCTGGCATTGCCGGGCGCGTTCCTGATCTCGATGATCCTGACAATTGATCGGCTCAGCCGCTCGGGGGAAATCGTCGCGCTCATGGCGGCTGGGGTATCGCTTTACCGGATTGTCCGGCCCTTCATGGCGGTTGCGCTTGTTCTGGCAGCAGCCTCCCTCCTGATCTCCGGCTTCCTCCAGCCCCTGTCGCGCTATGCCTATCGCGAGATCGTCTACAATCTTCAGCACCAATCCGTGCTGTCCGTGTTTCAGGAACAGAAGTTCGTCCAGTACAAAGACCGGATCATCTGGACAGACACCGTCCAGCCATCCAGCCGGCGGTTGGGGCAAACCTTCATTCTGGAGACCGAACCGGACGGAACACGCACCGTACTCACAGGCCGCACCGGCCTTTTGCAGGAGCCGCGCTCCGGGGAGTGGGAAATTATTCTTCAGGAGGGCGCGGGCGCATCCTATCGCGACAGCGATCCGCCAGATGAGTATGACAGGATCGAATTTGCAGAGCTTATCTGGCCGGTCATCCCGGATGCCGGACAGTACCGCGAACGCGGTAATGACGAGCGGGAGTTGTTCCTCTCCGAACTGCTTAGCCCATCATCAGCAGCCAGCGGAGAGGGCGTTGAGCCTGCCGTCGCGGCCTCGGCGTTTCATGACCGAACCAGCCGCGCAGCCTTGCTGCTGGTCATGCCCTTCATCGCCATCCTTCTGGGCTTGAACCTCGGCCGGATCGCGCGCTCCAGCGGTGTGATTCTGGGTATCCTCATCCTGCTGGGCATTCAGAAGGTTCTGGAGTTTACTCTGGTCCAGGCCAGCGAGGGGATCATCCCCTCCTGGGCAGGCTTCTGGCCCATCGTCTTTCTTGCCGCGCTCGTCTCGCTTGCCTTGTTCCAGCGTCTTTCCGAAGGCAGCCTTCTTGCCGGGCGCCGCAGGATCGTTGCCCGCCAGGGAACCGATTATGCCAGCGCCCTTGCCGGGAAGCAGGCTACATGACTACGCGACTTACCCGGTATCTCTCCTTGCTTTTCCTGCAGCGGCTGCTCGTTGTAACGCTGGCGCTTGTGGCGCTGCTGGGCGTCCTCGACGCACTCAGCAATGCCGACAAGCTGCCTGCTGGCGCCGGGTTTGAGGGGCAGATGCGGTATATGTGGCTGCGCCTGCCGGCCCTGTTCGACCGGATTGTCGTCTTTGCCTTTCTGCTGGCAGCGCTTCTCACCTATGCATCACTGTTCCGGCGCAATGAACTCGTATCGATCTCCGCTTCCGGTATTTCCGTATTCGGACAGATGAGGACGCTGGCGCCCGTCGTCTTCATGGCGGGCGTGGTCTCTGCCTTGGTAATCGATACTACGGGCCCGCCCTCCAGCCGCGCGTTGCAGGCCTGGCTCGGCGTAGATGCGCTTCAGGAAGACGCCCAGACGCCGGAAAAGCTCTGGCTTTCAGATGGTCCGCTGCTGATCGAATTGAGCAGCATGCAGAATGATGAATTAAGCGGCATCACGATTTTCGAACGGAATGCCGAAGGGGCCGTTATTTCCGTCACGATGGCCGAAACCGCGCGTCCCGCTGATGGTGGCTGGCAGCTCACCAACACCAGCCAGCGGCGCTTCGATGGTGATGCGCCCCGCGAGATGTCCTTCTGGCCAAGCCCGCAAACGCCAGATAGCCTTCAGCTGCTGCTCGCGCCCCCCCGGGATCTGGCCGTCTCGAATCTCCTTGCGCTCAGTGAAATGCGCGGATCGGGCAGCCGCCCATCCGGCGCTTATCTCCTCTGGGCGCTGAACCGGATATTGCTGCCAGTCACTGTAATCGGCTTTCTGTTCCTGGCCGTGCCGATCATGCAGGTCTATGGCAGGCGGTCGAATGCCGATCTGGCCGTTGCCGGGGGAGTTGCCGCTGGCTTTGTTTATATGGTGGTAGACGGCATCCTGAAAACGCTGGCAGAAAATGGCAGCCTCAGTCCGGTATTAGCCGTTGCGCTTCCAATCATCGTCCTCTTCTGCGCCAGCCTGTGGCTGGCGTTAGACCGTGAGGTCAGAAAATGAGCCGCCAGATCGGCTTTATCGTCAATCCGCTCAGCCACACAGTCCAGCGCAAAGGTTCAACGCTCGAACGGGTTGCCGCGCGCGTGGAAGGTGCCGTGCTGATCCGCATCAATGACTTTGCCCATCTGCCTGATCAGCTGCGCCAGCTCGCCGGGGAGAATCCGTCTGCTGTCTTTGTTGAAGGGGGCGACGGTACGCTTCAGGCTGTGTTGTCAGGCTGGCCGGGCTTTGCTGAGGGAAACGCGCAACTTCCGGATCTGGCTGTCCTGCCGGGAGGTAGCACCAATCTTGCCTTCAAGGTGGCTGGTCTCCGCCGCAGCACGGGTGATGATATTGAAGCACTCATAAGATCCTGTCGCGCGGATGGCCTCTCCACGCGAACCAGCTTGCCAGCACTCCGGATCGAAAGCGCCAATCTGGCGGCGCCTCTGGTCGGTATGCTGCTCTCCACCGGATCGCTCGCCCGCGCGATGCTCTACACCCAGAAGCAGATACATGGGGACGGCCACAGGGGATCGCTCGCTGTCGCCAATGCGGCCGCTCGCTTCGTCGTCTCCCCAGGATCCTATCTGGATACGGATGGAGCGCCATTGCTGCGCCCCTGTGATTTCAAGGCAGCAAGCGCGGCCTTCCGCCTGCAGGGCGTTCATGCGCTCAGCCTCATGACGACCCTTCCTTATCTGAGCCTCGGCTTGAAGCCCTTCTGGGGGGAGGCGAGTGGGCCAATCGCAGTTACCTACGCTCAGTGGCCCATCACCGGATTCCGGGCTGCATTCCTGAAAATTCTCGCGAATGCTACAGGTCCGGAAATGACCCGCCATGGGCTCACAAGCTACCGGACAGACAGTCTCACGCTTCACTGTTCTGGCCCGATTGTGCTGGATGGGGAGCTATTGCAAATCCCGGCATATGATCCCATCCGGATCACGTCCACCCGCCCCATCCGGTTTCTGAGATAACGATGACCGACGCCCGTTTACCGGCCTTACGCACCCTTATCCTTGAGGATCAGATTGAGTTGGGCGACGCGGCTCGCGAAGTCGCGCAAGCGATATGCGAACGCCACAAGGGCGCTGTGCGGGGGCTGGTCTTCTACGGATCCGCCATGCGTCAGGGCGAAGTGGCTGACAAGATGTATGATTTCTATGTTATTGTGGATCAGTACAAATCTGTCTACGGATCAGGTTTGAAGCGTTTCGGGTCGTGGTTACTCCCACCCGGGGTGCATTACATGCAGATCACGGGCGCAAACGGTAAGCGCCTGCGAAGCAAATATTCGATCGTTTCGGAAAAAGCGTTTCATCGGCGTGCGCGGGGCGGCGCCTTTGAGAGCATGCTCTGGGCACGTTTCGCGCAGCCTTCTGCCATATTGTCGCACGATTCTGAAGTGCGCGTGCAGCTTCTGGACACGCTGGCCCTCGCCTGCGCGCATTTTGCCGGAGAAATCCGCCCGCTTCTGTCAGGCCCGGTTACACCCCTCATGCCGTGGGTCAGAGGCCTCAGTGAGAGCTACAGAACGGAATTAAGGCCGGAACGGCCCGATGCGCGCGCCAGCGAAATCGTTGCCCGTTTCGAGGCCCGTTATCGGAGGCTGTCGGAAATACTGTTCGCGGCAGAACTGGAAACACCGCCCAAGCCCAGCAGCGCCCGCGCGTTCCTCTGCCAGGCGAAATGGATACTGCGCAGAGTTGTTGGAAAGCCCATGGGCGCGCTGCGCGTCATGAAGGCGGCGGCCACCTTCGATGCCGGCCTCGACTACATTCTCGAAAAGGTCGAAAGCCATTCCGGCGTGCGCCTTCAGGTAACGGAGGAAGAACGCCGCCGACCTCTGATCCATGCGCCGTCTCTGGCCTGGCGCCTCTATCGCGCAGGCGCCTTTCGCTGACGGCGCCGTTTGCGCCGATCTTGCCGATCTTTAAGTCAGATCCCGGAAGGCCGAGATAATCGCGTCGATCTCTTCTGCAGAATGTGCTGCAGATACGCTGAGCCTCAACAGCGACTTTGCATGAGGTGTCGCGGGGGGAACGGCGAGGTTCACATAGATGCCTGCCGCCAGAAGCTGGTTCCATTCCCGCACAGCCGTCAGTTCGTCCGGACGGGGCAGGGCGATGATCGGTCCTGGAGGAGACGCCGGCGCGAACCCGGCCGCCGCCAACCCGGCGTGAAGCTGGTGCGCCCGCGCCATCAGTTCACGGCTGAGGTCGGGTCCGTGCATCATCTCCCCCATGGCGGCGCGCGCCGCCGCCACGTTTGAGGGCGATCCCGAGGCAGTGAAAAGATAAGGACGGCTTACCAGCCGCATCAGATCAAGGCCGGAATGGCGCGATACGCAGAAGCCGCCAATCGAGGCAAAGCTCTTCGAGAATGTGCCGGAGATAAAGTCGATCTTGTCGAGCACGCCAAGCGCATCGGCAAGTCCGCGTCCACGGTCGCCATAACAGCCCACCGAATGAGCTTCATCCACATAGAGATAGGCGCCATGCTCGTGGGCCACGGCTACGAATTCATCCAGCGGCGCCACATCGCCCAGCATGGAATAAAGCCCTTCCACCACAACAAGGCGCGCGCCTTCATCAGGCAGGCGGGCCAGCCGTTTGGCGAGGTCTTCAGGGCTGTTGTGCCGGAAACGGATGGTTTCAGCGTCGCTCAGCCGGCATCCATCATAAATGCAGGCATGGCTGTCGGCATCAATCAGCAGATGGTCACCGCGCCCGGCCAATGTGCTGATCGCGGCGAGGTTTGCCTGGTAGCCGGTGGTGAAGACGACTGCAGACCTCGCCCCGAAGAATGTCTTCAGATCTTCTTCCAGATCGATATGCTCGCGGAATGTTCCATTCGCCAGCCGGCTGCCGGTTGTTGCCGTGCCCTGGCGGGCAATGGCATTGATGGCCGCAGATTTAACGGCCTCGGAGAATGTCAGCCCGAGATAATTGTTGGTGCCGGCGAGGATGATTTCCTGGCCATCCACGCGCGCGCGGGTAGGCGACAGGATTTCGTCGAACGTCATGCCGAAAGGCAGCTTGCCCAGCGACAACACCGCTTCGGCGCGTTGCCCGACCTTCTCGAACTTCTCGAAAATGTCGGACTTCTTGGCGTCACTATCGAACATTTGCGAGCTGTCCTATCTTTGCAACAAGGTCCTGAACGGTGTCGATATCGGATGCTGCCTCGACCGGCAGGGAAATATTGTAGAGGTCTTCAAGTTCCATCACGATGTCGAATATCTCGACAGAATCGACCTCCAGGTCGGCGCCTATCCGCGTATCCGGACGGATGGCTGCCTGAGTGTGGCTGCGTGTTGAAAGCACTCGGGCAACGTTTTCAAAGATCGCTTTATGATCTGTTCCTGAGGGCATCTTCACGCTCGTTTCTTCCCAAACCTGTTCATTTCCCTAGCAGACCGCTGAAAGGGGGCAATACACCGCTGCAGCGTTACGTCCAGCGGGATCGCCCCTGGGATCTGGGTCTCTGCCAGCCAGTCACCAGAGAGCAGTTCCTGCACCTTTCCGCTGGAAAATACCTGCGGTTGCCCGTTCAGCTTCACAGCAAGGTCTGCCGCATGACCAGCCGTTTTCATCAGTAGCGGCGGCATCACGACGCGCCGCAC
Source organism: Hyphomonas sp. NPDC076881 (assembly GCF_050269995.1). Lineage (NCBI taxonomy): Bacteria > Pseudomonadati > Pseudomonadota > Alphaproteobacteria > Hyphomonadales > Hyphomonadaceae > Hyphomonas > Hyphomonas sp. NPDC076881. The sequence goes on along the minus strand of NZ_JBNNJJ010000001.1, from coordinate 107,486 downwards.
TGGGCGGAGCAGAACGCGCTGCGCGCTTTGCGCAACATCATCCCAGCCGAGATTGAGATGGCCGGCGGGCGCCATGGATCGTATGCCGCTCGCAGCATCCGTAGCGCAATCGGCAAGGCATCGTGAGGCATCCGCCACATCAATCACTGAAAAGCGGAAATTCTCGGCCGCGCCACCGGGGCAAGGCAGAAGGCCTCTGGCCAAAGCCGAAAACAGCGCCCGCGTTGCGTCATCATCAGGCCCAAGAACAGCCGGCGCCCGAAAGATAGTGAGCGCCATGCTTCCGGCATTGGCGGCGGCCAGTTTTTCGCCGTCCGCCTTGGAACGAGCATAAGGCGAAACATCGGGCCGCTGCGCGGTGAGGGAGGAGACATGTATGAAATGCTCCACGCCTGCAGCCTGCGCACGCCGCACGAGATCCCCGGTGCGGGCCGCATTCACCTCGTGAAATGTCGCCGCATCCCTCGCTTTCGTGGCGCCGGCCAGATGGATGACCACCCTCGCGCCCCGCACAAGTGAGGAAAGAGCCTCTTCGGATGCGAGATCGCCGGCAACCCATTCCACACCTGCGTATGCTGGCAAGGTTCTCCCCGGCGCGGCGCGCGCCAGCGCCCGGACCCGATGGCCACGCCGCGACAGGTCCGCCAGCAGTATCTTGCCGACAAATCCTGTCGCGCCGGTCAGTGCAATGAGCGGCCGATCCGTCATGGCGCAGACAGCGCGCTATCAGGGCAAGGCAGCGGCCCGGGTGGAGGCCTCCGCCTTGTCCTGATTGATCCGGCCGGACAGGTACGCATTGCGGGATGCCGCACGGCTGAGTTTTCCGGAACTGGTTACGGGAAGTGTCTTTATGCTGACGAGTTCAACGCTCACCGGTGCGCCGGCAACCGAACGCGCAGCTGCCGCAATGTCGCTCGCAAGCGCTTCGCGTATATCGGCCTCCTGCGACCGGCACTCGACAAGCAGGATAATCCGTGACGCATCTACCGCTTCCCGAATCTCGAATGCGGCAGACCGCGCAACGAGCCGCCCGCCAACTTTCTGGGAAACCCATTCGATGTCCTGTGGCCAGATGTTGCGGCCGTTGGAGAGGATCATGTCTTTCGAACGGCCCGTCACGACGATTTCATCGCCTAGCCAATAGCCAAGATCGCCAGTGTCCAGCCACCCGGATTCGTCCGTGAGCGGTTGAAAATCACGGTCTGCGCGGAAATACCCCGCTGCCAGAGAGGCGCTGCGGATGAGGATTCTGCCGATCTGTCTGAAGCCAAGCTCCGCGCCGTCTTCATCCACGATCTTGAGTTCCGTCGAGGGCAGGGGCCGGCCACAGCTCACGAATGACCTTTCGGCTCCGTCCCGGGTCAGGTCCGATGCCGGTACGGCGCGCCCGGAAGCCTGCATCCGTGTCACATCAACCTGGTCCGTATTGAGGCCGGTCTCCAGCGGCGCAAAGCTCACTGCGAGTGTGGACTCGGCGAGGCCATAGCTGGCGACAAAGGACGTGCGGCGAAAACCAGAGCCCGCAAATGTTTCGCTGAACTGGTCGAGGGCATCGGCCCGTACCATATCCCCGCCGATGCCGGCTGCGCGCCAACTGGAAAGATCGAGCGCCTCGCCGCGATGGCGCCGCACACAGAGTTCATATCCAAAGCTCGGACTGTAGGAGAGGGTGCCCTTGTTGGTGCTGATCAGCTTGAGCCAGGTTCCCGGCCGGCGCGCGAAATCTGTCGGCGAGAGAAAGTCGATCGAGAGTTGGGAGTAGAGCGGCGCAATCAGGAAGCCGACGAGCCCCATGTCATGATAGAGCGGCAGCCAGGAAACAGCCCGGTCACCTGCGCGTACCTGCAAGCCTTCCTGGATAATCGCCCGGCAGTTCGCCGAGAGGCTGGCCTGGGTGGCGACAATACCTTTTGGCTCGCTGGTGCTGCCGGACGAGAACTGGATATAGGACAGTTCATCCGGGCCGTGAGGAATTGGCTGCGCCGTTTCCGGAGGCAGATTGTCACCGCTAAGGTCGAACAGATCAATGGATTGCTGGGCAGTGGCCGACAGCAAAATCTCGTGCAGGGCAGGGGGCGCAAGCAGCGCCGAAAGCCCTGCGCTGCGAACCATGTTGCTGATCTGCCATTCATAGGTCTGGCGTCCGCCAAAGGCGGCCGGCAAGCTCAACGGCGCGGGCACCATGCCTGCATACTGGCAGGCCATGAAAGCGGTGACGAAGTCGGGAGAGGTTTCTGCCAACACGCCAATTCGCGCGCCTCGCGAAAACCGCGCGGCCATCCGGCCAGCCATATCCAAGGCCCTGTCGCGTAGCTCGCGATAGGAGAGGCTCCGGGTCAGCAGGCCTTCAGAATTGTAGAAGTTGATGCCGCTCTGGCCTGTGGCCGCGTAATCTAATGCGTCGCAAGTCGACTGAAAGGTGCCGAGACGCGCGGGTACCCCCGCCTCTGTCGCAGTTGGTTCCAAGTTGAAAGACCCCTGAACGTCTACTTTGCAGACTGCTGTTCCCGGAAATGGGTACAGGCCGCTCGTATGAATTCACGCTTCCGACATTTATCGTCAAGATGAATAGAGTTCTTTTGTGGGAAACAGACTGCTTCTTTTGTCAAACCTTACGGTAGTCTGACGAAGACTTGTATTTTCGCTCCGGAAACACGGAACATTGCCTCTTAAAGCGGAATCATCCGGCTGCGGAGAGACGCCAGCGTCCGGTCACCCGGGAAGCGCTTCAGCGCTCACTTTGCTTCCGGAAGGCGGCATAAAGCAGAATGAGCAGGAGCAGGGATGCCCCCGCCGTCGCCACCGCAGCCCCCAGGCTCCCATAGACCAGCACGGCGCCGGCAAGCGCGGCGGCATAGATAATCGATACGATGCCCCGCACCCAGAGCACGGTACCCGGCCGTCCCAGCGCCACCAATGCAGGCTCGATGGCCACACCACTCAGATCAAACACGGCCGCTACCGACAGGATGAGCAGCACGGGGAACACGAAGAGATAATCCTCCCCGCCCACCAGCCGCAGAACGCTTTGCCCGGCAAGGAGCACGACGAACAAAGCAATGACCCCCGCCAGCCCGCCGATCAGGCACGCCCGCAGCACTGTCCTGTTGATGGCCGCCCTATCGACCACCGCCAGCTTGGCGAATTCCGGATAGATCGCCCGGGCCAGGGCAATCGTCGGCTTGTTCAGCGCTCCGACCAGCTGCGTGGCAATCCGGAAACCGCCGGCGGACACGGCGTCCACAGCCCAGCCCACCGCGAGCACCGGGAACTGCTTCCAGATCAGGTTAAGCGAGGTGTTGAGATTGGTTGTCCAGGCAAACACCCAGAGGCCAGCATTCTCTTCCACCACACCCCGCACTCGCGGCCCCATCACCGGCTCCCGGAACCGTTTCCGGATCTCCCGCAGGCTGGCCCACCACATTGCCCCTGTTGTCACAAGTTCCGCCACCGCCCAGGCGGCCAGATATCCGGCAATGGACGCGCCGCTCATCCAGGCAATCAGGGCACCTGCCATCCGCGTGGCCGGCAACACCGTTTCGGCATAGGCGGCTACATCAAACCGGTCGAAAAGGCGTAAAACGCCGGTCGGCGCGCCGCGCACCCCAAACAGCAGGGACAGGCAGAACAGCGCGGCCAGATCCTGCTCTGGCCGCGACCAGCCAAAGTTCCCACCAATCAAGTATACCCCAGCTACCGAGAGAAGGGTGCCCGCCAATGCGGCGCCAAGGTCCAGCAGGGAGGCAAAGACAATGATACGCCTCAACTTGTCCGGCGCGGCGTCAGCCTCATGCTGCGCGCCGTAGCGCACGACCGTCTGCCAGGACTGGAACTGCGCCAGATTGGTCACTGCCTGGCCGTAGGACAGGATCAGCGCAAATATCCCGAACTGTTCGGCGCCGAGGCTCCGGGCGGTAAGCGCCAGGTAGAACAGGCTGAAAAAGCCCCCGGCGCCTTTGCCGGCCAGCAGCCAGCCTGCATTCCGGATCGCCCGTTTGATCGGCCCTTCAGACTTCATTCCTGTAGCGGCCACCCCAAAACCTTCTTTGCCAGACGGAACATCGTTTTATGCCTCAGAGCGAATTCCGATAGCCATGCGAAGAAAAATCGCGTCTCTGCACAAGTCAGGGGCCTTTAACCCTGTGGATCGATGGATTTGACGGTTGACGAGACCGTATCCCACGGATAAATCCCCGCCTCTCTACCCCGTGCCCAGATGGCGGAATTGGTAGACGCACTGCTTTCAGGTAGCAGCGCTGCAAGGCGTGGAGGTTCGAGTCCTCTTCTGGGCACCAAACTGCTCTTCGGGGCGGTTTCTCTGCGTCCAAAATAAACGTATAAATACAATAAAAACAAAGAGTTGCAGATTTCGGGTGTCCGGGGTCGTCCGTCGGCGTCCGCCTGCAGCCAGCCGGTTTTCTGGCATCATTTCTGGTATTATGGCACGCTTACCCTTCGAGAAGCGGAGGGCGATACCAGAAAAATGCCACTCACAGACTTCAAAATTCGAGCCCTGAAACCGGAGGCGAAATCGCGCAAATATGCCGATGGCGGGAACATGTATCTGGAGGTGAAGCCGAACGGCTCGAAGCTCTGGAAAATGGGCTACACCTATGCCGGAAGACAGAAGACCCTCTCCTTCGGCCCTTATCCCTGAACGACGCTGGCGAAGGCCCGCGAGATGCCGGAAGAGGCCAGGGCGCTCCTCCGGGAGGGCATTGACCGCAGAGTCCGTATTCCCTGCGCAGAAGCGCGGTGCCCAGCGATAGAGCCGCGCCACCTTCGTGTTGCCCCCGTCTCGTTGATCAAGATGAGGCTCGGCCTGTCGGTCTACCTAGAAGTTGCCACTTTTGGTTCTGTTTTCGCTTTGAGCGGCTCCTCTCAATTGCGCTCGTATACGGCACAAGCAAATCGGACGAGGAACTGTTCCGATCCGGATTTTTGTGCATCGCCATATTTGCTGAAGAGTGCCTTTATCTCCGATTTGAGCGCGTCTCGCTGGTTAGCATCAAGTTTTGCGACCATCCAAAGCTCGTGCTGCTTGTTCCCGGCCGGAGTAGCATCTTTATAAACCTTCTCGACTCGCCACCGCGTACCATCGAAAAAAAATCGTTCGGCAACAGGAGGATCGTGGCGTTCGATGCTTTGCATTAACGCTAGAGAGAGTTCGCGGCTTACGGTCTGGTGGCGAGCGACGTCGGTCACGACGAACTCGCGAGCCATGGGCATATAGAGTTTCTGGGGCCTTCCGCCACGTTTACGTTCCGACTGAACAGCCAATATCCCGGCTTTGTCGAGCCTTCGAACATATCGCCATGTTCGTCCTAGATCGTCGCCCAAGGCCTCTGCGATCTCTATGACAGGGCGTGCTTCCGTTCCAACGGCGTCGAGTATTTCGATCGTTCTCCGACAGCTCAGTAGGCGTACTGCGGCGGGCGATAGCGATGCACAGCTACTTTGCGATTCGTATTGCATGCAAAGTAGATAGCACCGATCAAACGCAAAGTCTGAAACTGAGGAACCTGTTCCATGAGCCTACGCTACTTTGCTTACCTGTGCCCCTTTATCCTCGCCGCGTGTGTTCAGCCAGGCTCGATCTCGTCGGGTGTTGCTATTCCACCAGCGAGCCTTCAACAGTCCAACGCCATTTTTAGCGAACTTCGCGAAACGCTGGAGCGCGAAGATTTTTCCGGCGTGGCGGCAATCGCAGAGGACGGAGAACTCTTCTTTGTTTCGGCCCACGGCCTGCAGGATCGGGAACGAGGGATTCCGAACACTGTCGATACAAGGTTCGCGCTAGCATCGACCGCGAAGGTGATCACGGCCATCGCCGTCATGCAGCTAGTCGAGCGAGGGGAAGTAGAACTCGATGAGCCGATTGGGCGTTTTCTTCCAGACTATCCAAACACCTTGGTTCGAGAGCGAGTGACGGTCAGGCATCTCATACATATGCGGTCCGGCCTTGGAGACATCTTCGACCTGGAACACGATCCGAGTACGAATCCACTCGCAAATCACGCGGACTATGTCCGGCTCTTCGAATCCGAACCCTTGGCCTTCGTGCCCGGCGAAGACTTCGCTTACAGCAATGCCGGTTACATCCTGTTGGGCCGTATTATCGAAATAGCGAGCGGTCAGGACTTTTACGCCTATGTGGCCGATAACATCTTCCAACCGGCAGGCATGAGGGAAACGGGATATGACGATGAGGGTAGGCCAGGGCCCAGAATGGCCGTGGGTTATCGCGCCGAGGGCTTTGATGGCATTCCCGAACGAGTGGAGGAGATAGAAGGCCGCTCGCTTGTTCCGAGCGCGAGCCCGCTTGGCGGACGCGGAACGGCAGCCGGAGGCGGATATTCTACTGTGAATGACTTTGCCAAACTCGACCAAGCGCTCCGCACGAACAGCCTGATTTCAGAGCAATCCTTTTCAGTGATCTTCGGCGATGGATTTGTACGCGGAGAGAGAAATGCTGGCATAGCTGGCGGTGCCCCGGGACTGAGCTTAGCCAAACCAACCCACCCAAGGGCGGGTTTGGAAAGGCGCTGTGCATCAGGGGGCGGTGTGCAACGGAAACCGTCATGAATATTGACTGGCTTGAGGATTATTTGGCCTTGATCGAAGCGGGCGGTTTCGCCCGTGCGGCCGAGCGGCGGGCGATGACCCAGCCAACTTTCAGCCGCCGCATTCGCGCGCTGGAAGACTGGGTTGGCGTGACGCTGATCGACAGGGGCACGCATACCATGCGGCTGACCCCGGCAGGGGAGAGCTTCAAGAGCGTTGCCGAGCAGGCGACCCGGCGGCTGCAACTGGGCCGCGAGCAGGCGCGCGCGGTCGGCAAGGCGTCCTCTGAGACGCTCCGCTTTGCCGCGACACATGCGCTGTCCCTCACCTTCTTTCCAAACTGGTTGCGCCAGCTGGAGAAGGACGAGCCAGCGACGGTGACCGTCGAGTTGACGGCGGATCATATGGTGGCGTGCGAGCGGCTTATGATCGAGGGGCGCGCTCAGTTCCTGCTGTGTCACCATCATGGCGCTGTGCCGACACGGTTTGGCAAGGATTTCCGCTCGGTGCTGCTGGGGCGCGATGTGTTGTTGCCGGTGATATCGCCGCAATTGGCGGCGGAAACTGCGCCGGAAAAGGCGCCTCAACTGGCGCTTTCGCCAGAGTCCGGGATGGGGCGGATTCTGGCGGCAGCCTGGACTATGAGCGGGCGCGCGCCGCCCTCCATGCCGGTGTTCACATCCCATCTGGCCAGTGTACTGACCGCGATGGCACGGAACGGACGCGGCGTTGCGTGGACAGCGCTCAGCCTTGTGAAAGAGGATATCGAAACGGGAACGCTTTTGCGGGCGGGCGCGCCGGAGCAGGACGTGCCCATCGAGATCCGGCTATGGCGGCCGGCGGCCCGCCAGTCTCCTGCCGCGGAGACGCTCTGGTCCAAAATTCTGAAAAGCCGGAAGTCTGACTCTCCCGCCTGACGCTTCAGGCAGGGTCCGGTGCTTCTGCGGTTGGCGCGAGTGCCCTGAGCGCCTCCATGTCCCGCACAGCCCAGGCGCCCTGTGATTTCGAGATCAGGTTGCGGCGCTTCAGAAGCGATATCTCCTTCTGCACAGTCTGGCGCGTGAGGCCGAGGAAGCTGGACAGCTCAGCAATGGTTATCGGTATATCAATAGCGCGCTGGCTGCCGATCTGGGGCGTTTCGCTCATCTCGGCCAGATTGTGAAGCACCAGCGCAACCCGTTGGGCGACTGTTGTTTCCGTCTGCTTTTCGCGGAAGGCGAACATCGAGCTTAAACCTGCTGCAAACTTGCGACAAAGCGCTTCGGGAATGGAGGGATGGGTGCGGTAAAGCTCGTCAAAATCGTCCTGCTTCAGGAAGCCTATACGGGCAGGGCTGGCGGCGACGGTGGTGTGGTGGTGCGGGCGGCGGGCAACCATCGGCGATTCCCCGAAACTGTTGCCGCGAATGTAGATCATCAGCAGGGATCTTTCCCCATCCGGCCGATCTGCCAGCAGTTTAACGAAGCCGGACTGGATCTGGTACATGCCGTCTGCGGGCTGACCGCTTTCCTTGATGGTCTCCCCGGTCTCGATATCACGATAAACGAACCGCTCACGGATGGCTGCCCGCGCTGGGGCGGGGAGTTCATTTATCCAGTTAAGCTGACCTGCAATATGCATGGCGTCCTCCTGAGTACGATCTGACTCGGGGAGGCGGCGATGGCAAACCCCCTTCGGCATATCCGGACAGAACGCTTTTTATCCAAAAATGTAAAATCCTTGCCACGTGAAAGACGGTTCCATGTCTTAAGCCGACCAAGATGGCGGGCAACACGCCGTATGAAACGTATTGGGAGGAGTACCCTATGAAATCACTTTCGATCCGCCTTGCGGCGGGCGCCTGTTCCCTTGGCGTGCTGGCATTCTGCGCCGCCACGGCCCAGGCGCAGGAGAGCGCAGGACAGGCCGGCGGGGAAACGGCTGCGACATCCGAAGAGATACAGGAGAGCGCCAGAACGCTGGGAACGGTGACCGTGACCGCGCAGCGCAGAAGCGAAAGCCTGCAGGACGTTCCGGTCATGATTACCGTTTTCGGAGCCGATGAGATCGCCGCCGCGCGAATCCAGCAGATTGATGACATCGTCACGCGCACGCCGGGCCTCAGCTTTGATGCGTTTCCCGCCTCTCAACCGCGCCTTTACATTCGCGGCATCGGCTCTGGCGACCGCGGCGCCTCGGGGGATCCGAGCTCGGCCGTATTCCTGGACGAAGTGTATCTGGGCAGGCCATCAGCGGTTGCCTTTGATGCGTTCGATGTCGAGCGGATCGAGGTTCTCAAGGGGCCGCAGGGCACCCTTTATGGGCGAAATGTTGTGGGCGGCGCGATCAATGTGATCTCGAAGAGGCCGATGCGCGACAGCTTCGGAGCCGGAGCGAACGCAACAGTCGGCAATTACGGCAGGCTGGACGGGGCGGGCTTCCTGAACGTACCTCTGGCTGGAAACACTGGCGCCGTGCGGATGAGCGGCTCCTATCGCTCCAATGACGGCTACGTGGAAAACCCTTTCCTGGGCCGGGATGTTGATGATCAGGAGACGATCAGCGGCCGTTTGCAATATTACGCAGAGCCGACCGACAGCCTACGGATCCATTTCACCCTGGATGGGACACGGGACCGGGCTGCAGGCACTGCGAACCATGTTCTGGAGCTCGACGAAACCAATCCGCTGTCGAACTTCTACACACAGAATTTCGATCCGGATGTAACCTATGGGTCTGATCCGGGCTTCTTGGAGCGGGACACCTGGGGGGCGCGTGGAGAAGTTGCCTATGACTTCAGTTTTGCAACGCTGACAGCGCTGGTTTCCTACCGTGATCTCGACTATGGCTTTGGCTACGACTTTGACGGCGGTAATCCGGATCCTTCCTCGCCAGGCTTTAATGCCATCAATATCAGCGGCGGAAACGAGGAAACGGCAGAGCTTTCCAGCCAGGAGCTCCGGTTGTCATCACTTCCCGACAGCCCGGTTACATGGGTTGTGGGCCTGTATCGCTACAATCAGAATGTGCTGCGGACCGATAGCCTGTTTCTGAATGCGGCCATGATTGCGCCCATTGAACTGTTCGATGCGTTCGTGGCTGATGCCGAACTCAACAGCCATGCCGTGTTTGGCGATGTGTCTGTTCCGGTTACGGACAAGCTGACGGTGTTTGGCGGGCTGCGCTATTCGAAAGACGAGAAGACGCAGCGTGTGTTCAATACAGACAGCAATGTGCCGTTGCGGGCGGATGAACTGTTTGATGCGACAGCTTCTGCTGATTTCGATGATCTGACCTACCGTGCGGGTCTGGAGTACCAGCTGACATCGGACCATATGGCCTATGCCAGCGTATCGCGCGGTTTCAAGAGTGGTGGGTTCAACAGCGAGCCGTCAGATGCCGCTGCTGCCGTTACGCCTTTCGATCCGGAAGTGGCGGTGCAATATGAGATCGGGCATAAAAGCCTGTTCCTTGACGGCGCGATGATCTGGAACAATTCGCTGTTCTATGTCGATTATTCCGATCTTCAGACGACCCAGACGGACAATGGAGTCCGCATTATCACCAATGCCGGCGAGGCGCATATCCAGGGTTATGAAACCCAGCTTCAGCTTAACCCCTCCTCTAATTTCAATATGGCTATGGCCTATGCTTATACTGATGCCGTGTTTGACGAGTTTGTGGAAGATGGCGTGGATTATTCGGGAAACCGGATTTCCCGTTCGCCCAAGCACAAGGTGACCGTGTCGCCTTCCTACACACTGACGCTGGCGAATGGGCCGGATCTGATTTTCGCAGTCGATTATCAGTACACCAGCAAGATTTTCGACGATAACAGCAACCAGCCTCCCGAACTTCGGGACGCGACGAGCTTTGTGGATGCGCGGGTCGTGCTCGAAGGGCTCGGCAACGGGATGAGTGTATCGCTCTGGGGTAAAAACCTCACAGACGAGCGGACACGGACGTTCCAGGGCGGTTTTCTCGGGGCCAACTTCGGTGCGTTCAATCCTCCCCGCACCTATGGTGTTACCCTCTCCTGGGACTACTGACCTCCAGCGGGAGGCGCCTGGCGCGCCTCCCGTTTCTTTCGGATGAATTCAGGTTTGATATGAGTGAAGAACTGACACTGCCCATTAAACTGCTTGTGCCCTGCGGGTCTTTGGGCGCTGGAGTGCGTGAAGACGAAGTTGAGTACGGACTGTCCCGGGGCGCACATGCGATTGCCACCGATGCCGGCTCCACGGACAGTGGGGCAGCCTATCTCGCCACCGGAAAATCAAAAAACAGCCGCGGCGCCGTGAAGCGGGATCTGATGATCCTCATGAAAGCGCATGCGCGCACGGGTATCCCTGTCATCATTGGGACATCCGGTCAGGCAGGCGGCGACCTGAATGTCGATTGGACGCGGGAGATCCTGCTTGAAATCGTCGCTGAACTGGGTATTTCGCCCAGGATCGCGCTGCTTTACAGCGAGCAGGCACGCGACAGTATCAAGACGTTCAACGCCGCTGGCCGTATCCGGCCGCTGCCCCCTCTTGGGGCGTTGGACGACGAGACAGTAGATGCGTGCGACCATATTGTAGCTCTGATGGGTGTGGAGCCTTACATTGCGGCGTTGGAGCAGGGGGCGGATGTTATCCTGGGCGGGCGCTCGACCGATCCGGCCGTGCTCGCGAGCTTCCCCATTTGGAAAGGCGCTGGCTGGGGGGCTTCCTGGCATGCGGGAAAAGTGGGCGAGTGCGGCGCGCAGTGTACGGAGAAGCGAGATTCTGCCGGTGTGCTGCTGAGCATCGGCATGGACGGTTTTGATGTCGAACCTCTGGCGCGGGACAATTACTGCGCACGCGAGGGGGTTTCGGCCCATATGCTGTACGAAAACACAGATCCCTACATCCTGACTGAGCCCGGTGGGCAGCTGGACGTAACACAGGTGACATATGAGGAGCTTGACGACAGGCGCAGCGTGCGCGTGACCGGAGCTGTATGGAAGCCGCGTCCCTACACGATGAAACTGGAAGGCGCCGGTGGAGGCAAATTCCAGACGATCATGCTCGTGGGGATTCAAGACCCGGACGTATTGCGGGATGTATCCGGATTTCACGACCGCTTCCTCGAGGCGCTATACCTGCGCGCACGGCAGACACTGCCGCCAGAAGAGCACGACGATTTCCACATTTCAATCCGGATGTATGGCTGGAACGCGGTAGATGGCAGACCTGTGCCGGCAGGCACGCCGGCGCCGCGGGAACTGGGTGTGTTGTTCATCGCGACAGCGCGCACGCAGGAGATTGCCAATGCCATTACCCATGCCTGCAACCCGTATTTCTTCCATTACCCCGCCGTGATGGACAAGGAATTGCCCAGCTACGGCTTTGCCTTCTCCCCTGCAGATGTGCCGCGCGGACAGGTCTACGAGTTCAAGCTGAACCATGTTGTCGAGGTCAGCGATCCTCTCGAACTGGTGCGAACAAAATGGGTAAACTTGTGATCGTGTGCGGAATAAACTTAAGGAAGGGGAAAGCATAATGGCCAGGCTCGGTGAAGTTTCCCGGCATGTGCGCTCGAAGCAGGCCGGCCCGTTCTGGGTCACGATTGATATCTGGTTCGATGGGCCGGGCAGTTTTGAACGTTATAGCGCGAGCCCGGCACTGTCACCGGAAGTATTTGGCCACCTTTTTGGCACGAACCCGGCGCTCGTGAAGCATATTCCGGTGCCTGACCTCAATCTTGTGAAAATTTCCTATCCCCGGGCAACGCCGCAAGGCGGCATGGTTGAGCGTGATATGCATTCTGGGCAACAATATGTGCGTCTTCTGGATATTGAGCTCGATTAGCCCATCCCGCATAGCTGTTCAGTCATAACCGTCAGATGCCAGACAGAAAGTACTCCAGTATGAATGCGACAGCCCGACCAACTCAGATGTCCTGCTCAGATGCCGAGTGGAGGGTCCGCTGTGATCTGGCCGCTGCTTATCGGCTTGTCGCAATGTTCGGATGGGATGATCTGGTCTTCACGCACATCTCTGCGCGTGTTCCGGGCCCGGAACACCACTTTCTGATCAATCCATATGGCTGGCTATTTGAGGAAATCACGGCCTCGTCGCTCGTCAAGGTGGATCTTGATGGCCAGAAGATCGGAGAGTCCGATGCCTGGGTTAATCCGGCGGGCTTTACGATTCACTCTGCCGTTCATGAGGCGCGCGAGGACGCCAATTGCGTGCTGCATCTTCACACTGTGGATGGCGTGGCGGTATCCTGCCAGGAAGAGGGTTTGCTGCCAGTCAACCAGACGGCCATGCTGCTGAATGGCCAGCTATCCTATCACGATTATGAAGGCGTTGCGCTTGATCACGATGAACGTCCGCGCCTTGTGGCGGATCTGGGCAGCAGCAATGCGATGATCCTGCGAAATCACGGCACGATGTCTGTTGGCCACTCTGTCGCGGCAGCCTTCTCCATCATGTATTTTCTGGAGCGCGCCTGCTCGATCCAGATCGCAGCGCAGGCTGGCGGAAAGCTCCGTATACCTCACGATGAGGTGCAATCGGTTGTTGAGGCGCAATCGAAAAGCATGTCGCAAGTCGCAGACATGCTTGTCTGGCCAGCCTTGCTGCGCCGCCTCAACCGGATCAATCCCGGCTTTGATTCATAAGTGATCTCCTTCCGCTCGGCGGGATAACGATATCCTCAGAATAAGCGTTTCAGGATCGGAAGAAGAATGTCTGCCCCCTCGAAGAAAAGTTTCCGGTTGCCGTTACATCAGCTGTTGGCCTATTGCAGCCTGACGATCCCGATCACGGCGGTTGGCATGCCGGTGACCACCTACCTTCCGCCCCTCTATGCCGGGCAGGGAGGCCTGGGACTGGCCACGATCGGCTTTATCTTCATGATTGCCCGGATATGGGACGTCGTCACTGATCCGATTGTGGGCGTCCTGGTGGATCGGTTTCAGTGGCGCCATGGCCGCCGGAAGTTCTGGATCGCGCTCAGCGTGCCTCTGTTGTGTATAACCGCATTCTTTCTGTTCATGCCAGCAAGGGGAGAGCCTGCCAGCGCCTGGGCGCTGCTATTTCAGCTTCTGGTGCTTTATACCGGATGGACATTTCTACAGACCACGCATCAGGCTTGGGGCGCTGATCTGACCCCGGATTATGACGAGCGGTCGAAACTTTTTGGCTACCGGGAGATGATGAGCGCAGGCGGCACTCTATTAATCCTCTCCCTGCCGGCGCTACTGGGTAGCTGGTTCTCGTTCGACGAATATGGCGAAGTGGCTTCCATGGGCTGGTTCCTTGCGCTGGTCCTCCCGCTGACGATCCTGGTTGCTTTCGCGCTCGTTCCGGACAAGTCGATCACACCGGTCATCCTCCATCGCCCGAAGATGACGCTCTCGCAGATTCTGTCCGGCATGAAGGAACGGGCGATCTGGCGGATACTCGCGGTGGAAATCTGCGTAGGCATTGGCGTAGGCATCACGGCGTCCACTTTCCTGTTTGTCGCGCGGGGCGTCATCGGCATGGAGAGCGGGGCGAGCAGTATCCTGCTCATCTTTTTCATCTTCTCCATCATCGGCATTCCGCTCTGGCTATGGGTCAGTAAGCGGCTGGAGAAGCATACAGCGCTGCAGATCGTCTGCCTTTACTCGCTGGTGTGCAACCTTATTCTGATCCCCGCACTCATGTGGGGTAATCTCTGGCTGTTCATTGCCTTGGTGGCACTTCTCGGCCTCAGCTTCGGCGCCCCGCAGGCCTTGCTCCGGGCCATGATCGCCGATCAGGTGGATCGCGAGGAAGTCCGTACCGATATCAACAAGGCTGGTTTCTATTTTGCCTTCATGGGCACGTCTTATAAGATCGGCCAGGCCACTGCCATCGGGGTCAGCTTCCTGCTGCTCGCGCTGATCGGGTTCAACCCGGAAATGCCTGAAAACCCTGATCACAGAATGGGGCTGATCTTGGTCTTCACGCTTGTGCCAGTGGTAATCTTTGCGCTGTGCATTCTGATCTGCCGGAACTACCCTCTTACGCGCGAAGCCCATGCCAAGGACCGGGAAACATTGCGCGCGCGGGCGGCGCTGAAGCACGGCGAAGCAGAGGCGCCCGTCGCGGCCGGATGAGCTGAGGCCCGGGGTAATTAGCATTCTGCCGGGAAGATGATCACCTCAAAAGGCACGACGATTATTCCTGCTTGTTCATGCGCAGCCATTCCCGAAGTGGCTGCAGCAGGGCGATTGCGCGCGGGAAGGTTGTTGCGCCAACGCCGTCACGCATTTCCATGAGGAAGGGCCGAATGGCGGCCAGCGCTGTGCTGTGGGCCTTCAGGCCTTCTTCCGTGATTGATACCAGCCGGCTTCTTCTATCTTCCTTGTTAGGCTCAACGAGCAAGTAGTGCTTCTTCTTGAGCTTCTCGACACTGTCGCCCACGCTGGCCTTACTGAGCGACAAGTGGTCCGCAAGCTGATTGATGCTTGTGCGCAGTCCGGGCCTTCTGAAGAAGAACTGCAGAATGGCGAACTGAGCAATGCTCAGGTCGAGTGGAACATCTGCGCTGAACCGCGCCGCAACATGGTTCTGGATGACGTTCATGTCCGCCAGCAGTTTGAAGGCATCCTCAATCTCTAACAAAGTTTCATGAACCATCGTGTTGTCTCCCGTTGCTATTAGTAAGGGTCCTTACTAATAATTTGCACTGCAGCAAACGCTGTTTAAGCTCACCCAAAGGAAGTCAACGTGACAGGTTACAAATGCACAATATCCATATTGGCCGTTTCCTTGATCTGGCCTTGCTGGGGCCACTCCCAGGCGGCGGCCGAAGATGGAATTTCCGGTTTCGTTGTGGGTGGCGCAGCCTCCCGGCCTGATTATGAGGGCTCCTCAGATCCCGAAACAGTGCCTCTCTTTGCGGCCGAGGTGAATTACAAGTCCCTCAGCCTACGGGCATTTGGCGATGATATTGAGCTGGACATTTCTCCTTATGAATCTCTGGAATTCGGACCAATTGCATCCTTCCGCAGCGGTCGCGGCGATGACGTTGAAAATGTCACAGTCGGTAGCCTGAGGCAGATTGATGATGCCCTGGAAGCCGGCGTCTTTGGCAAGCTCACATATCAGAGCGTATTTACGCTGAGAGATCAGCTTTCCTTTGGCGCAGAGTTTCTCGCGGATGCGTCCGGCACGCATGACGGCTATGTCGCAACATTCGGTGTGGGCTATGACCGGCAAATGACAGACAGGTTCGGCATCGGACTAGATATCAAAAGCCGTTATGCAAGCGAAGATTATATGGACACGTATTTCAGTATTGATGCGGACAATGCTCTGCGCTCAGGCTTGCCACTCTATCAAGCGGGTAGCGGCATCAAGGATGTCGATTTTCAGATTTCGGCTGAATACATGCTGACCCAGAACTGGGGTATCGTTGGTATAGCGAGCCACAAGTATCTTCTGGGGGACGCAGCCGACAGCCCGGTCGTCGCGATGGGGGGCGATGAAGCCCAGCAACGTTTCGGAGTTGGCTTGCGGTTCAAGTTTTGAATCTGTTGCCGGAACAAGACGGCCAGTTCGAACTGGCCGTTTTGTGCTGCTCTGCCTTATCGCCCATCCGTTACAATACAGGCGGCCGGGGGGCTTTTCCCGTCAATCACTTCCGCCGCACACAGCGCAGCAATCATGTTGGTGCGCGCCAGCGCTTCGTGCGTGGAAGCGCCGGCATGCGGCGCGGCAATCACATCATGCCGGGCGATCAGGGCGTCGGTCACAAGCTGTTTTGAAGGATCGCTTTCGCTCTCGTAGACATCCAGCCCCGCGCCAAGGATCTGCCCGCTTTCCAAAGCCGCCAGCAGCGCGGTATCGTCTACCAGCCCGCCGCGGGCCGTATTGATGAGCACGGCGGAAGACTTCATCCTGCTAAATGCTCCGGCATTAAACATATGCCGCGTCTCAGGCGTGAGGGGGGCGTGTACGGAGATATAGTCGGCCTCCTTCAGCAGGGTTTCAAAGTCGACATGGCGCAGGCCGAATGTTTCCACGTCTTCCTGGGCGAGGCGCGGGGCGCAGACCAGGATTTCGGCTTCAAATCCGCTGAGGCGTTTGGCAAGGCTGCGCCCGATGCGGCCGAATCCGACAATACCGACCTTGCGCCTGTAGAGTTCCGTCCCGACAAGGATGTTCCACTTGCCAGCATTCATCGCGCGCTGGGCTTCCTGGAAGCGGCGGCCGATCGAGATCATCATGCCGATCACCTGATCCGCCACCGAGGCGTCATTCCCACCCGCAGCGATGGCCACAACCCGGCCAAACTCTTTGGCGGCCTGCACATCAACCTTTTCATAGCCCACCCCGCGGCGTGAAATGACGGCCAGATCGGGAAGTGCGTGAAATACCTCGCGGGTGATGCGGGCATGTCCCACAATCCAGCCGCCGGCCGCGGCCAGCAGGGTGCGGATGTCCTCCACATCCAGATCGCCTTCGCCTTTGCCATCGGGCAGGGACGCGATGACCACCTCAATGTTCCGGTCCTGAAGAAAGGCGATGGCTGCGTCGTCAAAGAATTTTTGAGTGACGACCACCTTCCGGGGAGGCTTGCTCATGTCTATTGTCCTTGAATATCTTCAGGCCAGCCAGGCGCGCGCGCCCAGATAGCGGGATTGGAATGCTTCGATCTCGTTGCGCCACTGAAGCGTCATGCCGACCGCGTCGAGCCCCTTCAGGAGCATGAACTTTCGCCGTTCGCTGATTGCGAAGCCGGCTGTGTCATTTCGAGAGTCTATCGTCTGGGCCTCCAGATCAATCGTGATATCATCGCCCTTCATGGCATGGTATGTTAGCATACGGATGGCCTTGTCTTCTGCTTCGATGGCAAGCAGGCCGTTGCGGGCGCAATTGTCAAAAAATATTCCCGCAAAAGAAGGCGCGATGATTGCCCTGATCCCGAATTGCCGGAGGCCCCACACCGCATGTTCGCGCGATGACCCACAGCCGAAATTGGCACCTGTAACCAGAAACGCCGCGTTCTTCCACGGCACCTGATTCAGCACGAATTCCGGCCGGTGCGCCCCCTCATCATCAAACCTCAGATCATGAAACAGCCCCTTATCCAGACCGCTCCGGTCGATGCCCTTCAGGAACGTCTTGGGCATGATCACATCGGTATCAATATTGGCGGCGGGCAGGGCGGCAATAATCCCCGAGACACGTGCGAACGGCTCAATAGGCATCGTTGATCTCCAGTTGGCGCACATCGCAAAGATGGCCGGATACCGCCGCCGCTGCCACCATCGCGGGGCTCATCAGATGCGTCCGGCTACCCGCGCCCTGGCGCCCTTCGAAATTCCGGTTGGTGCTCGACGCGCAGCGCTTGCCCGGTGCAATCACGTCATCATTCATCGCAAGGCACATGGAGCATCCCGGCTCGCGCCATTCAAAGCCTGCCTCGCGGAAAATCCGGTCAAGCCCTTCGGCTTCGGCCATGCGCCGGACCTCCCTTGATCCGGGTACGGCAATTGCACTGACGCCAGCAGCTACTTTGCGTCCCTTCAATACCGATGCGGCGGCACGCAGGTCTTCCAACCGTGCATTCGTGCACGAACCGATGAAAGCGTGATCAATCCGGATATCCGCCAGCAGCATGCCGGCCGTCAGTCCCATATAGCCGAGTGCGCGCTCGGCATCCTTGCGCCGGGCGGGGCTCGCTTCCAGAGCGGGGTCGGGAATGAAATCTGAAATCGGCGCTGCCTGATCGGGGCTCGTGCCCCAGGTCACCATTGGTTCGATGTCACGGGTGTCAATCTCCACACGCGCATCAAACACGGCGCCGGCATCTGTGCCCAGCGTGCGCCAGTATTCAAGCGCCGCTTCGAACTGATCCCCTTTGGGCGCGCGGGGTTTACCTGCAAGATAGGCGAACGTCTTTTCATCCGGCGCAATCAGCGCGCCCCGCGCCCCGCATTCAACCGCCATATTGCAGACCGTCATTCGGCCTTCGATCGACAGACCACTGATCGCTGGGCCGGTAAACTCCACCGCATGCCCCTGTGCCCCATCAGCCCCAATCTTGCGGATAACGGCCATAATCAGGTCCTTCGCGGTCACCCCTGGCGGCAGATCACCGCTCACAGCGATCTCCATATTCCGCAGCCGCCGGTAAACCAGTGTCTGGGTCGCCAGGAAATGTTCAATGTCCGATGTGCCGATCCCGAATCCCAGCGCGCCGAAGGCGCCATAGGTTGTCGTATGGCTGTCGCCGGCCGCGATCACGAGACCAGGCAACGCCAGGCCAAGCTCGGGCATCACGACATGCTCGATACCCTGCTGACGATGATAAAGGTCGAAAAGCTCAATGCCGAAGTCCCGGCAGTTCCTGACGAAATATGCCATCTGAATATCGTCAGCCTGCACTTGCGGCGACGTAATCTTCTCTGGCCGAGTGGAATTGACATGGTCAATCACCCCGAGCGCCGACGCAGGGCGGAAAACAGGGCGCCCCGCCTCGCGCAGACCGGTGAAAGCCTGAGGGCTCGTATATTCGTTGAGCACGGTGCGATCAACATACAGCAACACTTCGCGCCCTTCAGCGTCCAGTGATCGTACAGTGTGGCTATCGACCAGTTTGTCGTACAGGGTTCTGAAGGCCGCCATGAAGTCTCAGGAGTAAATGCGTTTCAGGCCGCACGTGTAGCAGGGAGAAATCCCGTCGTGTCGTGCAAAAACTGCATGATTTCATGCTTGATCCTGCGCCCGTCGCGGCGGCCGGGGCGGCGGTCTGCCAAATATTCCTCCGGGGTACCACAGTCAGGACTTGACTTATGATCGGGAAAAGAACATTAAGAGAACATTAACGCAGGGAGTTGGGAAGGTGGCACCGATGATGGATTATCCGGGTATTTCTGAAGAGTTTCGTTCTTGGATCCGGGCCGGCATTACGCGCAACGCCAAATGGCTTCTGGTGTTTTCCGACATGGTGGACTTTGTGGACTTCTGCGACTTCTGTGAGGATGATGCGGCGCTTGAGCTGGAAATCGCGGCAGATGAAGCGCATGGCGATGAGGTGCGGCTGGTGGGTGTCTACAAGCTCTGCGGCACTGAAGAAGAGATCATCGACCGCGTCCGCGGCAAATGGGCGGTGGCCTGAAGCGGGAGGCTGCTTGGGCCGGGTCCTCGCCCGTGTTGCTGGTTTGAGAGAGAAGGGCGGCCGCGCCAGCGGCCTCTCCGGCTTGACTGCCGTTAAGTCATGTCTCTGAACAGCGGCTCAAATTGATCGCAGCCAAACAGGGCCCTTGCACATGAAACCTCCCGCCTGGCGCCAGGACCGCGCCGTCTATCCTTTCTCCTGTGCCATCCAGACCCGCTATACGGATGAAGATAGCCTCGGCCATATCAACAACATTTCTGTCGCTGCTTATTATGATGAGGCGCGGTCGAGATTTTCCCGCCATGTCTTCGCAAAGGTCGATCCGGCCGAAATGACCCGCATCGTCACCGCTGACAGCCGCGTCACCTATCTCGCTGAAGTTTTCCACAAGGATGGAGTGGAGGTCTGCACAGGCATCCTCCGCATCGGGACAGCGTCCTACGAGATCGGCCAGGCGATGTATCAGGATGGCCGCTGCGTCGGTATCTGCACAACCATCTTCGTTCAGGCGACCCCCGCTGGCTCAAGCCCCCTGTCAGCAAGCCTGAAAGCCGTATTGCAGGACATGATCATCCACGCCCCGCCCGTGCTTGCCGGGGGCGCGCCGGTTTAGCAGCGCCGAGGGCCGTTTTTCATCGCGTCTTCGCCAGCGCCTGCAGCACGAGCTTCTGCGTCAGCCGCTCCTTCCAACTGGCTGGCGCCGCCAGTGACAGGCGCTCAAGGTGAGGCCGGAAGGCGGCCTCCGCCGGTTTGCCAGGTCCAGCGAGCAAGGCGCCCAGAATGAACCCGGCCCGCTTCGCCCCCGTCGCCGTCTGCACGCTCAGATAGGCCAGTGCCGGGGCAATTTCGCGTTCAACCTCCGTCAGTTCGGTTCCAAACGGATAGGCCGGCAAATCGGCGGCGTGAGGCGCCAGCGCGCGGCGGATGCTCTCCGGGGTATTGGCGCGCCAGGCGGCGGGCACGGTGAAATCCGCCGGCAGTTTCTTCGCGGCGATGGCGTCGCGCACAAGGCCGTCGATGAAGCGCGCGTCGGTAATCGCCAGCATGGCGCGCACGCATTCTTCGTCCGTCTTCCCGCGCAAATCGGCCACGCCATATTCCGTTATGATGATGTCGCGCAGATGGCGCGGCACAGTCGTGTGGCCGTAAGACCAGACGATGTTTGACTCCACCTTGCCGCCCGCCTCGCGCACGGCCTTCACAAGGATGATCGAGCGGGCGTCTTCCAACTCATGCGCCTGTGCCACAAAATTATATTGTCCGCCTACGCCGCTTACCACGCGCCCGTCTTCCAGTGCGTCGGAGATCACGGCGCCCAGGCAGGTCGCCTTCATGGCAATGTTGATGAAGCGCGCATGGGCGCGCTCGCGCCGCCGGGCGGCTTCATTGCCATAGAGCGCGTTCACATCCGCCACGCTCGTCATATTGATGGCGGCCAGCAGGTCCGGTCCCGCCTCACGCAGGGTCTGATAAAAACTCTGCGGGCCAAGATAGAACCCGCCATCAATCGTCGCCGCGCTGCCCTCGCGGGGGCGGCGCGTGAACACGCCGGCGCGCAGCAGTTCCAGCATGCCTTGTGTGAACATCTCCGTGCAGCCATAGAGGCCGTGCTCAAATGCGCCGTCGCCGCCTTCCTCCACTGGCCCGCCAGGGCCAGGCAGGGCGCCGAGGGCCGCATTGAAAGCTGCTGTTTTCAAATGCCGTAGACGGACGGATTGTGCCGCCCCGTCGCCCAGAGATCCGATGCCGATCTGCAGGGTTCCGCCATCCTTCACCAGCCGCGCCGCGCGCAGGCCGATAGCGTGGCTCAGCAAGTCCACCTGCGCGGCAGGCAGGCCCGCCAGATCATACCCGCCGCCATCCAACAACATGTCAAACTCGCTGGCGGGCACCTCGGCATCATTGGTCATGAAAGGCAAGCGGTCATTGATTTCGCCAACCACCACAAAGCTCTCCCGGCCCGCCTGGCGCTGAAGCTCGGGGATGAGGTCGAGCGTAATGTCGGTATTGCAGGAGAGGCTGTAGCGCCCGTCCTGCGCCGCGATCATCTGGCCGATCACATTCACCCGCGCCGAAACGATGCGCCGCATCGCATGGGTGTAGTTGACGCTGTTGTAATGGCGTTGAGCATACGCATTGTTGAGCAGGGTGCCGGTCGCCAGGAAAAACTCCTCCACCTGCACATTCGGGGGCAGGGCGCCCCGCGCCCGGTCCACGGCGTAGGTCAGGTCCGGATAGTCACCGAACAACCGCTCGACCACCGGCCCGCCAAATTGCACCGGCAGTCCTGCGCCCAGCTTCGGCCGCACCAGCGTCAGCGCCGTAAAGATTGTCAGCTTCACCGAAGGGTCAGCCTTGGCAAAGTCATAGAGCGCATTGGTCAGGCTATTCGCCTTGCCGAGGCCAAGGGGCAGGGCCAGGCGCACATCCTTGCCCACCCGGTCGATCACCTCCCGCGCGCAGGCTTCTGGCGAAGTGTGCCGGGCGGGCAGGGTGGTCTCTGGATGAAGGGGCGTCCCCGTCATGAATAAGTCTCCGATCTGTCCCGGCGGGTGCCGGGTTGGCCAGGGGCGTCGTGCACGTGTCCGAAACTGTCCGAAAGTGTCCGGATTTGTCCATCTGGTGTCACAGCCTGCCTGCCAAATGCCCGAAACAGCCTCGGATTGCCGCTGGGTGACACCTTCCAAACGCCTTCCAGCCTGTGCCATGTCTCATCTGTGAAACCAAGGCGCTGCGGCCCTCAACCCCCGCTGCAGCCAGAGACAGGGGAGTGACATGGCAAAACTCAAGACACGTCTGACCGAAATGTTCGGCGTCGAAACACCGATCTGCATGGGCGGCATGACCGGCGTGGGCTACGGCGAACTCGTGGCCGCTGTTGCAAATGCAGGCGCACTCGGCTTCATCACGGCTCATATGTTCAAGTCCGGCGAAGAACTCCTCGCCGAGATCGAGAAAACCAAGAAGCTCACCGACAAGCCTTTCGGCGTAAACCTCACGCTGCTGCCCTCGATCAACCCGATCCCCTATGACGAATACCGCGAAGCGATCATCCATAGCGGCATCAAGATCGTCGAAACGGCTGGTCGCGCGCCCACCGACCACCTGCCGCGCTTCAAGGAAAACGGCGTTAAGGTGATCCATAAGTGCACCTCGGTTCGCCACGCGGTTTCTGCCGTAAACAAAGGCGTGGACGTCATCTCCATCGACGGTTTCGAGTGCGCCGGCCACCCTGGCGAGGATGATGTCGGCCTGATCGTTCTGCTGCCCGCGACCGTTGATGCGGTCGATGTTCCCGTCATCGCTTCGGGCGGTATGGCAGACGGCCGCGGTCTGGCGGCGGCCATTGTGCTGGGCGCAGACGGCGTCAACATGGGCACCCGCTTCTGCGCCACCGTGGAAGCCAAGATCCATGAAAATGTGAAGAAAAAGATCGTTGAGAACAACGAACTCGACACGGTTCTCGTTGGCCGCTCGCTGCGCAACACGGCCCGCGTCGCCAAGAACGACATCTCCGTTCAGGTTGCTGAAATCCAGAAGGATCCGGCCAAGACATTCGCGGACGTGAAGGAACTGATGGCCGGTGTCCGGGGCCGCGAAAACGTGCTGCGCGACGGCGACATGGACGGCGGTATCTGGACCACGGGTCAAAGCCAGGCGCTGATCCATGACATCCCGACCTGCCAGGAACTCGTCAGCAACATCATGAAGCAATACGAGCAGGCCCGCGCCCGCATCCTCTGATCGCGGCAAGGCATTGCAATTGGAAGAAAAGCCGGGCGTGCATCTCTGCCGCCCGGCTTTTTTTGTGTGCGCGTGAAAACGGCTTCAGTCGGTGGCCGCTGGCGTTTCCGGCGGATCCTTGAGAACCTTCAGGAGGCCTGCAGGGGAAAGCGTTTCAGGCTCGCCCTGGCCAGCCGGGCGGCGCACCACCACGCGCTCCACCGGCGGTGCTGGCCGCATCACCGGCCTCGCCGGATCATGGAACGGGTTGGCGTCATACATGCCGGCAAATGCCGGGTCTGTGAGATAGCTCGGCAGGCGCGCCAGTACGGGCGCATCGCCTGAAAGCTGCAGCAGCATCTCGTGATCGGCGAGATCCAGAAGCCTTTCGGCAGGACGGAAGCCGACAATCGCGGCCATGGATTCTGCCGCCAGCATGGTGTTGGCCCCGAAGCACTGTACGGCCCGGCAATTGTTCACCATCGTCTGCCAGTCATCGGGATAGAGGTTGCGAAGCTGGCTGGGGTCCTGCCAGAAACTCCAGGTCTGCAGGCCATAGCCCCGCATCAGCGTCACTGCCCGGCGCAGCGGCGTGAATGTTCCCAGCTGCGCGGCCTCGTCCAGCAGGAACAATGTGGATTTTTCCGGCCGCGCATTCCGCCGTGTGATCAGGGTCATCAGCGTATGCACCCACAGGCGCAGCAGCTTTCCGTGGCTGTCAAGCATATGCGGCGGCAATACCAGATAGATCGACAGCGGGTCGCCCCTCGTCACCGCGTCCAGCTCGAAACCGGTCGAAGCGAGGCTCTTTGTGATCGCGTCGCCTCGCGCCACCTCCACAATGGATTGTGCAAAGGAAAGGATACCGCCCAGCGTAGACACAGCGCCCAGCCGCAGCATCTGCCCGATCCGGACTGCCTCGGAATTGCGCGACCGCTCAAGCGCGCCCAGCACCGTCGTGGCACTGGAAAGCGTGGACGCCGGGTTCTCTGCCATCTGAGAGTAGATGCCCGCCTCGCCCATGGCCTGGGCCACAAGTTCACGGACAGTCCCGAGATGCCGGCGGGCTGGCGGCAGATCGGACACGACATGCAACATCACGCCAAGAACAAAGGTTGCTCCGCGTTCGGACCAATAGTCGCCGTCATTGGTGTTCCGTCCCATCCGGTTGTCGATCATCGTGGCGATGATGGCCATGGCATCGTCCACCAGCGTGGGCCCGGACGGGTCCAGCAGGTCCAGCGGGTTGATCGGCGTGGAGGGAAGGCCGGTCACGCCAATGGGGTCTACAATAGCCACCGTATGGCCAAGTTCTTTCCGGCGACGGGCGGTAATCAGGGCGTTTTCACCCTTCGGATCGATCACGATCAGTGGTCCGTCAAACCGCAGAAGCGCGGGGACGATACAGCCAACCCCTTTGCCCGCACCCGTCGGGGCAATGGTCATCAGATGCCCCTCCATCTCCATCAGGATCGGGTCAATGAACCCTGTGGCAGGCGTGCACTCCGGATCGCCGAAAGAAAAGCCGATCGGCGTTTTCTTGTGCTCAAGCTCCATCGACCAGCCGACGAGCAATCTGTTGCCGCCCAAATCTGACGGCAGTTCGAGTTTCGACTGAACAGGCACAAGATCCAACATAGTTCCCCCCAGGGTCAGATTCGGCTGACGATCATGGGTCCGAGGAGGCCTTCCTCCCGAACCGGCAATTCTGACAGCAGCACATCATCATCAATCATCTCCACAATACCGTGTGGAAAGACCGCCATTACAGCCCGGAACAGGCTGCCGCCATAAAGGACTGTGCCTGTATAGTGCGCCAGCGCTTTGGTCTCTTCTTCCGGCTCTGTCTCGATAAATGCGCTGAGATGAGCCTGGGCAGCGGCCTCAATGCCTTCGGGCAGCAGGCGCGCCTGCAACTCCTCCTGCGCCGCGACCGGCTGAAACCGCCCCTCGCTGGCATGCACCCAGTTCATGAACAGGTGCAGATAGTCCAGCCGCTGATGATGTGTTTCCAGAAGCGGCGGTAGATCCATGTTGAGTTCATGGATGACTGCGGACGTACCGTTGAGAAGGGCCATGCCATCTTCATGCACGATAACATTGATCAACCCCGGACGCCCGTAACCGGCGTGTCCTGCCATCTCGACCAAAACGGTGTCTTCATAGCAGGCGAGGTTGCGAACCCGCGCCCGGTCGATGCTCCAGTCGATGGCCAGGTTCTTGATGTCGCGTTCGTCTTCCAGCCATTCGCAGATGGCAATGATGGTGCTTAGGGCCATATCCCCGGAAAGATTGCGCCAGTTGCCGGGAATGATCGGCGGCGCGGTCCAGCCCTCATAGCGAGGCTGTGACAGCGCAAATCGGAGTTGTTCAATCTGTGTTGGCGTCATGTCTGGGCTTTATAGCAACCCGGATGGTCTTGCCTACCGGGAGATGAACGGCGCTGGAACGCGCAGACGCAGGCAAGCCCAAAGAGAAACGGGAGGGCCTCTTGACCCTCCCGATAGCTGTCTGCGGCTTACTTAGCGGCGGCGTAGAGGCTGTTCACCTCGTTCCAGTTCACAACCTCCCACCAGGACTTCAGATAATCGGCGCGGCGGTTCTGATATTGCAGATAGTAGGCGTGTTCCCATACATCGACCGCCAGCACGGGCGCGCCCTTCACGGCGGCAACATCCATCAGCGGATTGTCCTGATTGGGGGTGGAGGTGACCTTCAGCCCCTCATCGGTCACGACAAGCCACGCCCAGCCTGATCCGAATTGCCCCGTCGCGGCCTTGTTGAACTCCGCCTTGAAGGCGTCCATCGATCCGAAGGTCGCGTCGATGTCTGCCGCGAGTTCAGCAGACGGCGTGCCCCCCTGGCCGGCAGGCGCCATGAGCTTCCAGAACAGGCTGTGATTATAATGGCCGCCGCCATTGTTGCGGATGGCGGGGGAAAGCGTCGAGATCTTTGCCAGCAGCGCTTCCAGCGGCTCAGCAGCCAGCGCAGGTTCGGAGGCCAGCGCCGCATTGAGGTTGTTCACATAAGCGGCGTGGTGCTTGCCATGATGGATTTCCATGGTCTTCGCATCAACGGCGCCCTCCAGCGCGTCATAGGCATAAGGCAGATCGGGCAGGGTGTATGTGACAGCGGTAGCTGCTGTTTGCGAAGCGGCGGGCGCTGAAGGCTCGCTCGCGAGAGCCGTGGTGCCCATGCTGGTGCAGGCGACAGCCCCCAGGGCTGCGGTGGCGATGGCGAGTGTTCTCAACATGTGATCTTCTCCCTGATCTGAAAGCAGTTCGTGAAAATAATGCGGCGCAATCTATGCACCCTGCCCATATGGGGCACGCAGGCAGCGAGGTCACGGTTCAAATTACGAAACGTCAGCCTGTAGTCAGTCAACTGCCTCGGAAAATCGCGTTCGGGGCGCCATTGTTCCCACCTCACAGGATTGTGAAGCGGGCAGCCATTCCTCATGCGTCTGCCCACATTCTGATGAGGTTGGCTTCAGTCTTTGCCAGCGTCAGCAATTCCGCAGAGCCCGCCGGAAAGGCGCGCGCCAGACCCACTTTCAGATTTGCGATGTCAAACAGGATCGCGCGTTGGGCCGCGTCCCGGATCGCGCTCTGTATCCAGCTGACAAATACGTATCGCTCACCGGAGATCACCGGAGCGACGCGATGTAACTCCGTAGACGGATAGATAACCATGCTGCCCGCAGGCAGCTTCACTGACTCTGTCCTGAATACAGTCTCGATTTCAAGTTCGCCGCCCTCATAGGCTTCGGGGGGCGAAAGAAACAAGGTGAAGGAAAGGTCCGTGCGTATCCGTCCGTCGCCTTTGCCCATAACCGGATTGTCGATGTGCAGGCCGTAAGTGTCGCCGGCGCCGGTGCGGCTGATCAGGGGCGGCGCAAATTTCAGCGGGCGGGCATAGGCTTCCACCACCGGATGACGCTTAACGGTGTCCAGCAGCATGTCGCGCACTTTGGTGCCGGTCCGGCTGGTGAGGTCTGCCTGCTGGTTCTGCTTCACGCGGCGCGCAGTCGCCCCGGCGGTCTTGCGGCCATCCTCCCAGCGCAGCTCGGCAAGCGCCCTTGTAACCTCCGCCAGCACATCAGGGCTCAGTACGTTTTCAACGACAATCATCTCAGGCCTTCCGCGCCTCTGGTCTTGCGGCGCAGCTCCATTTGCTTTAACTGCAACTCATTCTCAATCATAAACAACATATGTGGAGCGCACGAATGAGCAAGTCGTACAGAGCCTGGACCGGTCTTGGCCTTGGCCTCGCCCTTATTTCTACCGGGCTTGGCGCCTGCGGAAAGGCCACGCCCCCTGCGGCGGATGCGCCCGAAGCGGCTTCCGAACAGTCTGCCGCAACGGCTCCGGCGCCCTCCTTTGAGGAAGCGGTCGAGGCTGTGGCCTCCGGCGGGGAAGGCGAAGGCGGCATTTCGCTCGATCAGGCCGCCACCGATCCAGTCATCTATGGGGCAGCTCTGGGCGTGACGGAAGCTCACGTCATCGCGGCGCGCGACGCCTTCGCGCTGGGCGAAAAGGACGCTGCCGCCGAGATGTTTGCGCACCCGGTCAGCGAAGTGCTGATCGAACTGGAAGACCTGTTCAAGGCGCGCGGCGTGACGCTGTTCGACAATCTGCTGCTGGAGGCCTCTCAAGCCGTGATGGCTGGCGAAAGCGCTGAGCAGATCAGCGCGCGCACCGATGCCATCATTGCGGCGCTGCGCGCAGCGGGCACCAAGGCGCCGGAATCTTCGCGCAGCCCGGTTTCCATCCGCGCTGCCATCGCGGCGGATCAGGCAGACCGCGCCGCTGCCATGTACCGCATCGCCAGAGAAGCGGGCACCTATGAGCCCTATCTGGACGGTTACGGCTTCTACAAAGCAGGCCTTTCCCTCTTCAAGGATCAGGAAGCCCAGATCACCGCCGCAAACCCGGCAGGCGCAGCAGCTCTGAACGAGGCTTTTGCCGAACTCGCCAAAGCCTATCCGGATGCGGGCCCTCAGGCTGAATTGAACGCGGATCTCTCGGCCATCACGGTCGCAGCCTCCAGCGCCGTGCTGGCCAACAGCCACTGACCGGCCCGCCCGGCGTCAGGATATGAATGAACAGGCCGGGCGCGTCCCGGCCTGTTTCATCTGGTCCCGTAATAATCGCAGAGCGTATCGATCAGGGCTTGAGAGATGCCCGGCCGGCACCGGTAATAAATCGTCTGGGCGTCGCGGCGGCTTTCCACCAGCCCGGCTGCGCGCAGTTTGGCCAGGTGCTGGGAGACCGCGGACTGGGATTGCCCCGTCATCTCCGCTAGCTGGTTGACGGGCAGTTCCCCCTCGCTCAGCGCGCACATGATCTTCAGCCGGGTTTCGCTGGCCATTGCCTTCAGGACGCCAGCGGCTTCGTGAACCCTCTCGGTGACCACGGCAATGCTGCTCGCCTTTTTGCGCTTGGCCATTGCCATTAAATGTTCTCCTCGGAAGGGTCAGACTGGTGCGTAGACGAGGTGGGGCGCTTCTGCGCACCTGTCCAGCCCGCGAGATGGGAAAACTCAGACCAGGCCCGCAGTTTGAGCAGCCAGCCACAACCCGATGACGAGGAATAGAAGCGCGGCGATCCCGCGCACAACCTTGAGGGGGACGCGCCGGATCAACTCATGCCCCAGAAACACTGCGGGCACGTTCGCCAGCATCATCCCCAGCGTCGTGCCCATGGTGACCATCAACAGGTCATTGAACCGGGCACCGAGGGCAACGGTTGCCAGCTGGGTTTTGTCGCCCATTTCCACCAGGAAGAAGGCAATCACCGTCGTCATGAAGGCGCCAAAGCGGGCGGGTTTGTCCTCCATATCGTCGAGCTTGTCGGGGATCAGCGTCCAGGCGCCCATGGCGATGAACGACGCGGCGATCAGATACCGGAACCAGTCGCCTTCCAGAAAGGCAGCAGCCTGCGCCCCGGCAAGTGCCGCCAGGAAGTGGTTGGCAAGCGTGGCCACCAGAATACCGAGAATGATGGGAACGGGGCGCTTGAACCGTGTTGCCAGCAAAATGGCCAGCAGTTGGGTCTTGTCGCCAATCTCGGCGAGCGTGACCACGGCGGTCGAGGTGAAGAGTGCTTCCACGAGGATCGTCTCCGGGCCGGGCAGTTGTTGATTCCAACGACATCGCATCCTCGCCCGGCAAGGCAGGAGGCAATGTCATTGGTCTCGCCCGAACGGTATGACCGCTCCTTCCGCACCATGGCCTCTCGACCAAGTATGTTGACGCGGAAGCCCACCTTGCGGTGGCTGGCTACTCCCCAGATGACCCGTGCCGATTATCCCGGAAGCGCCGCCCATGCAAGAGCCGCGTGGAAAGTCCTTCACGAGGATGAACTGAAACACTGGCCAGGCGTCCCAAACCCGTAGAATCTGAACACAAGCCCGATGGACACGTGAATGTTACTTTATTACATTTATGGCCAGTTCAGTATTGTGTGGAATGAGGTGGTGTGTGGTGAGGTGTTTTGCGGCGGCAGTTATGATTTTCCTGCTCGCTGCGTGCGGCGGCGGCGCGCCTGACGGTCAGAATGATGCCCTGAACGAACCTCCTCCAATGCCGGAAGGCGCCGTCAGTGAAACCTTCGAGCGGCCATCTCCCTCCGCCTACGTCAGCGAGCCGGGGCAGGCGGTTCCCGAATCGGGCGGCGAGAATGGTTATTGGGGTGTCCGGGAGGGAGAGGCGCTTCCCATCATCTGGGAAGACCTGATGCCCCAAGGGGCCGGCGAAGCGCTGGAGCAGGAGTATGCCGAATTCTACAAGGCGCTGGAGGCCCGGTATGCCAGCCAGCCAATGGAGATGATCGAGGAAGGGTCAGACCTTGATTACATGCCGCAACTGGGCGGGTTCGACACCGTTCCTGAGCTGGACGGCATGCTGATCCGTATACCCGGCTATGTGGTGCCCTTCGATTTCAACCTGAAGAACAAGCAGGCGGCTTTCCTGCTCGCCCCCTATATGGGGGCCTGTATCCATACTCCGCCGCCGCCTCCCAACCAGATCATCTATGTCGAAGCCGATCCTGCCGTGAAGATCGATGACATATGGACCGCCTACTGGCTGGAAGGGACGCTGAGTGCGCAGACGCAGGAAAGTGATCTGGCCGCTGCCGCTTACACGCTGACGCTCACCAAGATCGAGCCCTATGGCGTTCCCTGAGCGCCCCGGAAAAAGGGGTGACCCGAAAATGCCCGTCTCTGCGCCTTAAGGGGTGAGGGCAAATGTGCCCTCAGCTCTGCCTTGTGCCCATGCCGGGCAAGGGGCACGTCAGGAGAGACTTGCCATGCTGCGTGCGCTGATCGTTGCCCCGCTTCTGATTATTCCGGTGTGCCTTTATCTTCTTGTCTCTCTGACGGCAGGAAAGGGGGGGACGCAAGCAAGACTGGATGGCGCATTGTTCAGTCTACCCATGATGTCTGGCGGGCGATTTGTGTTCGCTCTGGGCGATCTTGTCCTTCTGATCGGGCTCATCTTCCTGTTTGTTGAAATCCTCAAGGCAGCGCGCACCAAGGCAGACGCCATCGTCAATCATTCCCTTTCGATGGTGTTGCTGTTGTTCAGTGTGATCGGGTTCCTGGCCTTTCCGGGCTTTGGAACGTCCGTCTTCTTTCTGCTGATGGTCATGACGCTGCTGGATGTCGTCGCCGGGCCCATCGTCAGCATCGTTGCCGCCCGGCGCGATTTCGGGATCGGGGAGAATGTCGGCGGCTAGGTCTCAATTCTTGCAGGTCAGTGCTCGAAGGGGGGCAATTTTCTCTTCCTCCCATCCCGCAGTCGTATCTTCCAGCAGGGCTTTCACGCCGAAATATCCCTCCGCCCGCCTGACCAGCCCGCAAGACCATACCCGCGCCGGATCGCCTGCATCAATCTCTGCGCCCTGCGAAAGAACGTTCAGCAGGCGGACCTGGTAGAATTTGTCTTCCGGAAACTGCTGCACCAGCCCTTCCATGAGATGGGCTGCTTCATCCGCAGCCATGTGTGCCGCGCTGATATTACCGGACCTGAACTCAGCGGTCGCGAGCTTCTGCAGCATCGCAGACAGCCCTTCCGGGCCGCCGGCATCCTCTGGATCATCGGCCATGATTTCCCGCGCTAGGGCAACGGCCTGCTCGGCGCTCGCGCGGCTCCTTGCCATATCTCCCGCCAGGCGCGAAGCAGTGGCCATCTCGCCATGGGCGACCATCAGCTGCGTTTTGAAGTAATAATTTTCCGGTTTCTCAGCCAGCTGCGCCGCGCGCAATGTTATGGCTGTGTCCAGCGGTTCGAGCGCCTCCGCCCCGCGCTCTGCGCCGGTTAGCAGCATCGCTTCCTGCATGGCGAAATAGGCCTGCATTTCCTCGCCGCTGCCGATGCGCGCCACCATCTCCGGCGTCAGCTCCGATCGCCACTGGCGAACCTTGGTCAGCGCTTCTTCCGTACGTTTCTCGGCGGTCAGCAACTGAAGTTCATCGGTCCGGATGCTCCAGAAGTGCCGGAGAATAGGGCCTTCCCCTTCGCTGCCAAGAGAAAGGCCCCGTTCGGCGAGAAGCCGGGCCCGGTCATTGGCCTGATGCGCCGTCACCAGATCGTTCTTGTGGTAGAGATACTGCATCGTCAGCATGCGCTCGGCCATCAGCAGTTCGGCAATGGCCGTTTTATCATTCGGGTTCTGCTC
Source organism: Hyphomonas sp. NPDC076881 (assembly GCF_050269995.1). NCBI lineage: Bacteria > Pseudomonadati > Pseudomonadota > Alphaproteobacteria > Hyphomonadales > Hyphomonadaceae > Hyphomonas > Hyphomonas sp. NPDC076881. Next base: position 75,411 of record NZ_JBNNJJ010000001.1, on the reverse strand, counting down.
CAGCGCGCTGTTCAGGGCCTTCTGCGCATCCAGGAACAGCTGCATGGATACTTCATTTTCGCCCAGGTTTGCGATGCCGATGCCGCCATAAAGGTCGGCCAGCCGGGACGTAATGATGCCCACCTCGACCAGAACTTGCTCTGGCGCCTCCTCGTCGAGTTGGAGGCCGTCGATATAATCCTTCACCACCCCGGCAAGCGCCTTGCGCGCTTCCATTGATCCTGAGATCTTCTCTGTCTGGTCGTACACGTCGAAAACCAGCGTACGGCTGAGCTCCCGCGCCTGGGTGAAACGCTTGTTCGCAATGTCGAGGGCGGTTTCGGCGCGGTTGTACTGCACCACAGTCGTGGCCAGCGCCGCGCTAAGCCCAATGATCACTCCCGCAATCGATGCCACGGTGATGCGGTGGCGGGCTACGAACTTCCTGAACCGGTAGAAACGGCTCCCGCTGTAAGCCGCCACCGGCTTGCCGGACCGCAGGGCGCTGATGTCCTCATTGAGGGCATCGACGGAGGCATACCGGTCCGCAGGCTCCTGCGCCGTGGCGCAATTGATGATCGCCGTCAGCTCAGGAGATCGCTCGTCCGGTTTCAACAGGTCCGCCAGCAGTTTGCCTAGCGAATAGATGTCAGACAGCGTGTTGGCAGCCGCCCCGCGCGAACGCTCCGGCGCGGCATAGCCCGGTGTATAGCTCATCGCCTCCTTGCTGCCGGGCGGGTTGAACCGGGCAGGGGGCGAGCTGTCGGGAGATTTGGAAATTCCAAAGTCGATCAGCTTGACCAGGCCGCCCTTGTTCACCAGCACGTTGGAGGGGGTAATATCCCTGTGAATGATCAGGTTCTGGTGGGCAAACTGCACAGCGCCGCAAAGGCTCTGAAACAGATGCAACCGTTCACGGAGGGAAGCGCCGGTTCGCTCCGCCCAGACCAGCAGAGGCTCGCCGTCCACATATTCCATGATCATGTAGGGAGAGCCGTCGGCCATCTCCCCGCCATCATACAGGCGCGCGATGTTGGGATGGTTCAGCGCCGCAAGGATCTGCCGTTCCCGCTCAAACCGCTCTATGAGAGTTTCGGAGAGAACGCCGGGCCGGATGATCTTGATGGCGACGGTATGATCGAAATTGCCGCTCGCCCGCTCGCCCTTGTAGACCGCGCCCATGCCGCCCTGGCCGATCGTCTCGATAATGCGGTAGGCGCCAACCTGTTCGGGCGCTTCCGGCTCAACCGTATCCTGGCGGGCGCCGCCGGTCTTCAGGGCGCCTGGATGGGCGCGCTCGGTAGCCAGCAGGCCCAGCACACGCTTTTCCAGCGCCGCGTCTCCGGCGCACTGACTGCGTACCCAGGCCTCCCGCTGATCGGAGGGCATGTCGAGGGCCTGCGAGAGGAGTTCGAGGGCGCGTCGTTCAGTCGATCCGGTGCTCATCCTGCTTTGCTTCATTGAGGCAATCCAGCAGCCAGGCACGCGCCGCCCGCCAGTTGCGTTTCACCGTGGCTTCAGAAACGCCCTTGATGGCGGCGATCTCTTCCAGCGTCATACCCCCGAAATAGCGCAGTTCGACGATTTCGGCCTTCTCCTCGTCAATGACGCTGAGCCGGATAAGGGCCTTCTCCAGCACATCCATCTCGATCCGGTCGGCACTGCCATCGGAGAGGCGGGACACCAGGGTCACTTTCTGATGGTGGCGCTTGTCGGACCTTTTCTTACGCGCGTGGTCGATCAGTACCCGTCGCATGGCCCTTGCGGCCAGCGCCAGGAAGTGAACCTTGTCGGCCCATTCGATCTGGTCCACCCGCATCAGGCGGATGACGGCTTCGTTCACCAGGTCTCCGGTCGAAAGGGACAGGTTGCGTTCAGAGCGGATCAGGCCCGCCGAAATCTGCCGGAGTTCGGAGTAAAGCTCGGTGAACAGCCGGTCGCGCGCGGTCAGGTCGCCCGCCCGCCACGCATCCAGCAATTGCTTGGCCGATATGTCACCCGGTTGGCTCATCGCCACCTCCCGCTGCGAAACTGTCGCAAATTCCGTGCCGCGACAAGGCGCAGCGCCCGCTCTGGAAATATTTTTCGGAGATTGTGACCGGAAATCGCGCGATCTCGCGCCTTCAACATCAGAAGCGAATTAGCTGAAGGCGCCTCAGATGGAACAGACCCTCCAAGAGACATTGCAACAGATCCCCCCCGAAGCGTGGCCAATCATTGAAATCCTCTTCAATGTCACGATGGCGGCAGCGGGCATCTGGCTTGCCCTGACAGTCTTCGTCATCTGGAGACGGCATGCGTCGAACCTGACGCCCGTTAATGCAACCAGCAAGAACAACAAGGCTCAGCCCGACTTCCTGAAGGTGGACCAGAAAGCCAGGGCCGAGGCGATCAAGCGCGGGGACCTACACGAAAGAGCGCTTGACCGGCGGGACGCGGAAGAAGCCAGGGCAGAGGTCAAAGCCAATTCCGCGTCTCGCCGTGAGCCTTTGACATTCGCTCAACGGATCGCCGGCCTCGTCACTTTCGTGATGTCGGTGTTCACCCTGTTTTCGATTGTCACAACCTCGATTTTCACCGTCTCCCGCATGGGAGACATGGTCGGGGAAGTGTCGGCGGTAGACCGCATGGTTTCGATCGTCATGGCGCATCCGATCCCGGTCTCTGTCTGCGTGCTGATCATCTTCGCCCGCGTCTACACCCAGTTCTTCATGACCGCTAAGAAGGAGGGCTGATCCATGGCCTCTATGCCTCTCGTCCTGACTGACCCGAACCTTCTTGCCGAATTCGTGCGGGAAGCCGAATTCAAGACCTTCTTCGAAAAACGCTTTGCCGCGCCGCCAGATCTTGCGGCCCTGCTGTTCAAGAATGGCCAGCTGATCGACAGCTTCGCCGGCGCCCACTTCTCCGTCGGCGGCCTTGCGAATGCCATCAAGGGTGTCGTAGGCGGATCAACGCATATCGCCATCATGCTGGCAGACCTGAAACCCTTCAGCGTCAATATGAGCTTCCAGGGCGTTTCGCGGGACAATGTGGAGGTTGGCGGGCTCTGCACATTCGAGCTGCAACTCAACCCCGACAAGCCGTCCAACATCCTCGGCCTGATGCGCGGCGTCGCGCGCAATGAGCGGGGTTCGGAGAAGGAAAGCGAACTTCCCGGCCGCAAGGCGCTTACTACGCTCGACATTCTGGAGCGTCTCGCGCCCCATGTATCCGACCGCGTGCTGGAGGCTGTGATCAGCCGGACTGACGCCGGTGACATGCGCGGCAATACCGGATTACAGGACAAGATCCAGGCGGACATGATGCAGGAAGCTGAGCGCGTGCTCGGCGATCTCGGGGTGCTGGTCCGCGCTGTCTCCGTTGAATGGGCGCTCAACAGTGTCGAGATGGAAGCCTTCAAGCGCGCCCAGATCGACCGGGATCAGGAGGCGTTGGATTACCAGCTTCAGCTTCTCAAGCGCGAGATGTCCCGCGAGGCTGAAGCCACCCAATTCAAGCTCGAAACTTCCGCAGACCTTGCCAAGGTCCAGGCCGCGACGGATGACGAACTCGCCCATATGGTCCTCGACAGCGAGGTGCGCTTCATCGACGCCCGCGAGGCTGTCACGCGCCGTCATGAGATGGAATCCCTCGCTCATGAGGTGGAAGTTCTGCGTACTGAACGCGCGGCCAAGGTGGAGATGGAAATCGCCGATGCCGGCCATCTCATAGACCTGACCAGGGAAGCGGCCCGCCTGCGGAAAACCGAAATCGAGATTGAAGAGCTCGATGCCCGCCATGTTCAGAGCCTCAAGAAAATGGGGGTGATGACCGATCTTGAGTTGAACGAACGCCGTCAGCGTATGGAGCTGGACATCGCCCGCCTCGCTCAGGAGCAGGCGGCGCGTAATCTCGAGACAATGATGAAGCTGGAGGCTGCCGGCGACGACCGGACCGCCCAGCGCGGCATCCTCGTGTCGAAATCCGATACGGATAATAAGGTCGCCCTTATGAAAGCTGAGGCTGACGCGCGCACCGCGCAGCTGATGGCGGGCTCGAAAATGACGCCGGAACAGATCCTGGCGATCAATGCCGGTCTGTCGCCCCAGGTGGCCGAAGTCCTCAAGGAGCAGGCGCGGGCCCAGGCCGGCAACAGCCAGGAATCTATGGAAATCATGCGTGAGCTGATCAAGGGCGCTTCGGAAGAGCGCGCCGTCAGCCGTCAGCATGAACTGGACATCCTCAAGGCCGGTATGACCGGCGCCACCGGTGTCGCCCATGGCGCCGGAGGAAAAACCGGTACAACGCCAGAAAGTTTTGGCGAGAATGCCGCCAATGTCGATTGCCCGAAATGCGGCAGGTCGCTGCCCGCAAAGGCGAATTTCTGCACCGGCTGTGGCCACAAGATGCGGACTTGATCCCCATGGCCATCGTCACCTCCCGCAACACCGGGCCGCAACGGACACAGGCGGAGTGTTGCTACACCTCGGCCCTCGACTGTGACGCGACCTTCTGCGGAGACTGCGGAAAGCCGCTGATGCGGTGCATGGCAGCCGAGGAGTGCGCGGGCCTGCTGGATGATCGGGGGCTCTGCACGGTCTGTGTCGCGCCCTATCTGCAGGTGGATGCCGGCGCGCTGACTGTGGCAAAGGTCGGAGGCGCGGTCGCGCTTCCCATGTCCATCGGAAATCTGTCCGGCGTGCAGCGGCCTCTTTTCGTCACGGGCCTCTGGAGCCGTGAGGCATCTGGTCCGTGGCGGGAGGAAAATCTCGGCTGGGAGCGGCTGGATGCCGGCGAATCCCGCCCCATCAGCATCGTTGCAAACCAGATCGAACGGGCCGGGGCACACGGCCTTCAATTGCTGGTCGCGATGGCTAGCCGCTGGCGCTGGCGCCAGGAAAACTTTGCCTTCACCGCAAACCTCACCCTGATGGTGGAAGACCCGCATTCTGAAAAGGGGCCGGTCGTCAATATTGGCGGCGAAAGCGCCGGGCATGGAAACCTCGTCTACATATCCGGAAAGAATGATGCCAAACCGGCCATTCAGCAGACGGATCAGGCTGTCGCGCTGCCTTTGGTAAGAGCAGAGCGTGAAGAGCGCCGCCTTGGGTTGCGTGGCATTGATGCTGATAACTGGGTGCCCCGAAACGCCGAATTTTCCTGGCTCGGCTTTGGGGAGGGCGACGCGCCCTTCAACGGACCGATCATGACACAGGACGGCATGCTCGCCATCGGCCGCAGCCGCACCCGCCGTCAGGGCGGGGAGGGCGATGTGCGCCTGCTGGTCTCCGGGGCCTCAGACGAACTGGACGAATCCGCCAGCCTGCTCATCTCGCGCCGCCATTTTGAACTTTATATCGAGTCTGACCGCCTGATCCTTCGCGTAACTGCTGGCAGCGGGCTGCGCGTCAATGGCAATGCTTATGGCGAAGGCAAGATCGTCCGGCTCGCCGACGGCGATGTGATCGCGCCCCTTGTTTCCTCGCCGGAGAGGCTCGGTCTGCGGGTCAGTTTCCGCGTCGAGCATGGCAGCGCCCGGCAGATAATTTTCCAGCGCCTTTCTCAAGTCCGGAAGTAGGGGCTCCCAATGACAAAATGCAGAAATTGCGGCGCGCAACTCAATTCCGGTGACCGGTTCTGCCCGGAGTGCGGCGCCGATCAGCAGGGGAGCAGCCTCGAGGCGCTGATGACCATTGGCGGCCTGGAAACGATGGATCCATCCCAAGCACGCCCTACTGAACGCGAAGGTATGCGCGATCTTTCTCCCGGTACGGAATTTGCCGGTAGATACGTCATCGAGAGTATCGTCGGCAAGGGCGGTATGGGTGTCGTCTATCGCGCGCATGACAAGTTGGCCGACAAGGCGGTTGCGCTGAAGCTCATCCGGCCTGATCGCCTCGCCGGGCAGGGGGCTATCAAGCGCCTGATCTCGGAAGGCATCACCGCGCGCGATATTCGCCACCACAATATCGTGGCGGTCTACGATGTGGGCGAGACAGAAGGGCAACCCTTTGTATCCATGGAGTTCATCAAAGGGCAATCTCTGCGCGACTGGCACCGGGACAAGATCCGTCAGCGTCAGGACATACCGCTGCGGGTCGCTGCGCGCGTCATCGCAGAGGTGCTTGATGGTCTCGCCGCGGCGCACGGCGCTGGCGTGGTTCACAGGGATCTGAAACCTGAAAACATCATGCTGATCGACGAGCCGACCGCGGCCGCCTCGCCGTTGAAAATTCTGGATTTCGGGATTGCCCGCGCAACATCCGGCGCCATGGACTCGGGCATCGGAACTGGCCTCGGAACCCCGCGCTATATGGCGCCTGAACAGGTTACCGCCGCTGACAGTGCCGGCCCTTCCGCCGACATCTATTCTCTGTCGGTGATCTTCTACGAACTGCTCGTGGATGTTCTGCCCCAGGGACATTGGCAGCCGCCATCGGGCGGGCGGTCAGACGTGCCCAAGACCATCGACGCGCTGATCGAACGCGGCCTTTCCAACCGTCCGGCAAATCGTCCGCAGACGGCAAAAGAATACCGCAAGCAGCTTGTCGATGCGGTCAATGTCGGCCCGGCCTATGTTCCGGAAACAAAACCCGAGCGCACGCCCGGACCGCGCGGTAGCGGCGGTATGTTCAAATGGATTGGTATCAGCAGCGCGGCGGCCTTCGCCCTGTTCCTGCTGATCGCAGTCGCGGGCGCAATTGGAAATGAGAACGGCGGGGGCGGTGGGAATGGCGGCGGAGGCGGCGGCAGCTCTCCCTACGCCAGCCTCAGTGGGCGCTGGGACGATGGCGCCGGAAACGTCTACAATGTCAGCGTTTCCGGCAACGGCGCCTTCTCCGGAACTGGCCAGAGCAGCTATGGCTACAACCTCCAGATCTCTGGCAAGCTGAACGGCACATCCGGGGACTTCACGCTCAGCGCGCCAGGGGCCGGGTTGAACTATCAGGGGCGGATGCAGTGGGATCAGGGCTGCCACATCAGCTACCAGACCTATGACATGTCCGGCTCCTTCGCCGCGCAGGGCCAGATCCACGTAAATCACCCTCCGGGCGCGCCATGCCCCTGATGATTATCGCAACTCTGCACACTGAAAGCCGGCATTGCCGTCAGCGCTACCCCTTTGCCCCGCCACTCAAATCCTGAACGGAGAAGTCCAATGTCTGGTAACTGGTCTGGTTTCAGCCTCAATGGCTGCCGCTTCGAGCCCAAGCCGTCTGCCGCGCCGACCCTCGCCGCGCCTACCATCCGCCTGCCGGACCGGGTCGACCTGCGCGTCCACTGCTCGCCGGTCGAGAACCAGCTACAGACGAACTCCTGCGTTGCCAATGCCGTTATCGGCGCGCTGGAATATCACCATCTCAAGGCAGGCCGTTCACTGACGGATCTTTCCCGCCTGTTCGTCTATTATAATGCCCGGAAGCTTTCGGACTCGACACATCTTGACCAGGGCAGCTTCATTCATCATGGCATGGCCGCCGTGCTGGCTTATGGCGCGTGCGAGGCGGCGCTCTGGCCCTTCAATGAGTCGATGGTCACCACTCAGCCTCTTGAGACCTGCTATCAGAACGCCCGCAACTATGAAGCTGTCCAATATGCCCGCACCCCGCGCGGCGTCCCTGCGCTCACCGCTCTGGCGCATGGTCTGCCCATCGTGTTCGGCATCTTCGTGCCCGGTGAATACTACGATGCTGCCGCGAAAAGTGGCCGTATGCCGCGTCCGGACCAGGTGGTGCCCCAGCGTCCGCCATCGGGCCATGCGATGCTCATCGTCGGCTACGACATGACCGAGCGCGCCTATCTCGTCCGCAATAGCTGGAGCGCCGGTTGGGCAGAGCAGGGCTATTGCTGGATCCCGTTCGAAACGATGGATGCCTGGTCCATGGAAGAGGATTTCTGGACGATCGGTGCCATCGAGGACGCGAAAGGGTTTACCCTGATGGGGCCAAGCCTCACCGAGTCCATGAAAGGCGTGGGTGTGTCGTCCGAATTGCTCGAAGCCCGGGCCCGCAAACTGGAGAGCCTGCGAACAGGCCTGCGCAGCCAGCTCAACAGCAATCTCGAAACAGCCAAGCGCGACTTCCGGGATCGCTTGCGCGGAAAGTAACTGCGGCAGAAGACGCCGGCCGCACTTGTCACAGACAGGGTGATCGGGTCAGCGCGGCTCGGCCGGGCCGGCGGGCAGATCTGTCACCGGGCCCACATCCAGAACGGGGGAGGCGTCAATGTCTGCGGCGCCAAGCAATGAGACAAGCCGCGTCAGCGCCGCGTTGACGTAAGCTTGTTCCCAGTCGGGCAGCTGCGCAAACCGTGCGCCAAACTCCGCCTGCAGAAGATCCGGCGCCGCCTTCAGAACCTGGCGGCCTTCTGGCGTGATCTGGACCCTCACTGTGCGGCGGTCGGCGTCTCCCCGATTGCGCAGAACAAGACCGCGTGCCTGAAGCTTGTCGAGCAGGATGGAGATCGTCGCCTGTTTCAGCCCCGCCGCCCGGGCGAGTTCGCCCGGCTGCGCGCCATCCCGCTGCGCCAGCTCCTTCAGCACAACGAGTTGGGAGGGGGTGAGGCTGGTGTCGCGCGCCAGGGAGCGTGATTGGGCCTCCACGGCCTTGAGAATCCGGCGGAGGGAAATCAGCGCCATTTCGGAGGCGGGATGGGTCGATTCGAGGGAGTCATCTGCAGCGATCATGAGGTTCAATCTAAGTCAATTCCATTGATCAACAAATAATTTGTATACCTAAATATCTGCTGGATGCCCTGTCATTTCCAGCGATTATGCTCATTAACAATGCAACCAACCACGGGCCTTGGGGTTGACATTCCCGTCAGGATAATAATTTGACGAACAAAATAATAGACCAATGGGAGCCGTCATGCCCGATGAGGCCACCACAATGGATGGAACCGATTCCATCCCGGACCGAAGTCAGACCGCAGGTGCCGTGATCCAGATCGGATCGCCGGTGCCGGAAGATGCGGCCGAAATTAACGCGCTAATTGCCGCCTGTCCGCCACTCGACACCAATTCGCTCTATGCGAACCTGATCCAGTGCACTCATTTTGCCGCTTCTTCTGCCGTGGCGCGAATGAACGGCAAGGTTGTGGGCTGGATTTCCGGCCATCGCCCGCCCGGTAAGGGGAACACCTATTTCCTCTGGCAGGTCGCCGTGCATGCGGACGCCCGCGGTCAGCGGCTGCCCCGCCGGATGCTTGCGCACATCCTCTCCCGCCGCGCGCAGGCGGGCGTATCGCAGATCGAAACCTCCATCACGCGCGCCAATGATGCTTCCTGGGGATTGTTCCGCAGCATAGCGGGCTGGCTGTCTGCGCCGCTGCGCGAAGAGCCCTGGTTTGATCGCCACCGGCACTTCGCTGGCCAGCACGATACCGAATTTCTCGTCACCATTGGCCCATTCCAGGCGCCGAAGGCTTCGGGCTGATCCGTCAGCCCCCTGTCAAATCAGAGCAAAAAAAGGAGCCATCAATGGCCTATGAACATGCATCTGCACCCTCGAATATCTTTGAACGCCGCGAGTCCCGCGTGCGCAGCTATTGCCGCTCGTTCCCGGCAGTGTTCCGCTCTGCGCGCGGCGCCGAACTGATCGCGGAAGATGGCACCCGCTATATCGATTTCCTGGCTGGCTGCTCCACATTGAATTACGGCCACAACCATCCGGAACTGAAGCGGGCCCTGCTGGACTATATCAAGGCCGATGGCGTGGCCCATGGCCTTGACATGCACACCCGTGCCAAGGCCCGCTTCCTAGAAACTTTCGAGCGCCGCATCCTGAAGCCCCGCGGGATGGACTATCGCGTGCTGTTTCCGGGGCCCACGGGGGCGAACGCCGTTGAGGCAGCGCTGAAGACGGCACGGAAAGTCACGGGGCGGACGAATGTGATCGCCTTCACCAATGGCTTCCATGGCATGACGCTGGGCGCGCTCGCTGCCACCGGTAATTCCGGCAAGCGCGGCGGGGCGGGCGTCCCGCTGACCGGTGTAACGCACGAAGCCTATGACGGCTATTTCGGCGATGACACCGATACGGCGGACCAGTTGGACCGGCGCCTGTCGGACCCCTCTTCGGGTCTGGACAAGCCGGCCGCCATCATTGTGGAAACAGTGCAGGGCGAAGGCGGGCTGAATGTTGCTTCGGATGCCTGGCTGCGGAAGATCGAGAAGATCGCCCGCAAGCATGGCGCGCTCTTCATCATCGATGACATCCAGGCCGGGATTGGCCGTACGGGCGGCTTCTTCAGTTTCGAGAAGGCAGGCGTCACGCCGGACATCGTGACGCTGGCCAAATCCCTTTCCGGGCTTGGCTTGCCGATGGCGCTGACACTCATCCGCCCACAGCATGACCAATGGAAGCCGGGCGAACATAACGGCACCTTCCGGGGCAACAACCACGCCTTCGTGACGGCCGCCAAAGCGCTGGACCTCTTCTGGGCCGATGACGCTTTCGAGAAGGAAACGGCTCGCAAGGCAGCGCGTCTGCGCGCAGGGCTGGAAAAGATTGCCGTATCCGCGCCGTTTGCCGGCCGCCTGAAGGGGCGGGGCATGATGTCGGGCATCGAGATGGAGAGCGGCGAAGTTGCCGCAGAAATCTGCGCGGCCTGCTTCGCCAATGGCCTCATCATCGAGACCAGCGGCAGCCGGGATGAGGTGGTCAAGGTGCTGGCGCCCCTCACCATCAGTGATGAGCAACTCGATGCCGGCCTGAAAATTATCGCGGATGCCGTGCGCGCAGTGAATGCGCGTCAGCAGAAATCCGCAGCCTGAAGGAGACAAGAATGATTGTACGAGACCTCGCAAAGGAAATCCTCACAGAACGCCGTGTCGACAGCGATGGCTGGTCTTCCGTCCGCCTGCTGCTGAAAGATGATGGCATGGGATTTTCTTTCCACATCACCACCATCCATGCCGGCGCCGAGTTGCACATGCACTACAAGAACCATCTTGAGAGCGTGTTCTGCATGGAAGGCACAGGGTCGATCACCGACATCGCAACCGGCGAGACGCACACCATTCGTCCCGGCGTCATGTATGCCCTGAACAAGAACGACAAGCACATCCTGCGGGCTGACGCGGGCGCGCCGATGATGATGGCGTGCGTGTTCAATCCGCCGGTCACCGGCAAGGAAGTGCATGGCGCAGATGGCGCCTATCCTGCCGATGCCGCCCTCGAAAACTCTGCCTGAAGGGAGATATTCCATGATGACGGACACAGAACAGGATTTATATCCTTCCCGCCAGAAACCCCGGCCCGAATGGCTGGAGCGCCGCGACCCCGTGGTGCATGGTCAGCCGGGGCAGGAGCCACCGGTAGACCGTGAGCTGATTGATCAGTTCGTGCGCGATGGGTTTGTCGTGCTGGAAAATGTCTTTACGCCTGAAGAGGTGAAAGCCCTGACTCGCGAAGCAAACGCCCTGCGCGAGCGCGGCGGTCTGATCCCCGAAAGCCGTATCAGTGAGCGCGGAATGGAGGGGGCAGACGCTGTGCGCTCCGTCTTCGCGCCGCATCGCCAGTCTGACGTCTTCGAACGTCTGGCGGCGGATGAGCGGCTTTCAGGTCTCGCCCGGTTTATCCTCGGCGATGAGGTTTACATCCATCAGTCGCGCATCAATTATAAGCCTGCCTTCCGCGGCAAGGATTTCTACTGGCATTCCGATTTTGAAACCTGGCACACGGAAGACGGGATGCCCCGCATGCGGGCGATCTCGATGTCGGTGATGCTGACGGACAATCACCCCCATTCCGGTCCGACGATGTTCATGCCCGGCAGCCATATGAACTATGTAACCTGCGTGGGCGAAACGCCGGACGAGCATTACCGCGAGTCCCTGAAGAAGCAGGAATATGGTGTGCCTGATGGCGATAGTCTCGCCCATCTGGCAAAGCTCGGCGGTATCGAAGGTCCGGCGCCCAAGGCTGGCTCTGTCGTGGTTTTCGATTGCAATACGATGCACGGCTCCAACAGTAACATCACGCCCTATGAGCGCATCAATGCCTTCTTCGTGTTCAATGCCTGGAGTAACCGCCTGCGCGAACCGTTCGGCAAAACAAAGCCGCGTCCGGAATTTGTGGCCCACCGTCAGGTCAAAGAACCTATCCGCCCACTGAAGACCCTGCCGCCATTCCCCGTGGGAGGCCGATAACATGAAACGTACCGTGGAAAAGATCGGCGGCACGTCGATCTCCAATACGCAGGCCGCGCTGGAAAATGTGCTGATCGGTGGCCGTAACGGCGCAGAGCTTTATAACCGCATTTTTGTCGTCTCGGCCTATTCGGGCATGACGAACCGGCTGCTTGAGCACAAGAAATCCGGAGAGCCGGGCGTGTTCAGCCTGTTCTCCGGCGCCGGCAATAAATGGGCCTGGACCGAGGCGCTGGGCGCAGTGGCCGCAGCCATGGAAGAGAAGAACGCCGAAATGTTTGGCGGCGATCCTGAGCAGGCCATCGCGGACAATTTCGTGCGGGAACGGATTGAAGATGTTCGCAACTGCCTGATCGATCTGCACCGTCTCTGTTCCTACGGCCAGTTCCGGCTGGATGAAAATCTCGCCACCGTGAAGGAAGTTCTCTCCTCGTTGGGCGAGGCGCATTCGGCGTTCAACACAGCCCTGCTTCTTCAGAAGCATGGCGTGAATGCAAAGGCTGTGGATCTCACCGCCTGGCGGGACGAGCGCGATCTGACCATGGAAGAGCGGATGCAGGACGCGCTCGGCAAGATTGACCTGGAAACAGAACTACCCATCGTTACTGGCTATGCCAGTTGCCGCGATGGTCTCGTGCGCCAGTTTGGCCGGGGGTATACGGAAGTAACCTTCTCCCGCCTGGCTGCCTTGATCGGTGCGGATGAAGCGATCATCCACAAGGAGTTCCACCTCTCCAGCGCCGATCCAAACCTCGTCGGCAGCGACAAGGTCTGCAAGATCGGCCTGACGAATTTCGATGTGGCCGACCAGCTCTCGAACATGGGCATGGAAGCAGTCCATCCGAAAGCCGCCAAGATCCTGCGCCAGGCGGGTATTCCCCTACGGGTGAAGAATACCTTCGATCCCAAGGATGGCGGCACGGTCATCTGCGCAGACTATGCGCCGGAAAAGCCACGGGCGGAAATCGTCACTGGCCTCAAAGGCGTGTTCGCGCTGGAAGTGTTCGATCAGGATATGGTCGGCGAGAAGGGCTATGACGCGGCCGTGCTGGAAGCGCTCACGCGCCATTCCATCCGTATCGTGTCGAAATGTTCCAATGCCAATACGATCACCCACTATGTCGAAGGCAGCCGCAAAGCCCTCAAGCGCGCCGCCGCTGACATTGAGGCCCGCCTCGCGGGCGCGGCCGTCTCGACCAGCCGCGTGGCGATCGTTTCCGTCATCGGCGCGGATATAAACGTGCCCGGCATCACCGCGCGGGCGCTTACCTCCTTGCATGACGCTGGTGTGCCGCTCATCGGCCTGCAGCAGGTCTCCCGGAAAACGGATATTCAGGCCGTGATCCAGGAGGAGGATTTCGACACCGCCATCTGTGCCCTGCATGAAACGCTGGTGGAGCGGGCAGGCGCCTCCATCAGGCCGGCCGCGCCGCTGCGTCCGGCGGCGTGATGCAGCTTCTCGACAGGCCGGGGCTGGTCCTGTCGGGACACGGCAGTTTTGCGGCCTACCGGAACATCCTTGTTCTGGTGGCTGCGCTGACGCTGCTTCAGGGCGCTATGGCGGCGCTGGCCATGGTGATGTCGCTGAAACTGCTTGCAGCAGGCGTCGCCGGTGCCGGCATCGGCGTGGTGGCGTCGGCCTATTCGGCCGGCTTCCTGGGGGGGACGCTGATTGCGCCCCACGAAATCCGCCGCATCGGGCATATCCGCACATTCACGCTGCTGGCAGGCCTCTGCGCGCTGACCGCGTTGATCCTGCCGGTTGCGGGGCGTGAAATTGCCGGCTGGTCATTGCTGCTTGCGCTAGCAGGGGCAGGGGCGGCGGGCATGCTCACGGCGGGCGAAAGCTGGATCGCCAATGCCGCCCCGCCTCAGAAACGGGGCGCCATTCTTGGCTTCTACCATATGGTCTCCAAGACCGGCGCCATCGCGGCGCCTTTCCTTGTTGCCGCCGCCCTGGCGGGGCTTGGCGCCTTCATGGTGGTGGCGGGATTGTTCATCGCCGCGCTGCTGCCCGTCGCGGCGACCAATCGTAGCCAGCCCGAACTCGTCGCCGCCAAACCATTCGGGCCCAGACGATTGCTCTCCCTCGCGCCAGCGTCCGTTTTCGCGGCCTTCTGTGCGGGCGCCGTCAATAATTCCGTTGCCCAGCTTTACCCCGTCTTCGCCGCTGCCATCCGGCCTGAAGATGCCGCCGCCTTCTCCGCGCAGCTTAACGGCGCGATCCTTGCCGGCGCCATGATTGGTCTCTGGCCCATCGGCCTTGTGTCCGACAGGTTCGACCGCCGCATCGTCATTGCTGTAGCCGCCGGTATCGGGGCCGTTGCGGCTATCTTCCTCTTCATCACCGCAGCCATCAACATTCCCCCTCTCACGCTCCTCCTCGCTGCCATCTTCGGCGCCGGATCGCTCAGCTACTACGCCGTCGCCGTGGCCAATGCGGCAGATCGTGCGGCCCCGGAGGAAATCACGTCGATGATGGCAGGCATCCTCGTCGTCTGGGGTATCGGGTCTGTTATCGGCCCGCTGATTGCCGGTGGCTTTCTCCAGGTCATTCCGGGCGGGGGCGGCCTCTTCCTGTTTGCCGGCCTTGCGCTTGCGGGCCTGGCCATCGCTTGCCTCTCCCGTGCCGCCGTTTCGCCGCCTGTGCCCACGCAGGCGCGCGAACCATTTTCCGTATCCCCGGCCACCAGCCTTGCCATCGCGGAGATCGATCCGCGTGGCGAGCCTGAGCAACCGGACCTGTTTTCCGGGCCCACCTCCGGCCCACAGGAGGCCACCTCATGATCACCGCCATCAGCTTCGTCCTTATACTGCTCTCCTTCGTGGCAATCGGTCTGGCCTCAGGGCGAAAGGCAACCGGCAAGCGCAAGGACTATTACCTCGCCAGCAGCAGCGTCGCCCCCTGGCTTGCCGGGCTCTCCGCAGTCGCCACCAACAATTCCGGATACATGTTCATTGGGGTCATCGGGTTCACCTACCAGACCGGCCTTGCCGCCATCTGGCTGATGTTCGGCTGGATCGTGGGGGATTTCATCGGCTCCAGCTTCATTCACCGCCGCCTGCGCCAGGCCACCGCCCGGACCGGCGAGGCGTCTTTCGCCGCGGTGATCGCCCGCTGGTATGGGGAAAAGTTCGGTGTCTGGCAGAAGATTGCCGCTGTCATCATGGTCATCTTCCTGATTGCCTATGCTGCCGCGCAGATTTCGGCGGGCGGCAAGGCGCTCGAAGGTGTGCTCGGCATCAACCCATGGACGGGCGCGGTGATGGTCGCCACCATGGTCCTGATTTACTCCATCGTCGGGGGCATCCGCGCGTCGATCTGGACCGATGGCGCTCAATCAATCACCATGATGGCGGCCATGACGCTGCTGCTCATTGCCGCCTTCGCAGGCGTAGGCGGGGTCAGCGGGGCGATGGAGCTATGGCGCGCGATCCCCGGCTTTCTTGATCCTTTCCCGGATGATCTGCTCTTTCCCGGCGCACTTGGCATGGCGCTGTTCATTGTCGGCTGGCTGTTTGCCGGCTTCTCCGTGGTGGGCCAGCCGCATGTGATGGTCCGCTTCATGGCGCTTGATGATGATCGCAATATGGGCCGGGCGCGGGCCTGGTATTATGGCTACTTCACGATCTTCTATCTGCTGGCCACCGGCGTCGGCATGCTCTCGCGCCTCTATCTGCCGGATCTTGCCGACATCGACCCTGAACTCGCCCTGCCAATGATGGCAACCGAACTGTTGCCGCCCGTCCTCGTTGGTCTGATCCTGGCAGGCATCTTTGCGGCTACAATGTCGACCGCCGACTCCCTGGTCCTTTCCTGCTCGGCCGCCTTCACGCACGATCTGGCGCCCAAGCGGCTGGAGACTGCCTTCATGCTGAAAACGGCAACGGCGGTCTCCATCCTCATTGCGCTCGGCCTTGCCCTGTCGGGTAATCAGAGTGTCTTCAGCCTGGTCATCCTCGCCTGGTCGACACTCGCCTCGGCCTTCGCGCCGCTCCTCACGCTCTACGCCCTGCGCCGCCGGGTGTCGGAGCCAGCGGCGATCTTCATGCTGGTGCTGGGGGTCAGCGTGGCGCTCTTCTGGCGCTTCGGCCTCGGCTGGCACGACAGCATCTATGAAGGGCTGCCGGGCATTCTTGTGCCGCTGGTGGTGGGCTGGTTCCTGTCCCAGCGCCGCGAACCGGCCAGCGCGCCTGTTCAGCCTGCAGCCGCCGCAGGGGGCGGCCCGGCCGAATAATCCAGCGCCACCGCTTGAAAACAAGCGGTGGCAGTGCATTCAGGCAGCCTCCGGTTTACTGTATCTCCCCCTCTAGAAGCGGGAATTCAGGCATTTATGGCGTGTTCGCCACGAATTCCCGCATTCGTGACAATAAAATCTAAGGTGAAATCGGCTATGGCGCGAACACTAGCGACACAACAGCAGACTTCTTGCAGTTATGCGCGACGGAATACCGCCGGGCCTGCGTTCAAGCCCATAGAAATCATTTGAAGCTGAGCCTCCATGTCAAAGACCCATCTGCTGAAAGCCCGCTGGACCTGGATTATTATTGCCGCTGTGGCCGTGCTGGCCGCATGGCTGGCCTGGCAGGTCATCTGGGGCGGTGAGAAAGCCCCCGAGTACCAGACCGCAGAGGTCACCCGGGGTGATATTGAGGTGTCGATCTCCTCTGCCGGCAAGGTCGCCCCGAAGGACACCGTCGACGTTGGCGCGCAGGTGTCCGGCCAGCTGACTGAACTGCTCGTGGAAGCAGGCGATCTTGTTGAGCAGGGCCAGCTTCTGGCGCGCATCGATGCCACCATCGCCGAGACGAATGTGGAAGGCAGCCAGGCCCAGCTTCTGGAACTGCAGGCCAGCCGCCGGCAGCAGCAGGCCTCCCTGGAGCTTTCAAAGGCCAATGCAGATCGCGCGAAGATGCTGTTCGAGAATGATGCCATCGCCCGCGCTGATTTCGAAAATGCCCAGGCCGAATACACCATCGCTATCGGCGGGCTCGAGGCCATCAATGCCCAAATCACGCGCCAGAGTTCCACCCTGCGCGCCCAGCAGGCCACGCTGGAGTTCACCAATATCTACGCCCCGATTTCCGGCACGGTCGTGTCTCTGGAAGCGGTGGAAGGCCAGACACTCAACGCCAACCAGACCGCACCTACCATCCTGACGCTGGCTGACCTCACGATCATGACGGTCGAAACCGATGTGTCCGAAGCCGATGTCCTGCGCGTGAAGCCGGGGCAGGCGGCCTGGTTCTCGACGCTGGGGGATTCCACCCGCCGCTGGGAAACCTCGGTGCGTCAAATCCTCCCCACGCCGGAAGTTCTGAACGACGTGGTCCTCTACAAGGCGATGCTCGACATCGCCAATCCGGACAATCTGCTGAAGCCGGAGATGACCGCTCAGGTCTTCTTCATCACCGGCTCTGTCAAGGATGCCGTGCTCGTGCCGGTAACCGCGTTGCAGTCTGCTCCCCAGCGCGGCCAGCGCCCGCAGGGGCAGAACCGTGAAGGTGGCCGCGAACGCGCCGAAGGCGGGGCAGGGGAAGGCCGTACCGGCGGAGGCATGATGCAGGCTGAAGCCAGCGAGCGCGCCGGTGGCCCGCCGCAGGATGACAGCCAGCGCCGCGCCTTCATGGAAGCGCGCAAGGCCTATCCCGATGCCGAGGTCGCCACTGTCCTCGTCATGGCGGCAGATGGCACGCCGCGTCCGCGTCCCGTACTCATCGGCCTGAAGACGCGCACCCAGGCAGAAGTCCTCTTCGGGCTGGAGCCGGGACAAACCGTCGTTACCGGAGAGGTGTCGGCCAAGGCCCCGGCCACAACCGCCCAGACGCAGCAACGCATGCAACAGGGGCCGATGGGGCCGCCGCCGGGCCGCATGTAAGCGCCAGGTAGCAGGTATCGTCATGACCCCACCTCTGATCGAACTGAAAGATGTGACCCGCTATTACGGGTCCGGTGATACCGAAGTCCGCGCATTGGACGGCGTGTCGCTGACCATAGAGACAGGCGAGTTCGTCGCCATCGTCGGCCAATCCGGCTCCGGCAAATCGACGCTGATGAACATGCTCGGCTGTCTCGACCGGCCGACCACCGGCGTTTATTCAATCCGTGGGCAGAATGTCTCTGATCTTGATCCGGATCGTCTCGCGGCCCTGCGCCGCCAGACTTTCGGCTTCATCTTCCAGCGCTACAATCTGCTCGCCAGCGTCACTGCATCGGAGAATGTGGAAATCCCCGCCGTCTATGCAGGGCTCAAGCTCTCTGAGCGCCGGGAGAAGGCTGCAGGTCTCCTCGCCAAGCTCGGCCTCGGTGACCGGATCCACCACAAACCCGGCCAGCTTTCCGGGGGCCAGCAGCAGCGCGTCGCCGTCGCCCGCGCGCTGGTCAATGATGCTGAAGTGATCCTCGCGGACGAGCCTACAGGCGCCCTCGATTCCGGCTCCAGTAATGATCTGCTGAATCTGCTCGAAGACCTCCACGCCTCCGGCCGCACCATTATCCTGATCACCCACGATCAAAATGTCGCCGCCCGCGCCAAGCGCGTGATCGAAATCCGCGATGGCAAGATCGTCTCCGACACCGGCAACCACCAGGCAGTTGCCGAAGAAGCGCCCCAGTATCGCTATGACCGCAAAGGTCCGTCGCCGCTCGCCCAGGTGGTGGAGTCGGTCAAGATGGCGTTCCGCTCATTGCGGGCCAATCTCTTCCGCACCGCGCTCACGCTGCTTGGCGTGGTGATCGGTGTTTCGGCCGTGGTCGCCATGCTGGCCATCGGGGAGGGTAGCCGCGCAGACGTGATGGCGCGGTTTGAGTCCATGGGGCCAAATCTTCTCTTCGTCCGACCCGGCGCCCCCGGCACGCGGATGCGGGGCGGGGCGATCGCCACGCTGACACTGGAAGACGCCCAGGCCCTCGGCGAACTCGACAACATCCTCGCCACTGTGCCCTCGCGCTCCAGCAGCGCCACCCTCCGCAATGGGGGAAAGGACTATTCCAGCTCCATTGAGGGCGTTTCGGAAAGTTGGCCCATCGCCCAGAACCGCGACATGCTCTATGGCACCTTCTTCGAGAAGGAAGATGTTGACCGCCGCATGGGCGTTGTCGTCCTCGGCACCACCACCGCCGGCAACCTCTTCGATGACATCGAGAGCGCCGTTGGCCAATATGTGTTTCTCAGCGGCGCGCCGTTCGAAGTTGCCGGCATCCTCGAATCCAAAGGCGCCTCCTCCTGGGGCCAGGATCAGGATGATATCGCCCTGATCCCCATCACCACAGGCATGATGCGCCTTTTCGGTCAGAGTTACCTCTCCTCGATCACCATTGCCGTGGATGATACGAAGCGCATCGCCGAAACGGAAGCCGAAGCGCAGGCGCTCCTGCTTGCCCGTCACGGCACGGAAGATTTCCAGATCCGCAACACCGCCTCCATCCTCGCTTCGGTCGAGGAAACGCAGAACTCCTTCTCCATCCTGCTCGGCTCTGTCGCGGCCATCTCTCTTCTGGTCGGGGGCATCGGTGTGATGAACATCATGCTGGTCAGCGTGTCCGAACGCACCCGTGAGATCGGCGTGCGCATGGCCACCGGCGCGCGGCGGTCAGACATCCTCACCCAGTTCATCGTGGAATCTCTCGTCGTCGGCGGCCTCGGCGGCATCGCTGGCGTCGCCATCGGCTTCGGCATTGTCTTCATCCTGGCCCAGTCCGGCATGAGCGTCGCCGTCACCCCGCTTCCTGCCATCCTCGCCTTCAGCTCGGCGCTCGGCACCGGCCTTGTCTTCGGCCTCCTGCCAGCCCGCAAGGCATCGCGCCTCGACCCCGTCGCCGCGCTCGCTTCGGAGTAGTTTCATGATCCGTACACTGCTCATCTCCGCCTCCGCGCTCACCCTGGCAGGCTGCGCCAGCATCAACCCCATCCAGCGGGAAACCGCCACGGATGCCGGCATTACCTTGCCCGATGGCTATGACTATGCCGCCGAAATCGCCGCCCTCAGCGCGCCCGAGCAAGCCTGGTGGGCAGGCTTCAACTCCGCTGATCTCGACGCCCTCATCACCGAGGCGCTCGCGGCCAACAATTCGCTGGCCCAGGGCCTGGCGAATGTCGATGCCTCCCGCGCATCGCTGAAGACGGCCAACGCCGCCTTCCTCCCGCAGGCCAGCGGCAGTCTCTCCTCCAGCAGCGACACCGAGGCAGGCCTCGATGATGTGGACGCCAGCGCCCGCCTCTCGGCCAGCTACCAGCTCGACCTGTTCGGGGCCAATGCCGCCAGCCGCAATGCCGCGCTGGCCAACCTTGATGCCGCCATCTTCTCCCAGCGCTCTCTGGAATTGACGGTACAGTCAGATGTCGCCGCCGGTTGGTTTAACCTGCTGTCTGCCCGCGAACAGCTCGCCGTCGCCCGGCGCAACCTCGAAATCTCCGAACGCATCTTCGAGATCGTCCGGGTGCGGTACGAGGCCGGCACGATCTCCGGCTTTGATGTGTCCAGCCAGTCGGCCCAGCTGGCCAATGCCCGCGCGCGCATCCCGCAGCTTGAATCCCAGATCACCAGCCAGGAAACTGCCCTTGCCATCCTCCTCGGCCGCGTGCCGCAGGGCTATACTGCGCCGCAGGCCGATGTGCTGGCCATTGATTTGCCCACGGCCGATCCGGGCATGCCGTCAGACCTGCTGCTGCGCCGGCCAGATCTGATGCAGGCCGAAGCCAGCCTGCGCGCCGCCAATGCCGACATTGACGCCGCCCGCGCGGCCTTCTTTCCCAGTATCGATCTCGGGGCAGGGCTCTCCACCGCGCTGACCGGCGGCACCAATCTTATCGGTTCGCTGTCGGCCTCCGTCGCGCAGACGATCTTCTCCGGCGGCCGCCTTGATGCCCAGCTTGAAAGCGCGCAGGCCCGCCGCGAAGGTCAGATCGCTGCTTATCGCCAGTCGATCCTCAACGCGCTGCGCGATGTCGATGTCAGCCTCAAGGCGATTGATGCCAATGCCGCGCGGGAGGAACAGCTTCTCATCGCCCGGGATGCGGCCCAGGAAGCGTTGCGGGCTGCTGAAATCCAGTATCAGGCAGGCACAGGCGATCTCACCAGCCTCCTGAACGCTCAGCAGAACTATTTCGATGCAGCCAACACCTATGTCCTCGGCCGGCTCGATCGTCTGACAGCGGCCATCAACCTCTATGTCGCGGTGGGCGGCGGCTACTGACCGCCAACTCCGCGACCGGAAGGTGCGGGCTGGACGGATGCCTGAACGGGCGGGGTGGCGATCCCTTAAAATCTCCTGCGACACCTTGCACAAATGCAATTTTGCACATGAGAATGACTTGCAATTGCGCATAAACTCGGGCAGTGGCTGTCTCGGATCACCAAGGGTTCGGGCCTTTCGCATTGAAACAGATTTTTGCCGCCGCACGCTCTTCCTCCGCCTGGAGCAAATCGCCTCTCCGCCATCTGGAGAAGTGGTCCACCTATGCATTCTGGAAGCGGCAGGCGCGCACCTGGCACTGGATGTCGGGCGCCATCTGCCTCATCGGCATGTTGCTGTTTGCGCTCACCGGCATCACCCTCAACCATGCCCACCAGATCCCCGCCAAACCGAAGGTGGAGGAGATGGAAATGGTCCTCTCCGAGGCGGCCCTCGCTGCGCTTTTACCTGAGATCGAAATCGCGGACGGCGCTGCCGTGCCTGGTGAGGCCGCCGCCGAAATCCGCCGCCAGATCGGCGCCGATCTCTCCGGCAAGAAGGGCGAATGGACCGATATAGATGTCTATGTCAGCCTGCCGCGCCCCGGCGGTGATGCCTGGCTCAGCATCGACCGGGAAACCGGCGACGTGCTCTACGAAGTCACCTCCCGCGGTCCGATCTCCTATCTGAACGACCTGCACAAGGGGCGCAGTGCCGGGGCCATCTGGTCGCTGTTCCTCGATGTCTTTGCCGCCGCCTGTATCGTTTTCTGCATGACGGGCCTCTGGCTTCTCCAGATCCATTCCCAGCGGCGCGGGTCCACATGGCCGCTCGTTCTGGGCGGGCTCGCCATTCCCGTCGTCATCCTTCTCTTCTTCCTTCACATATGAGGTGCTCTGTATGCGTGCAGTTCTGACAATTGCCGGTCTTTCCCTGCTCACGGGGCAGGCGATGGCGGAGGATGTCTCCATCGAAGTCGGCATTCCCCGCCTTGATGTGGCCGAATATCACCGCCCCTATGTCGCCATCTGGATTGCCAATCCCGATCACTCCGTCGTCTCCAATATCGCGGTCTGGTATCAGGCCGGCGAAACCGGTGAGGGCAAGGGAGAAACCTGGCTGAAGGACATCCGCCAGTGGTGGCGCCGCACGGGCCGCGAGCTTTCCATGCCGATCGACGGCGTGTCCGGCCCCACCAAGGCGCCAGGCACCCACGAAATCGTTCTGCCAACGGACAAAGGCCCCTTCGGAGAGCTGAAACCCGGAAACTACCAGCTTGTCGTGGAGGCCGCTCGCGAAGTCGGTGGCCGTGAACTCGTCAGCGTGCCGTTCACCTGGCCGCTGAAAGGCGCTGCCCAGACTGCCACGGGCGAGCGCGAACTCGGTAAAGTTACCCTCCGCCTTGCGGGCAAATAGCGCCCAGCCGGGCAACATCATCATGGGAGTCACGAAATGAAACCGACCTTTCTCAAAGCCTGCGCCGTTGCCGCCTTGGCACTCACCATTGCCGGCTCTGCCAGCGCCCACCGCGCCTGGATGCTGCCGTCGTCCTTCACGCTCTCCGGCGAGAACCAGTGGGTTACGGTGGATGGCGCCATCTCCAACAACCTCTTCTATCCCAACCACCACGCGATGAACCTCGATACGGTCACCGTGATCGGCCCGGATGGCAAAGCGGTGGAAGCGCAGAACAAGGCATCGGGCAAATACCGCTCGGTGTTCGATGTGGCGCTGGAAAAGGAAGGCACCTACCGTATCTCCTCCGGCGGCGCCGGCTACATGGCCAGCTGGGAAGAGGGCGGCGAGCGCAAGCGCTGGCGCGGCAATGCCGAGACGCTGAAATCCGAAGGCATCGAAGCCAAGCCCGGTGTTCAGGTGTCCGGCAATGTGCGCCGCATCGAAACCTTCGTGACCCTCGGCTCACCCACCACCACAGTTTTCGCCACCGAAGGCACCGGCCTTGAACTGAAGCCGGTCACCCACCCCAACGATGTGTTCGCCGGCGAGGAAGTGACTTTCCAGCTGGTTATGGATGGCAAGCCGGCTGCGGGCATCGAGGTCGACATCATCCGGGGGAGTGACCGTTACCGCAATTCCGAGGACGGCCTCAAACTCACCACCGACGCCACCGGCACGATCAAATTCACGCCGGAAGAAGCGGGTGCCTACTGGCTCAGCACCGACAGCGAAAGCAAGGGCATGCTGAACGGCAAGGAAATCCAGGTCCGCTCCAGCTACGTCTTCACCTTCGAGGCTCTGCCTCTTTGAGTGAGGTTCGCCTCCTGATCCCAGACGATTTCGGCCGCGGCGATATTACGCCGCGGCCGGATGCATTTATGGGCCTGCGCCTTCAGGGCCAGACGATGGGCACGAACTGGTCGGCCAGCTGGTGCTCCGCGCCGGGCCTGCCGGAAGAAACCGTCAGGGCCGCGCTTGAGGCCGGCTTTGCCAGCATGATCGCTTCGATGAGCCCATGGGAGCCGTCCTCTCTCATCTCCCGCTACAATCGCCTCGCGCCCGGTGAAAGCCTCGCCATCGACGTTCCGTTTGCGGAGGTCATGGTCATTGCGCTGGACGTTGCGCGGGCCAGCGGCGGCGCGCTCGATCCCTGCCTGGGCGGCGAAGTGATGCGCCGGGGCTTTGGGCCCGCCGGCATCGGCGCCGGGGAAGAGGGCAGGGCGCATGGCCCCGCCATCTGGGATCAGCTCTTGCCGGAGCCTGCCCGCCTCTACCAGCCGGGCGGCGTGACGCTCGATCTCAACGCCGTTGCCAAAGGATATGCCGTCGACCAGATGGCCGCCACGCTGGAGCGCTTCGGCATCACCCAATACCTTGTCGAGATCGGCGGCGAGTTTGTGGGCCGGGGCGTCAAGCCGGACCGCTCTCCCTGGTGGGTCGATCTGGAAAACCCGTCACCGGTGGAGGCGCCCTGGCGGCTCGCTCTGGTCGGCCATGGCGTGGCCACGTCTGGCGATTATCGCCAGCAGATTGTCCGGGATTGTCACAAGCTGTCCCATATTGTCCCGGCCGTGTCCCGGGCGTGCCGGTTCGGTGACCTCGCCAGCCTCTCCGTGATCGACAAAACCTGCGCTCTGGCAGATGCCTGGGCCACGGCCCTCTTCGCCATGGGCGATGCGGCCGCCCTTGCCCTGGCAGACCGTCTCGGCCTCGCCGTTCTCGCTCAATACCGCGACGCCCCCGCACGCGCTTCAGCCCGTCTTGCACGCTGGCAGGACTGAAGAGGCGAGGCGCCTTTCAAGGGGCGGCTAACTGCTTTCCGGGTGCCAATCAGCCTGCGTCAAAATGGACAAAGATCCATGAATTCGGAAAATATTCCATAAAACATTGAAAACATTTGACTTAATAATTGCGAATGATAGTCATTAAAACTTGAGTCTCCGGCCTCACCCCTATAGGGAGATTGAGATTAATTCTCAATTGCAGGGGTCTGCCATGAAAATCTATCTCGCCCGGAAAGCCGTTCTCAGCGGCGCTATCCTCGCCGCCGTTCTCTCTGGCCAGACTGCCATTGCTCAATCAGAAGCTGCGACCGGCGAGGACGACGCAGGCGCCGAACGCCTGATGCGCCTCAATGAAATCGTCGTTACCGCTACCGGCTTCGAACAGAAGCTCGTCGATGCTCCCGCCAGCATCAGCATCGTCACCGAAGAGGAGCTCAAGGAACGCCCCTACATGACGCTGATCGACGCCGTCCGCGATCTGGAAGGGGTGGATGTTGGCGAAACCGCCGACAAGACCGGACAAAAAACCATCAGTATGCGGGGTATGGGATCTGACTACACCCTGATCCTGATTGACGGCAAACGCCAGAACAATCATGGCGATATTTATCCAAACAGCTTTAGCGGGAACCAGTTCAATCATATCCCGCCCCTCGACACGATTGAGCGGATCGAAGTGATCCGCGGTCCGGCGTCCACGCTCTATGGATCTGATGCTCTCGGCGGGGTGATCAACATCATCACCAAGAAAACGCTCGACCGCTGGAGCGGATCGGCCACCCTTGGCCGCACCTTCCAGGAGAATGACGATTTTGGCGACGACACGACCGCTGATCTCTTCGTCTCCGGCCCCTTGGTTCCGGGCAAGCTCAACCTCAGCGGCCGGGGCAGCTGGTATAACCGGGAAGCCTCCAATCCGGAATACGCGCCCGTGACCGACCCCGCCGGAGTGGTTCAGACCCGATCCCTCGGCTTCGGCGGCGGCGGCAAGACTGTGGACAATACCAATATCAGCTATGGCTTCACGCTCGACTGGCTGATCGCTGAAAACCAGACCCTCAGCTTTGACTTTGACGGCTCCAAGCAAGACTATGACAATACGCCAACCGTGACTTCTTCGGGCGCTCTCGAATACCCGCTCGGCACTGTGGATGATTACGGCGCCATGCTCCGCATCGGCAGCACTGGCCGGATTGAGCCGCGCGCGGGCTACTCCGAAACGCAGGAGTTTACGCGCGACAGCTGGTCTCTGACGCACAATGGCAGCTGGGGCTTCGGCAAGAGTTTAGTTTCGCTCGCCTATATCGAAACGGACAATAATGGCCGTACACTGCCTTTCAGCGTGGATGAGCGCCAGGCGCTGCAGGGCCTGTGGAACGTGGCCTGCGCCAATGCTGGCGGCACGGTGAATGCCAATGGTTTCTGCCCGACCGCGGGCACCGGCTTTGCCAATGTCAACGCTTGGAACAATCAGTCTGAAGAAGCCAAACTCGCTTTCATGCAGGCCAATCTGACGGCAGATCAATATACGGCGCTTCTTGCCAACCTGCCGCGCCCGAAGCGGACGCTGGAAAGCTCGCAATATACACTGGATGCCAAGCTCGACATGCCGTTCCAGTACGCAGGGGAGCATATTGTCGTCGTCGGCACTCAAGTCATCCGGGGCGAGTTGACGGACGGCGTGTTCGGCCTTGAGCAGGGCCGCGCGGGCGCCGTTCAGGAGCACAATATGTATTCGCTCTTCGTTGAAGACACCTGGACGCCGATTGCGCCCTTCGCGATCACGGGCGGCCTGCGTTATGACGATCATGAGGTGTTCGGCGATCAAGTCAGCCCGCGCCTCTATGGCGTTTATACCGCCTCCCCAAGCCTGACGGTGAAGGGCGGTGTCAGCACCGGTTTCAAAACGCCGAAAACGACGCAGCTTTATGCCGGCGTGGTCGGCTTTGGCGGCCAGGGCACTTCGCCGCAATTCGGCAACCCGGACCTCAAGCCGGAAACCAGCACCAGCACCGAACTGGCTGTCTACTGGCAGCATTCAGGCGGTCACAATTTCAACGCAACGATCTTCCGCAATGAGTTCGAGGACAAGATCGCGTCCCAGCCCTGCGGTGGCAGCCTTGCGCTCAGCTGTGTCAGCACGGGCGACTATGCCGATCTCGGCTATGCCAACAGCAGCAAGACGGTGAACATCGACAAGGTGGTGATCGAAGGCGCGGAGATTGCCGGCCGTTACATGATCCTCGACAGCCTGAGCCTTCGCGGCAACTACACCTATACCGACAGCGAACAGAAAAGCGGGGCCAATGCCGGCCAACCGCTGACCAACACGGCCAAGCATATGGCCAACGCCACGCTGGACTGGAGCGTCACCGACAAGTTCAGTACACAGCTTTCCTCGGAGTTGCGGTCCAAACGGTTTCGTGGCGTCAGCAGCGTTACCGGCGAGCATCTCTACTACAAGGATTATGTCGTCTATAATCTGGGCGCGCAGTACCGTCTGAATGATCGCGTTACGGTAAGCGGGCGCGTCAACAATCTGCTGGACGAGGATTTCACCTCCTACCAGTACAGCTTCACCGACAATGGCGATGGCAGCTGGGCCCTCTCGACCGAGGACGACTATAACAACAAGGACAAGGCCCGCAGCTTCTGGGTGAGCGTCAATCTGAGCTTCTGAAGGAGGCTGGAAAGCGCTTCGCTTTCTCCAGCATCATCATTCCCGAATTCCCGGCAGGCACCCGCACATTGCGGGTGCCTGTTGTTTTTCTGGGGAATTCTGCTGATCCGGCGCCATTGTACTTGCAGTTTTGCAGTCTCGTGGATGCCTATACAATTATTGATGATACCAAATCGGCATGATTTCAGATGCCGCCCTGATTCGAGACCTGAAGACGATTGCCGGCGCCGGGCATGTGTATACCGGCGCACGCGGCATGCGGCGGTTTGTGATGGGATACCGGCACGGAGAGGGGCGGGCGCTTGCGGTTGTGCTGCCTGGATCCTTGGTCGATCTCTGGCGGACGGCGCGGGCCTGTGTGCGGGCGGGGCGGATCATCATCATGCAGGCCGCCAATACCGGGCTGACGGGCGGCTCTACCCCCGATGGCGTATATGACCGCGGCGTGGTGGTGATCAACACGATGCGGCTGAAGGGCATCCACATGCTGAATGCCGGGGCGCAGGTTGTCTGCCTTCCGGGCGCGACGCTGTTCGAACTGGAGCGGGAACTAAGGCCGCTGAACCGGGAGCCGCATTCCGAGATCGGATCATCCTGCCTGGGCGCATCGGTGCAGGGCGGGGTCTGCAACAGCTCTGGCGGCGCGCTGGTGCGGCGGGGGCCTGCCTATACCGAGGCGGCAATCTATGCGCGGGTCGACGAGACAGGTGACCTGCGGCTGGTCAACGAACTCGGCATCGAACTGGGCCGGGACCCGGAGAAACAGCTTGAGAATCTGGAGCGCGGGAACTTTGCGCGTGTGCTGAGTGACATGCATGAGCGTGCCTGTTCGGCAAAGGCTTATGTGGACCATGTGCGCGAAGTGGATGCGGCCACGCCTGCGCGGTACAATGCCGATCCGCGTTTCCTCAAGGGCGTGAGCGGAAGTGCGGGCCGGGTTGTCGTGTTTGCTGTGCGGCTGGATACTTTCCCCAAGCCGGTGGACTGCCGGGTGTTCCATCTGGCAACGGACGATCCGACGGTGTTGGCCGACATTCGCCGGCGGATGCTGAAGGATACGGCGCTGGTGCCGATTGCGGCGGAATACATGCACCGGGATATGTTCCAGATGGCGGAGCTCTATGGGAAGGATACCTTCCTGGCGGTGCGGATGCTGGGCGTTGACCGTTTGCCGATGCTTTTCCGGCTGAAGGCGGCGGTTGACGGCTTGGCAGAACGAATGGGGTTTGGCGGATTGCATGTCAGCGACCGGGCGCTGCAATGGCTGAGCCGGCTGGCGCCGCAGCATCTGCCGGACCGGTTCCGCCAGATGGGCGCGCGCTATGAGCATCATCTTCTGGTCAGGGTGGATGGGGAGCAGGTGAATGCCATTCGCGCGCTTCTGGCCGACAGACTGCCGCCGGAAAAGGGCGAGGCGAATGAATGCAGCCCGCGCGAGGGGCGGAAGGTTTTCCTGCACCGCTTCGTGGCGGCGGGCGCGGCCATCCGGTATGCTCTGCTGCGCGGAAACTCCGCTGGCGGACTGGTGGCGCTCGACGTGGCGCTGCGCCGGAACGACAAGGTGTGGTGGTATGTGTTGCCCGATCACCTTCGAGAGATGGTGGACCGCACCCTCGTATACGGCCATTATTTCTGCCATGTGTTTCATCAGGATTTCATCCTGAAGAAGGGCGCAGATGCCGAAGCCTTCAAGCGCGGGATGCTGCGCCATTATGAGGCGCGCGGGGCTGAATGCCCGGCGGAACATAATGTGGGGCATCTCTATGAGGCCAAGCCCGCGCTGGCGGAATTTTACCGCGACCTTGATCCCACCAACTCGCTCAATCCCGGCATCGGCAAGACATCCCGCCTCAAGAACTGGCGCTGAAACGTTCAGCGATGCTCGTGCCAGAGGACGGGCCGCGCGATTTCACGGGGATATTCCGTACGCATCGTTGTGAGGTATCGCCTTTCCAGGCTGCGCAGGGTTTGGGTGGCGAGCCCTTCATCGCCCGCTGCGATGGCATCCCGGATGAGGCAGAGGCCATCGAGCGCGGCTTCACGCTGGGCTTCATTTGGGCGGATGCCAGTCGTCCAGGTGATGCGGCGCAAGGCTGGCATCAGGAACAGGAACAGCGGGTTGCGGGCGGAAAGCGTCATCTGCTCCCAGAATTCCAGATAGAGCTCGTAATAGGCATCATAGTCGCCAAGATTGGCTCTGAGCGCATCGAGCAGGGCATTCATCTCTGCGATGTCCTGCGGGGTGGCGCGCTGGGCGGCAAGGGCGGCCATGCCCGGCTCGATCGCGATGCGGGCCTCGATCAGCGACTCGATGGTGGCGCCGGAAAACTGCAGCAGCAGGGCCATCGTGGAGGCGAGGCTTTCCCAATGGGGGCAGGCGACAAAGTGGCCGCCATTGGGGCCTGTGCGGATTTCCAGAACGCCCTGGATCTGGAGATAACGGAGCGCCTCGCGCAGTGTGCCGCGGGCGACACGGTATTTCTCCAGCGCCTCGGCCTCCGAGAGGTATTTCTGGCCGGCGGCGATACGCTCCTCATGGATATGGCGGACGATTTCGCGGGCAACCTTCAGGGCGCCCTTTTCGCGCGGCTTCCGGGCCGCTTGCGGCTGGGTGGCCTGCGGTGCTTCCGCCAGGCCATTTGCTAACTGTTTGGCTTTCATTCCCAGTCCAGACTTTCTAACCCGCGCCGCCTCTTTTTCCGCCGTTCCGGCAGAGACAGCGCGCCCCTTGGTTCTGGCAGTGTCCTTTCGCTGTGATGGTTAATCCAGTCAACTACTCTATGAGTTTAGCCAGAGGTGGCGCGAGGGAAGGTGGAAGGGCGCTGCGGCCAGCAGCTTTGCCCGGATCACGCGAGTGGCGTGGCCGGTAAATGCAACTGATTTCAGAGGTGGCGCTGCGGCGTCAGGATGTATCGGCGCGCAGGCCGGAGGATGGACCGGCAGGCGCCCGGGCGGCGGTGTGATTGAGGAACGCCCAGATCTCGCCATTCGGGATCATGGGTTTGAGGCGGCGCGCGCAGAGGCCGGCGGCCTTCAGAATGGCCGCCATGCGGGCGGCATGGGGATAAGGATCATCCAGCACGGCCTTGAGCGCGGCGAGGCGCGCGCCGAGCAGGGCCGCAGGATCAACCGGACAGGCGGCGGGGCCGGGAAGCGCTGGCACGGGGCGGGCCACAGGGCGCGCGCGGGACTGGCGTGCCTTCCAGGCTTCCAGCAGGGGATCGGCCTTGCCGGCCTGCTCAAAGCCCCGGGCGAGGCTCCAGAGGCTGAGTGAAAACTGTTTGGAGGCGCGGCGCGGACGGCGCGTGCGGCCGCCAGCGGGCAGCGTGTGGCTTACCACAAAGGGGGCGGGCTTGGGCGCCGCCGGGCGGGCACGCAGAACGATCAGCAGGCAGCGGAAGATATGTTCCAGCCAGCGCGTGCGCACGGCGGCAAAGCGCAGGACGCTGTTGCGGGCTTTGCCCGGCGCCATCTGCCGCGCCCAGGCCGCCGTTGCCATCAGCATAAGGAGCACCATGCGCGCCGCGACCCACACGGCCTTACCGGGTGTGCGGGGGCGCCGGGGCGCAGAGGAAGGGCGGCTGGTGATCATGCCGCAAAGTCTGCCCGCTACTGAAGGCAGGCGGATAAGGGCATGTGATTTGCCGCCAGATCCCCGATGGCAGCAGGCAGAAGCCCCGTGGATAGGCGGGGCGCCTATCCACGGAAATTTCCGTCAGCGGTCGATTTCCAGATCGTTTTCGCCCGCCTCACTCATGGAGAATTCGTTCCAGAGCGCGTTGAGGATGCCGAAGGTCAGCGCGAAGCCGAGGCCGAGAATCCAGGTGAAATACCACATTGTTCAAACTCCTCAGTATTTGCCTTCGCTGGTGGCTTCCTCGATCGTCAGCCGGCCCCAGAGCACCTTGAAGAC
Organism: Hyphomonas sp. NPDC076881; assembly: GCF_050269995.1. Lineage (NCBI taxonomy): Bacteria > Pseudomonadati > Pseudomonadota > Alphaproteobacteria > Hyphomonadales > Hyphomonadaceae > Hyphomonas > Hyphomonas sp. NPDC076881. Next base: position 44,286 of record NZ_JBNNJJ010000001.1, on the reverse strand, counting down.
CCAGGCCGTGTAAGCCAGCACGATGGGCAGGAAGATAACCGTGGCGATCAGCATGATGAACAGCGTGACATGGCTCGATGAGCTGTCCCAAACGGTCAGGCTGGCAGTGGGATTGACGCTGCTGGGCAGGATGAACGGGAACATCGAGGCACCGACCGAGGCAATGATGCCGGTGGCGGCGAGGCCCGAGCCCGCCATCGCCAGCGGCGACTTCCGGCCCAGCGCCCAGAAGGCGAGCAGGCTGCCGCCAAAGCCCGCGAGCGGGGCGAGAATGAGGAAGGGATACCTTCCGTAATTGCCCATCCAGGCGCCTGCCTCAACGAGGACTTCCTTGCGCAGCGGGTTTGCCTGGCCGTGGGGATCGATATCCGACACGATGCGGTAGCCCATGCCCGACTGCCACAGCCAGATGCCGGCGAGCGCATAGAAGACAATGACGGCGAGGGCGGCGATGCGGCCATATTTCACCGCGCGGTCCATCACCGGGCCATGCTCGAGCTTCACCACGAGCCAGGACGCGCCGTGAACCACCAGCATGGCGACAGAGGCGAGACCTGCCAGCAGGGCGAAGGGGTTGAGCAGGCCGAAGAGGCCGCCGTCATAAGTGGCGCGCATGGTGCGGTCGATGTCGAAGGGGACGCCCTGCAGCACGTTTCCGAGGGCCACGCCGAAGATCAGCGCCGGGACGAAACCGCCGATGAAGAGGGCCCAGTCCCAGTTGCGCCGCCAAGCTTTGCCGGCACGTTTGGAGCGGTATTTGAAGCCGACCGGACGCAGGATGAGCGCGGCAAGCACCACAAACATCGCCAGGTAAAAGCCCGAGAAGCTGACCGCATAGACAAATGGCCAGGCGGCGAAGAGCGCGCCGCCGCCGGTGATCAGCCAGACCTGGTGACCTTCCCACATCGGGCCGATGGAGTTGATCACGAGGCGGCGTTCCGCATCCGTCTTGCCGACGAAGGGCAGCAGGGTGGCGACGCCGAGGTCGTACCCGTCGGTCAGGGCGTAGCCGATCAGGAGGATGCCGACGAGCGCCCACCAGATGACTTTCAGAGTGGCATAGTCGAGTGGGATATCCATTGTTGTTCTCCCTCAGACGTCGAACTGGACAGAGCGCCCGCCGGTGGGGCCTTCGCTGGTCACACCCTCGGGGAGGATGCGCCCGCCAGGCCCGGCCTTGATGGCGCGAAGCATGAGGCTGATCTCGATCACGGCGAGTGTGCCGTAGAGGAGGGTGAAGCCGACCATCGTCATGATGACCTGCGAGGCCGACAGGCTGGAGACCCCCAGGAAGGTGGGCAGCACGCCGTCGATTACCCAGGGCTGGCGGCCGACTTCGGCCAGGACCCAGCCGAGTTCTGCCGCGATCCAGGGCAGCGGGATCGCCAGGATCGCCACCCGCAGGAACCATTTGGGCACCTTGCGTTTCATGCTGATGAAGAAGAAGGCGAGCGCAAAGATGCCAATGAAGAGAAAGCCCAGCCCCGCCATGATACGGAAGGAGAAAAAGGCCATCATCACATTCGGCACCGTGTCGAAGGAGGCCTTGGTGATTGTTTCCTTGTCTGCCGTCAGCGGATCATCGACATAGCGCAGCAGGAGGAGGGCGTAGCCGAGATCCTGCTTGGTCTGCTCGAAGGTTTCGCGGGCAGCGACATCCTCCGGATTGTCGTTGAGGCGCTGCACGGCTTCATAGGCGTGGAGACCATTCTCGATGCGGCTTTCGGCGATAGCGACGAGCGGCAGGATGCCTTCGACTTCACCGTCGAGCGAGCGGGTGGAGATCAGGCCGAGGATCCACGGGAACTTCACTTCGAAGTGGGTTTCGTGGGTTCTCTGGTCCGGAATGCCGATCAGCGTCAGCGGCGCGGGCGCTTCCTCCGTGTGCCACATGGCTTCGAGCGCGGCGAGCTTCATCTTCTGGTTATCGGTGAGCGCGTAGCCGCTTTCATCGCCGAGGACGACGACCGAGAAGGCAGAGAGAAGACCGAAGCTGGCGGCGACTGCCATGGAGCGCTTGGCGAGGCCAAGATGGCGCCCCTTCAGCACATACCAGGCCGAAACGCCGAGTACGAAGACCGAGGCAGTGACATAGCCGGCGCTGACGGTGTGGACGAATTTGGCCTGGGCGACGGGGTTGAAGATCACTTCCATGAAGTTGGTGATTTCCATCCGCATCGTCTCGGGATTGAACTCCGAGCCGACGGGGTTCTGCATCCAGCCATTGGCGACGAGAATCCAGAGCGCCGAGAGGTTCGAGCCCAGCGCCACGAGGAAAGTGACGAGCCAGTGAACCGGGCGGGAGAGCTTGTCCCAGCCGAAGAACATGAGGCCGACAAGCGTGGCCTCCAGAAAGAAGGCCATCAGGCCTTCGATGGCGAGAGGCGCGCCGAAAATGTCGCCGACATAATGGGAATAGTAGGACCAGTTCATGCCGAACTGGAACTCCATCGTGATGCCGGTGGCGACGCCGAGCACGAAATTGATGCCGAACAGCGTTCCCCAGAATTTGGTGATGCGCTTCCAGACTTCCTTGCCGGTCATCACATACGCGCCTTCCATGATCACCAGGATCATCGAGAGGCCGAGGGTGAGCGGCACGAAGAGGAAGTGGTACATTGCGGTGAGGGCGAACTGCCAGCGTGACAGGTCCGCTACGAGGAGATCGGGCATTTCCCAGCTCCGTTGTTGTGCAGCGTCATGCTGCGTATTTCACGAATCTCTAAAGTAATCCGTGGGTGAAGTCACGCCGCGATAAGTCGCATGCGTCACTTGGAGCGTCCACAGTAGAATTACGTACATGGCATCGTCAGAACTGCAGAAAGGAGCGCGGCTAAAGCGCTGGAGCGGCGCGGCAAAAGCGGCGTCGGGGCAGGCATTCCTGCTGCAGATGATCGGGCTTCTGGCCTGGGTGGGGATTGCGTTCGGCATCGGCTACGGGGTGGACAATTTGTCCAACCGCGTGCCGGCCGGGGGACTGCTGCTTCTGGCCGCAGGGTGCGCCCTGGTGCGCGCGCTGGCCGGATGGTTGCATGACGGCGCGGCGGCTCGCGCAGGGCTGGTGATTGTGGCAGCAGCGCGCGGCGAGATATTCGAGACACTGAAGGTCCGCGGCACCGGGATGCTGGAAGGCGCCGGGGCGGGCATGCGCACGTCACAGGTGATCGACCGTACAGGGAAGCTGGCCGGCTATGCCGCGCGCTGGGTACCGGGGCAGCGGATGGCGCTGGCCGGGCCGGTGATCGTGCTGGTGGCGGTGGCGACGCAGAGCTGGCTGGCGGCGGCGCTGCTGCTGGTTTCCGTGCTGGTGTTGCCGGCGTTCATCTGGCTGACGCTGAGCGAGGTGACGGCGGTGGCGCGGGCGCAGCAGACATCGCTGGATCAGCTGTCGGGCGCATTCCAGGCGCGGGCGGCGCAGGCGGGCATTATTCGCGCGTTCCGGGCGGTGACGCGGGAAACGGCGGCGCTGGCGGAAGCCTCCTCAGACCTCCGTAGCCGGACGATGAAGGTGTTGCGGGTGGCGTTCCTTTCCACAGCGGTGCTGGAGTTCTTCGCCTCAATCTCTGTGGCGATGGTGGCGGTGTATGTGGGGTTCAAGCTGCTGGGCGTATTTCCATTTGCGACCGGGGAGACGCTGACGCTGGCGGAAGGGATGACGATCCTTATCCTTGTGCCGGAATTCTTTGCGCCGATCCGCAAACTGTCGGCGTTGCACCATGACCGGGCAGACGGGACGGCTGCGGCAGGGTTTCTGGATGACTGGCTGGAGGCGGCGGCGGCGCGGCCTCTGCCGGAGCGGTTACCGGCACTCCGGGCGGCGCCGGAGATTGCGTTTCAGGATGTGGCGGTGGCGTTCGGCAATGACGCGCGGCTGGAGGGGGTAAGTTTTACAGCCCGGCCCGGTGAGATGGTGGCGCTGACCGGGCCCTCGGGCGCGGGCAAGACGACGCTGCTGAAGCTGCTGGTGGGGCAAGGCGGGGTGACCGGCGGCGCGGTGCGGGTGGATGGCGCGGTGCTGGCGCCGGGGGCGAGCCTTGCCGAAAGCGCGACCTGGATCAGCCAGACCCCCTGGATGATCGAGGGCAGCGTGGCCGACAATCTGCGGCTGGCGGCGCCGGAGGCGGGGGACGCTGACCTGCGCGCGGCGCTGGTGGCGGTGGGCCTGGCGGAGGCCGGAGAGGCAGATGCGCTGCTGGCGCGGCAACTGGGGCGGGGCGGCAGCGGGCTTTCGGGCGGGCAGCGGCAGCGGATCGGGCTGGCGCGGGTGATCCTGCGAGGATCTGGCCTTCTGCTGCTGGATGAGCCGACCGCGCACCTCGATGAGGGGGCAGAACAGGACTTCATCCGGACACTTCGGGACATTTCCCGGACAAGGACGGTCATTCTGGGGACACATTCGGACAATCTGCGCGCAGCGTGTGACCGTGTGGTCGATCTGGCCGCCCATCGGCAGGAGGCGGCGCCATGATGAAACTCTGGTCAGCGCTTGGGGCGCCGGGGCGCCTGCAGTTCGTGCTGGCGATGGGGCTGGCGGCGGTCGCCGCGATTGCCGGCGTGGTGCTGATGGGGCTGTCGGGCTGGTTCCTGGTTGCCGGCGCGCTGGCCGGCGTGGCGGGGGCGGGGCACAGTTTCAATCACCTGTTCCCGAGCGCGGGGGTGCGCGGGGCCGCCTTCACCCGGGTGCTGGGACGATATGGCGAGCAACTGGCCGGGCATGACGCGACCCTCAGCCTGTCAGCGCGGCTGCGCCCGCGCGTCTTCGAGGCCGGGGCGCGCAGCCGCAGGGGGCTGTCACCGATGGCGTCGGCAGACCTGACGGCGCTGGTGGATGACATGGACGCAGCCGAGGGCGCGTTCCTGAAAGTGGTGCTGCCGGGGATCGGAGTGATTTCCGGCTACGTGATTGCGCTCGGCCTGGCGCTGGCGAGCGATGTGGTGCTGTTTGTTCTGGCGGTGCTGGCCGCAGCCTTGGCGGCAGGGGCGCTGCCCTTCCTGGCCGTGCAGGCGGCGCAGCGGCGCGCGGCCGTTCTGAGCCTTCAGGCGGACGCCGCGCGCGGGGATGTGGCGCGCCTGATCGAGAACGCGACGGAGCTGGACGTTTATGGCGCGCTGAGGCGCTATGCCGGGGAGGCTGAAGCGACCCTGGCGCGCTGGCAGAAAGAGAGCGAGGCGCTGGAGCGGCCTTTCCGGGGGCTTTCGGCCATTCTCAGCGCCGTGGGCGTGGGGATGGGCGTGCTGGCCCTGTGGCGGGCAGCCGTGACGCAGGGCGACCTGCCGATGGCGGCGGGGGCGGCGCTGGCGCTGATGGCGGCGTTTGAAGCCGCGTCAGCCATGCTGAAGGTGATGGAGGCCGCGCCAAAGGCGAAGGCGGCGTCTGACCGGCTGGCAGACCGGCTGGAAGGCGGGGCAGCGGCGTGGGACGCGGCGCCCGAAACGGCGCAGGCGATTGACAGCGTGTTTCCACTGGAAGTGCGTGGGCTGACGGTATCAGCGGCGCCGGGCGCGCCGCAGACGCCGGTGGTGAGCTTCCGCATTGAAGCAGGCACCGTGACCCAGCTGACCGGGGCGTCGGGCGTGGGCAAGTCCACCCTGGCGGAGGCGCTGATGCGGCTGCATCCGGTGGCGCCGGGGATGCTGAGTTATGGCGGGGCGGAAGCGTGCGGTGTACGGATTGCTTCGGTGCTGGAGCGGATTTCCATGAGCCCGCAGATGCCGGCCTTCCTGCCGGGCACGGTGGCAGATCAGTTGCGGCTGGCAAAGCCGGAGGCGAGCGAGGCGGAGATGCGCGCGGCGCTGGAAACGGCGCTGGCCGATGAGTTTGTATTTGCGCGGGCCGAGGGGCTGGAGAGCCTGATCGGCGAGGGCGGGGCAGGGTTTTCGGGCGGCGAGCTGCGGCGGCTGGGGCTTGCGCGGGCGCTGCTGGCAGGGCCGGAACTGCTGATCCTGGACGAGCCCTTTGCAGGACTGGACAAGGCGCTGGCAGACCGGCTGGCGGCGCGCCTGTCAGACTGGCTGGCAGGCGGGCAGCGGGCAATCCTCATCCTGCAACACAAGGCCGATGGCCGGGGCTGGCCTCAGAAGACGGCTTTTTCTGTGGTGCTGTAGATGTGGGCCATGGCGTCAGCGAGCGCTTCGGCCAGGCGGAAATAGGCGGGCGGGACGAAGCCGGGTTCCTTGCTGACCGGCAGGACGGGCGAGCGGGCGACGCTGATGACGAAGGGCTTGCCCCCGGCCTCGACAAAATCGATGCGGCCATAGTCGAGCCCGAGACGTGCGCGCAGATCGAGAAGCTCCTGAGGCGGGGTCCATTCTTCCAGGCTTTGCGGAATGGATGTGCGGATGATGGCGGCGCCGGAAGTCTGCAGGCTGAGGAAATGCTCATCGCCGAGAAAATGATACTGGCGCAGGATATAGCGGCCGGCGCTTTCTTCCGGCAGGAATTTCTGGACGATATATCCGGGGGCGAACTTTTCGGCCGGAACATCGTTGAGGGAGGGGTAGATGCGATAATTGTCGTTGGCGATGGCTTCGCGCGGGGCAGCGGTGCGGGTGAGGCCGGTGAGGCGGCGCAGGAGGCTGGCGCGCTCGGATGTGGATGGGCCGATATAGCCCTGGTCTGACTTGACGATGACAGCGCCCCTATAGGCCGCGCCCGCCTGCAGAAGGCCGCTGGAATAACGATGCTTGCGCAGGTCGCCCGCGCCGGCATTGAAGGTGACCGGGTATTGCGCGGCAAAACGGTTGTACTCTTCCGGCACGATTGGCCGGCTGAGATTGAGGAAGAGGAGATCTGCCTCGACGAAGCTGCGCGTGCCCGAAAGCTCGATCACCTCGATGCCGCTGGCGCGCCAATGTTCGGCCAGAAGATCTGTGAGGTGTGTGCGATGGCCGGGCTCATGGCCGGAATTGTTCAGGATAGCGATCCGGTCGAGCGTGTGGCGCAGCGGCCGGGGCGCGGCCCCGCTGAGGCGAGGGACAGTCTGATTACGCACGGCGTGTCCTTTCCAGCATTCACATACAGCAGCGCCGGTGGGCACACCGGCGCGATTTCTGCCCGGGCGTTGCAAGTCTGGCGCCAGAAACGCGAGCCTCGGCAGGCGATCTTCGTGCCATTGGTGAATTTTCCGGGGCCGAAAATTAACGGAAATCGGTGGCGGGTGGGCGCGGGCAGGCTAATTGACACCATGAGTGTCAATAGATACCGTTTCCGGAATAACAACCGCCCTGGCCGCGTGCCGGTATGGGGCAGGCGGCATCGCCGGGGGAGGCCAGAATGTCATTGAAAACGCAGCTGGTCTCGCGGGTGACGCAATATGTGACAGGGGAGGCGCGCCAGTCAAAGCTGCGCGCCGCCGCCGAGCGCAAGAGGCAGAGGGACGGGCGGATGCATCAGGCAGAGTATTTCCATGTGGCGGGCGACCCCTATTCGCATCTGATGCTGCAGGTTCTGCCGCTGCTGGCCGCGCGCTATGACATCCAGGTGAAGCCGAGACTGGCGCCGCCGCCGCCCGATTGGGCCGCGCCGGAGCGGACCAAGCTGGAGGACTATTCGCGCGAGGATGCCGGGCGGCTGGCCGCGAAGGCGGGCCTGCGCTTTGCCGATCCGGGGGCGCAGCCTTCTGCCGCGCGGCTGGCGCAGGCCGAAGCAGCGCTGGCAGGCATGCTGGACGCGCCGGACTTTGCCGCGCGGGCGCTGGAGATCAGCGAGGCGCTGTGGGCTGGCGCGCCGCTACCTGCCGGTGGCGGGACAGCGGAGGCGGCGCTGGCCGAGGGCGGGGCCCGGCGCGAGGCGCTGGGGCATTATCTGGGCGGGATGCTCCATTATGAGGGCGAATGGTATTGGGGCGTCGACCGGCTGCACTATCTGGAGCGGCGCCTGCGGGAACTGGGCGCGCAGAAGGCGGGGGCGCCGGAAGCGTTTCTGTTTGTTCAGCCTGATAGTCCGCAGGCGGATGCAAAGCCCGGCGGAGCGGCGAAAGAGGTTCACTTCTATCTCTCCTTTCGCAGTCCCTATACCTACATTGCGGCCGAGCGCATCCGGGCGCTGGCGGAGGCCTATGGGGCGGAACTGAAGCTGCGCTTTGTGTTGCCGATGGTGATGCGGGGCCTGCCTGTACCGCGGATGAAGGGCATGTACATCACCAAGGATGTGGCGCGGGAAGCGCGCCGGATGGGCATTCCGTTTGGCAAGATTGCCGATCCGGTCGGCACGCCTGTGGAACGGGGCTACGCCATCCTGCCGATGGCGATGGAGGCGGGCCTGGGCTTTGAATACTGCCAGTCATTCCTGAAAGGCGTGTGGGCCGAAGGGATTGATGCGGGAAGCGATGCCGGCCTGCGGCAGATCGTCGAGCGCGCGGGGCTGGACTGGGGCAAGGCGCGGACGCTGATTGGCGGGGACCATTGGCGCGCGGAGGCCGAGGCCAACCGTGCGGAGATGATGGGCCTGGGCATCTGGGGTGTGCCGAGTTTCCGGGTGGGCGATGTTGCCACCTGGGGGCAGGACCGGATGTGGATCATTGAAGACGCACTGGCGAAATAGACAGGAAAATCCGTACAGGGAGAAATAAATGCAGGTTACAAACGAAGTGTTTCCGACAGATCCCGCAGTGGTGCAGGAGCTGATGAAGCCTGGGCCGGATGGGCCGATCTTCATGGTCAATCTCCTGAAGTTCAAGGAGAAGGCCGAGTATGAGGATGGGCGCCCGAGCGATCTTTCCGGGCGGGATGCCTACATGATCTATGGGCGGGCGGTGACCGAGATTCTGCCCAAGTTTGGCGGCAAGGCGATCTTTGCCGCCGACGTGACTTTCCTGTCGCTGGGCAAGGCCGAGGAGCTTTGGGATGAGGTGGCCATCGCCATGTATCCGAAGCGTGCCGATATGGTCCGCATGTCGATGTCGGCCGAGTGGCAGGCGGCGGCTGTCCACCGCACGGCGGGCCTCAAAGGGCAATTGAACATCGAAACAGTGCTTCAGGAGAGCATGAAGGAGGCCTTGCTGTCACAAATGGGCATCAAGGCATAGGCAGGCGCGGACTTAACCGCTATTAAAGCGCCAGAAAACTGGCCTAGCAAGGAAGCGGAATGGCAGACCTTCTCGAAAATGAGCCCGAACTCATGGACGCAGCAACCGAAAGCGAAGACGGCCGCAAACGCCGCTCAGAGCGCAGCCGGGAGCAGATCATCGAAGCGATGTTCGAGCTTGTGGCCCAAGGCGAGCTTGATCCTGGCGCCGCGCGGATCGCAGAGGTGGCAAATGTCAGCCTGCGCACGGTGTTCCGGCACTTCGAAGAAGTCGATGGCCTCTACCAGGAGATGAACCGCCGGGTGAAAGAGGAGGTGATGCCGATCGTCAAGGCGCCGTTCAGCAGCACCAACTGGCGCGACACGGTACTGGAACTTGTCGATCGCCGGTCTGAAGTGTTCGAGCGGATCATGCCCTACCGCGTGTGCGGCAGCATCCGGCGGTTCCGCTCCGCCTATCTGATGCAGGGGCATCAGGATTTCGTGGCAATGGAACGGTCGATCCTCGATTCGGTGCTGCCGGAGGAGATACGCTCGAATGTGGTGCTTGAGGCCGCGTTCGACAGCGTTCTGGGCTTTGATATCTGGCGGCGGCTGCGTCAGGATCGCGGGCTTTCGGTTGAGGAAGCGCGGGCAGCGGTGCGCAAGCTGGTTGAAGCACTGCTGGCGTCTGTCTGATCTGATCCCATGCGCGCCCGCCTTGCCCTTCTGACGCTGTGCGCGCTGGCAGCTTGTGGGGCCTCCCCATCAGGCGATCCGGTGGCGGGAAGCTGCGGGCTTGATGCTGGGGCGATGGGGCAGTTTGTGACCGTGCCCGGCGGCGTGCTGCAGAAGGGGCGCGACGCGATCTATCCTGAAGAACGGCCGGAGATGGAACTGCATGTGGATGGCTTCCGCATTCAGGCGCATGAAGTGACGAATGATCAGTTCGCGGCCTTTGTGGCGGCGACGGGTTATGTAACCGATGCTGAGCGCGGCGTGATCGAGAACCGGCCGGGGGCAGGCTCGGCGGTATTTCGCAATGCGCGCTGGCATCTGATTTCCGGCGCAAGCTGGAAGGCGCCCGATGGTCCGGGAACAGACATTGAAGGCAAGGGCAACTGGCCGGTGATCCATGTGTCGCTGGCGGATGCGATGGCCTATGCGGCCTGGGCAGGGGGGCGTATCCCCAGCGAAGAGGAATGGGAGCATGCCGCGCGCCTGGGCCTGCCCGATCCGGAGCGGGACACTTCCGGCGCTTTTACCGATGACGGCAAGCCGCGCGCAAACACATGGCAAGGCATTTTTCCGGTGGCCAATACCGGGGATGATGGTTTTGCAGGGGCTGCGCCGGTGGGCTGTTTCCCGGCGGACAGGCTGGGCCTTTACGACATGATCGGCAATGTGTGGGAGTGGACGGATACGCCGTTTGCGCCCGGCAACAATACGATCAAGGGTGGCAGCTATCTTTGCGCCGATAATTTCTGCCGCCGGTATCGCCCGGCCGCGCGCCACCCGCAGGAGGTGGACTTCTCCTCAAACCATATCGGCTTCCGGATCGTGAAGGATCTGGAAGCCGAATAGGCAGGGTTCAGTTTGGCCAGTAGATGTATTCCTCACCCTCGACGTAGTCGTCAGCCAGGGTGTGGTCGATCTTGATCGGGCTTTCAATCGTATACGGATAGAGCGGCTGGCGCGCATCTTTCCAGTGAGCATCGATCAGGGCTTGCAGCTCTGCCAGTTTTTCAGGCTCGGAAGCGGCGAGGTTCGTCTGTTCGGTAGGATCATTGTTCAAATCGAACAGCCAGGACTTGTTCTGGCGGCCATTGACCTGAAGCTTCCAGCCGCCGGCGCGAACCACCTTGTAATAGCCGCTGGACCAGAAAATGGCGTCGCCGGGCCGCGAGAAGCCGCCAGCGCCTGTGGCAAGTGGCAGGAGGTTCTGACCGTCAATCTCGACACCTGCGGGAAGGGGCGCGCCCGCAATCGCGGCGAGCGTTGGCATCATGTCGATATGGGCGACAGGCTCATTGACGACCGTGCCAGGCTGGATGGCGGCAGGCCATTTCATGAAGAGGGGCACCCGAATGCCACCTTCGAACAGGGTGATCTTCCAGCCACGATAAGGCTCATTCACCTCCGGAATGCCGATATAGCCAGCGCCGCCATTGTCGCTTGAGAAGACGATGATGGTGTTGTCGGCGAGGCCTTCTTCTTCGAGCTTCTCCATGATGCGGCCGACGCTGCGGTCCACGGCGCGCAGCATGGCGGCGTAGACGCGCAGGCGGTGGGGCTCGATATCGCCGACGGCCTCATAGTCTTCCTTGGTGGCCTGGAGCGGGGTGTGGACGCCCCAATGGGCAAGGTAAAGGAAGAAGGGCCGGTTGCGATTGGCTTCGATGACTTTCAGCGATTCGTCGGTCCAGTAATCGGTGAGATAGCCGCCCGGCTCGAACCAGTCGCTGCCATTATAGCTGGCGGCAAAATCCATGCGTGCCCAGAGAAATTTGTCGATGGGGTCGAAATCCAGCCTTGCCTCCACGCCTCGCGGATCACCGGGGGGGAGGAACATGCCGCTCGCCATGTCGAGGCTTTCGTCAAAGCCCTGATCGTTGGGGCGGAAAGGGGCGGCATTGCCCAGATGCCATTTGCCGATATGGACAGTATGGTAGCCCCGTTCCTTCAGCACTTCGGCGATGGTGATCTCCTCGCTCGGCAGGCCCTGCTCAGCGAAGGGGGGCATGATCTTGTCGTTTTCCTTCACATACTCCGTAGGCGGCAGGCCTGTGCGCATGTCGTTGGCAAACATGGGCACGATGCGGGACATGCCGGGTGGAGTGGGCGTATATTCAAAGCCTGTGCGGGTGGGGTAGCGGCCCGTCATCAGCATGGCGCGCGAGGGCGCGCAGGTGCCGGTGCCGGAATAGGCGGTGGAGAAGAGGGCGCCTTCGGCGGCCAGACGGTCTATGTTCGGCGTGGGCACGCGCCCGCCCGCGACGCCGCCGCCGAAGGTGGAGATGTCATTGATCCCGAGATCATCGGCGAGGATGAAGACGATGTTGGGCGGGCGCTCAGCGCCGGAGGTGTCCGCCGTTTCCGGGCCCTTCATCCACTCGATCGGCCGATTGGGGGCAATCGGCGGGCGCTCAGCGCGCGTGACGAGGTAGAGGATGATTTCCTTGCGATTGAAAAAAGCCAGGGCGCCCGCGCCGGCGATCAGTATGACCAGTGCAATAAGGATCTTGCGTAGCATGGATCAGGCCTCTTTTTTCCGGTTACGGAGGACTTTGACGATCAGCCAGATGACGCCGCCGAGGAGCAGCAGGCCGATAATGCCGAAGGTGATGATTTTCGGCATGTTCCGCTTGAGCACGGCGGCGGTCATGTTCTTTTCGACCTGGGCCACGGAATTATAGCCCGTGGGCACTTCGAGCACACCCACCCGGTCTGCATAGGCGGCGTAGTCTGCCTGAAGGTGCTGGAAGATTTCCGGATGGTCAGCGGCAAGATCCTGAGTTTCGCCAGGATCGTTTTCCAGATTGAACAGGCGCCAATTGCCATCGCCCCAGGGCTGGAGATTGCGGACAATCTTCCAGGGGCCCCTATAAAGCGCTGCATTGCCGGACACTTCGATGCCGATGGCATCATCGGGCGCGTAGACATGTGTGGCATCACCAGAAAGCAGGGGGAGCAGGCTGCGGCCATCTATGGAGACGCTGCCTTCCGGCGCGGGGCCGGCGTCTGCCATTTCCAGCAGGGTGGGCGCAACGTCAGTGACGACTGCGAAGGCATCCACCCGGCCGGGAGATATTCCGGGGCCGGACATGATGAGCGGTACGCGGAGCCCGCCCTCGGAAACGTAGAACTTGAAAAGATAGCTGGGCGAAGATGCGGCGCTGGCAAATTCCGGGCCGATGAAACCGTAGCTGCCTTTCTCGCCGATGCCCTCAAGGCCGATATGATAGCCATTGGCGGCCAGCCAGGGGCCGAAGCGCGGGTCTTCTGCGGTGGAGGGCTCAGGCCCGTTATCCGAGGTGATGACGAAGACCGTGTTGTCGTAGTCTCCGGTTGCCTTGAGATGCTCGATCAGGCGGCCGACATGATGGTCCATCGCTTCCAGCATGCCGGCATTGACCGCCATGCGCGCGGCGAAGAGGCGCTGCTGGTCTTCCGAAAGGTCATCCCATTTGCGCAGGTCCGGGTGGAGGGCGGGCTGGGCGGCGCCAGCGGGCACGAGGCCGAGTTCCTGGGCACGTTGCCAGCGGCGCGCCTGCAGCGCTTCCCAGCCGTCGCGGTAGGTTTCGAGATAGTTGGCGGTAAATTCCGGCGGCGCCTGAACCGGGATGTGGAGCGCCTGAAAGCCGAGATAAGCGAGGAAGGGCGTGCTTGCGTCTCCTTCGTTCATATAGTCGATCATCTTGTCGACGATGAAGGTGGAGGAATAGAAATCCTCTGGCAGGGAAGCGGGCTCGCCATCTTCATACCACGGGGCATCCGCGTAGAAGGGCATGTAGGATTTGTCTTCCCAATTATCCGCCCCCGACGCATCGAGCGCGAAGGACCGGTCAAAACCATGGCCATCGGGAAGGTCTCCCTTGCCGCTGCCAAGGTGCCATTTGCCGGTCATCAGCGTGCGGTATCCCAGCGGCTTCAGGCGCGCGGCCAGCGTGGTGACGCCAGGTTCCAGGCGCATCGTATAGCCGGGCTTGCCGACATGTTCAGGGGGCAGGACTTCCGGGATGGTGGAGATGCCGGTGCGGTGGTTGTCGACGCCCGTGAGCAGCATGGCGCGGGAGGGCGAGCAGAGCGGGGAGGAGCGATATTGCGTGAACATCGCGCCGGAGGTGGCGAGGGCGTCAATGTTGGGCGTGGCCGCTTCCCCGCCATAGATGCCGAGATCCATCAGGGCGGCATCATCGATCACCATCACCACGAAGTTGGGTTTTTGGCTCTGGGCCTGCGCCGATACCGGCACGGCGGCCACAAGGATAGTCAAGGCAGCAAACAGCCCGCGCCTCATGATGAAACCCTCCCTCATCTTATCGTTATGCCCATCTGACATTATGGCACGCATCGCGTCAATTGATTCCTGCGCCCGGCTTGCCAGCGCGCTGGAAGAGGCCAGATTGAACCTTCCGGCGCGCCGGCGCGTTTGACGGTGAGGATGAGTTTGCCAATCGACTGGATAAAGCCCGGCGCGGGCGGAATTGAGGTGGCGGGCGGGGCGGCGTTTGTGGACCCGTCATTGCCCAGGCCGCTGGCGATCGTGACGCATGGCCATGCCGATCATGCGCGGTCCGGGCATGGCCGCGTCATCGCAACGCCCGAGACGTTGGCGATCATGGAGGCCCGGTATGGGCCGACGCCGGGCTGGGCGGTGGCCTATGGCGAGACTGTGGAAATCGGAGATGTGCGTGTGACGCTCTATCCGGCGGGGCACGTTCTGGGCTCGGCGCAGGTGTTGCTGGAGCGGGGCGGCGAGCGTGTGATCGTGACCGGCGACTTCAAGCGGGCGGCGGACCCGACCTGCCCGCCCTTTGTGCCGGTTGCGTGTGATGTGCTGATCACCGAGGCGACCTTTGGCCTGCCGGTGTTCCGGCATCCGCCGGCGGCGGGCGAGGTGGCCAAGGTGATGGAGCGCCTGGCTGAGGCACCGGAGCGTAGCGTGCTGATCGGGGCTTATGCGCTGGGCAAGGCGCAGCGCGTGATCTGCCATCTGCGCGAGGCAGGATATGACCGGCCGGTTTACCTGCACGGCGCGATGGAGAAGCTTTGCGCGCTGTATCAGGCGCATGGCGTGGCGCTGGGCGAGCTGCGCTCGGCGACGGGTGCGACAGCAGAGGAAATGGCGGGGCATGTGGTGGTAGCCCCGCCGAGCGCGCTGCGGGACCGCTGGACGCGGCGGCTGCCGGACCCCGTGCTCGCGATGGCGTCTGGCTGGCTGCAGGTGCGCCAGCGGGTACGGCAGAACAATATCGATCTGCCGCTGGTGATCTCTGACCATGCAGACTGGGCAGAGCTGACGCAGACGATCCGCGAAGTGGCGCCCTCTGAAGTGTGGGTGACGCATGGCAGCGAGGCGGGGCTGCTGCGCTGGTGTGAGCTGAACCAGATCCGCGCGCGGGCGCTGCATATGGTGGGGCGGACGGATGAGGGCGAGGCATGATTGCCGACTTTGCCCGCCTGCTGGACCGGCTGATCATCACGCGCTCTCGCAATGAGAAGCTGAGCCTGATTGCGCGCTATCTGCGGGAGGCGGATCCCGAAGACCGGGGCTGGGCGCTGGCGGCGCTGGGCGGATCACTGGACCTGCCGCAACTGACGTCGAGCGTGGTGCGCAAGATGGCAGCAGAGCGGGTGGACGAGGAATTGCTGCGCCTCAGCCGGGAGTTTGTGGGGGATACCGCAGAGACGGTTGCGCTGATCTGGCCAGCCCAGGACGGCGGGGCGGCCGCGCCGCTGACGCTGCGCGGTGTGGTGACGGCGCTTCAGGCGGCGCGGCGGGGGGATGCGCCGGGCTTGCTGGCGGGGTGGCTTGATCAGTCCACGGTGGAGGCGCGGTTTGCGCTGCTGAAGCTGGCGCTGGGGAACTTCCGGATCGGGGTTTCCGAACGGTTGGCGAAGACCGCTTTTGCCGAAGCGTTCGGCGTGGCGCTGGCGGATGTGGAGGAATATTGGCATGCGAGCGCGGCGCCACATGACGAGCTTTTTGCCTGGGCAACCGGGGCCGCGCCTGCGCCGGATGTGAGCGCGGTGGTGCGCTTCCGGCCTTTCATGTTGTCTGTGCCGGTGGAGGGGGCCCCGCCGGACTTGCGGAACTTTGCCACAGAATGGAAATGGGATGGCATCCGCGTGCAGCTGGCGCGGGCGGGCGGCGAAGCGCGCCTCTACAGCCGGGGCGGGGAGGACATCTCCGAAGCCTTTCCGGAGTTTGCAGGGGCGATCCCGCATGGCACGGCATTGGACGGCGAACTTCTGGTGGCGGACGAGAACGTTCCGTATCGCACGGCGCCCTTCTCGGAATTGCAGAAGCGCCTCGGACGCAAAGCGCCGCCGCGCAGCCTGCTGGAAGGCTCCCCGGCCTTCATCAGGGTGTATGACCTGCTGGAGCATGAAGGCGAAGATCTGCGCCCGCAGAGCTGGGCTGAGCGGAGGCGCATTTTGGAGATGTTTGTGCAGCGTTTGCCGCCGGACCGGTTTGATCTTTCGCCGCTGGTGCCGGTGACGGATGCTGTCATGCTGGAGGCCATGCGCCGGGAACCGCCCGCGCCGGCCATCGAGGGCGTGATGCTGAAGCGGCGGGACAGCGCCTATATGGCGGGGCGGATTTCGGGGCTGTGGTATAAATGGAAACGCGATCCGTATACGGCAGACTGTGTGCTGATGTACGCGCAGCGCGGGTCGGGCAAGCGATCCTCTTTCTATTCCGACTATACCTTCGGCTGTTGGACGGAAGATGGCCAGTTGGTGCCGGTGGGCAAGGCGTATTCCGGTTTTACCGATGAGGAACTCGTGCGCCTCGACAAGTTTGTGCGCGGAAACATTGCCGGGCGCTATGGGCCGGTGCTGGAGGTGCGCAAGGAGCTGGTTCTGGAGGTGGCGTTTGATTCCATCGGGGCGAGCAGCCGGCATAAATCCGGGCTGGCGATGCGCTTTCCCCGGATCAGCCGTATCCGCTGGGATAAACCGGCAGCCGAAGCCGATACGGTGGCGACGCTCCGGAGCCTGATCCTGCAACCCGGGTGAATACCGGACTTGGCAAGGCGCTCTCCGGGCGATAGCAGATGTTGCATAAGGTGTGCCAAAAGGCATCGCACATATCCGGGGAGAGACACATGCGCCGTCATCTTGTTGCAGGCTTTGCGGCCCTGCTGGTTCCAGTTCTGGGCGCGGCGGCAGAGCCGGCGAAAGCGACCCCGTCAACGATCAATGCCAACAAGGCGTTTGCCGAGGGGCTGCCCTGGGAAGATACCTCGGAGGCCGAGCTTGCCGCGCGCGGCTTTGTGGCGACGCGGGAAGACCCCGTGATCCTGGGCGCCAATGGCGAGAAAGTGTTTGATCTCAGCGCTTATGATTTCACTGACGGCCCCACTGCCGATACCATGAATCCGAGCCTCTGGCGGCATCTGGGCCTCTTGAAGCAGCACGGCCTGTTCGAGGTGACGCCCGGCATCTGGCAGGTGCGCGGCTTTGACATTTCGGTGATGAGCATCATCGAGGGCGAGACCGGCTATATCATCGTTGATCCGCTGACAGTGACCGAATCGGCGGCTGCGGCGTTCGAACTGGTGAAGCAGCATCTGGGCGACAAGCCGATCCATGCGGTGATCTACACCCATAGCCATGGCGACCATTTTGGCGGCGTGAAGGGTATTGTCTCGGTTGAGGATGTCGCAGCCGGAAAGGTGCAGATTATCGCGCCGGAAGGCTTCATGGAACATGCCGTCAGCGAGAACCTGATCGCTGGCCCGGCGATGAGCCGGCGCGCGAACTTCCAGTTCGGTTCGCGGCTGGAGCCCGGCCCGGCGGGGCAGGGCGGGGCGGGCATCGGCACGGGCATTCCGCGCGGCACGATCAGCCTGATTGCGCCGACCCATTCGATCACGGAGACCGGCGAGACGCTGGTGATTGACGGGATCGCGATCGAATTCCAGCTGACGCCCGGCACCGAGGCGCCCGCCGAGATGAACTTCTATATTCCGCATCTGCGCGCGCTCTGCCTGGCGGAGAATGCCAATGCGACGATGCATAATGTGCTGCCGCCGCGCGGCGCGCTGGTGCGCGACTCCAAGGCGTGGGCGGATTATCTGACCGAGTCGATTGCGCTGTATGCCGACAAGACCGATGTGATGTTCGTGTCTCATGGCTGGCCGCGCTGGGGGCAGGCGGAGATTACCGAATACATGTCGCATCACCGTGACGCCTATAAATACCTGCATGATCAGACCATCCGTCTGATGAACAAGGGCTATGTGGCCAGCGAGATTGCCGAGGTCATTGCCCTGCCGGAGAGCCTGGCAAGCAAATGGTACAATCGCGGCTATTACGGCACGATGTCTCACAACTCCAAGGCGGTCTATCAGCGCTATCTTGGCTGGTATGATGGCAACCCGGCCAACCTCAACCCCTGGCCGCCGGAAGAAGCCGGTAAGCGCTATGTGGCGGCCATGGGCGGGGCAAAAAAGGCGCTTAAGGTGGCGCAGAAAGCCTATGATGGCGGCGACTATCGCTGGGCGGCGCAGGTGGCGAGCTATATCGTCTTTTCTGACGACACCAACATGAAAGCCCGCGAACTTCTGGCAAAAGCGTTCGAGCAGATGGGCTATCAGGCGGAAGGCTCATTGTGGCGGAACATGTACCTGACGGGCGCGGCCGAGGCGCGGGAAACCCCGGCCGATCGTCAGATCACCACCGTTTCTCCGGACATGATCGGCGCGATCAGCACACCGCAGGTGTTCGACATGCTGGCGATCCGCGTTGATCCGGCCAAGGCCGAGGGCATTGCAACGTCTGTGGCATTTGTTTTCCCGGACCGGGGCGAGACGCGCCGCGTTTCCATCCGCAATTCCGTGCTGATCCATGAAGACGGCGCGGCAGGCCCCGTGGACGCAACGGTTACCATTCCGCGCCCGGCTTTCCTGGCGATGCTGTTTGCCGGGCAGACCGCCGCAGCGCTGATGGAAGCAGGTGTCATGAAAGTGGAAGGCGAGCCGGGCGCCACGGCCGCGTTGATGTCTGTGTTCGATCCGGCCGACACCGGCCCGCCTTTCGAAATCGTCACGCCGTAAGCAGAAAGGCCGGGTGTTGAGCCCGGCCTTTTTCGTTTTCGCAGCAGTCTCGGAAGCCTATTTCACCGCGCAGCGGCTGTTGAAGGCGGCAACGTCGTCATTGTACTGGCGGACGCTCGCCTGCAGCGCCAGCTCCTGGCGGGCAAGGCGTTTCTTGGCCTCGTCATAAACGGTCCTGGCAGCGTCGGCAGCTGCGGCATGGCCAGCAGATGCGCGGCGGTGAATTTCTGTATCTTCCCAGGCCTCGCCGGTGGAGTCCACGGCTTCTGCAGCCGCATCACGCTCTGCCGTCAGCTGCGTGATCTCGGCTTGCTTTGGCGGCAGTGTGGCAGCCATGGCCTTGCAGGCCTGCATGTCCGCCGTGCCATTGGCCTGTGCGGCCGCCACGGGGCCGGCAATCATCAGCGCGGCCAGAAACAGGGGACGAGACAGGATCATTGAGGGCTCCTTGCAATCGGCCTGATTATCGGGGCCGGCGATGAAGCGAGGCTGAACAGGTCTGCCACCTCACCGCCGCATTTCAGCTGTGGTTCTGGTCCACCCGGATGCGGCCCGCGGTGATTTCATCGATGATGTTGAAGACAGCGTTGAAGTCTTCCAGAAGCTCGCGCACGCGGTCTGCGCTGTCGAGCGGTTTGAACATGCTGCCGGGTTCGAACAGGTTGCCGCCCTGGACCGTGATCAGCACTTCGCCGCCGTCAAAACAGGCTTTCAGCTTGCCCCCCTTGAACACTTGTTCGAGGTCTACGAGTTTCTGCATCACGTCGGGGGTGAGCAGATACCGGCTCTCAACCTGGTCAGTGGTGTAAACTTCGAAGATCTTTTCAAAGGTCGGGTCTTCAAGGCCTGCGCGCTGCATACCTTTGCCGCCGCCAAAGCGGTTGAAGAAACCGGCATCCCGCGTCACCAGGGTTCGCCCGTAGAAGGTCTTGTGGAAGTCGAGGCGCAGGCATTGACCCTTGAACACCGTAACCCAGGTTGTTCGTGTGCGGCCTTTTGAGTCTGTCGTCGTGCGCTTTTCCTCAAGATGAGCTTCGAAGAGTTCGAAGTTTACCTCACGGCGCACGCCGGTGATATAGTCCTCATACTTGGAACGGTCCCAGCCGGGAACGACGCCAACTTCCTTGTGGCGATAGATCGACTCCACGGGGCCAGGTTCAGAAGTGAAATTCAGGCCGAACTGTTCGGCGATCGGCACGACGATCAGGCCCTTGGCTTCCTTGGCAAGCTGGGTGACCCCATGCTCGCCGCCGGCGTAGAGGATTATGCCGATGACCCCCGCGACGATGGCTATCCAGAGCATCTGCGAGAGGAAGGCAATTGCCAGACCTGCCGCGATCACGCCTCCGGCGATCCAACGCATCAGGATGGCCCGTTTGGTGACCTTTATCCGCTCTTCCTCGCGCGCCAGCAGGGCGGGGCGGATGCGCTCCTCGAAGATCTGGCCGAAGCCCTGAAACTCCCTGGGAAGACCCGCAAGCGCCTGGCGAATGGCGAGATTACCTGCGGAGGTGTCCGTGGAAGGGGGGGTATCCGTCATGCCAGCTGTCCCGAACTGTCAATTGTCCCGGCAAGTCTAGGGCGAGTTGGCCGGGGCCGAAAGGCCCCGATTCCGGCCTCAGAGGGGGAGACGCAGCAGATATTCGAGATCTTCGTGCCGGCCGACGGGAAAAATGAAATCTCCCACCTTTTCCCAACCATAGCGGGCGTAGAGACGCTGCGCGCCTTCATTTTCCGAATAGACGCTGAGATAGATTTCCGGCGCGCCCCGGCCGCGAGCCCAGGCGAGGGCTTCATCCACAAATCGTGAGCCGAGCCCGCGCCCCTGCAGCGGCGTATCGACATAGAGGCGTTTGAGTTCCACAGCGCCGGGCTCTGCATTATCCGCAGGCAGGGAGAGCGGGCCGCACAGAAGGTAGGCCGCCAGCGCGCCCGATTCTGTCTCCGCCACGCGGATCAGGTTGCGCGGATCGGCGAGCCAGGCGGCATAGGCGGCCGTTCCGTGGGACTCTTCGAGAAAGCTTGCGAGGTCTTCAGGGTGGTAGAGGTGCCCGAATTTGTCCGTGAAGGTCTTCTGCGACAGGGCAACCAGCGCCGGAAGATCGCCGGGAACTGCGGTGCGAACCGTCAGTTGCGAAGAGGCATGGTCAGTCTGCATCGCTCTGGCCGTAGATGGCGGTGCCGGAACCGGTGGCATCGATCCAGCCGCGATACATGCCGGCGGAGTTGAAAACGAAGCCATAGTCGCCATTGCCGCCAATCACGATGACGCCGCCATCGCCGCCGAGCGCGGCGACTTCATCCAGCGCCACGCCAGCTGCCGTTTTCACGTCTTCGCCTGCCAGCTTCACCCGGTCACAGATCGTCTTGGCGACCGCCACACGGATGAAATATTCGCCATGACCGGTGGCCGAGACGGCGCAGACGCCATTTTCGGCATAGGTGGCCGCGCCGATCAGCGGTGTATCGCCGACGCGGCCTGCGGCCTTTGCGGTCATCCCGCCGGTGGTGGTGGCAGCGGCGAGGTTTCCGTTGGCGTCGATGGCGACCGCGCCGACGGTACCGTGACGGTCGGCGGCGGTGCGGGCGCGTTCCTGCAGGACACGCTCCAGCGCCTCGCGGCGCCGGTCTGTGTCGAAATAGCCGTTCTCGACCATTTCGAGGCCCTGCGCCTGCGCAAATTCATCGGCGCCCGTGGCCGCGAACATGACGTGCTCGGATTTTTCCATGACGGCCCGGGCGGCTTTGATCGGATTTTTCACGCGCATCACGCCCGCAACGGCGCCGGCATTCCGGTCGCGGCCGTCCATGATCGCTGCGTCGAGTTCATGGGTGCCTGCGGCGGTGAACACTGCGCCATGGCCAGCATTGAACAGCGCGTCATCTTCCATCGTCAGCACGGCAGCCTCCACCGCGTCGAGCGCGCTGCCGCCTTCGCGGAGGACGGCCGCGCCCGCTTCCAGCGAGACGTTCAGCGCGGCGATATAAGCGGCTTCCAGTTCCGGCGTCATGCTGCCCGGAAGGATCACGCCTGCGCCGCCATGGATGACGAGGCGCCACTCAGGCGCCTTTGTTTCTGGGGTGGGAGCGGGCTCGGCGGAGACACTGGCGCAGGCGGTCATGATCAATCCTCCAAAGGCGAGGGCAAGCTGCGTCAGTGTCTTCATTTTCAGATCCCTTCAAGGCTCTTGCGGGCCGCTCTCAGTTTCTCCCGCCGCGCGGTCCAATCACGGATACGCTCCCGGTTTTCCTCGACGATTTCTTCAGGCGCCTTGGCGACGAAGTCTGCATTGCCGAGTTTCTTTTCGGTGCTGGTGATGTCCTTGTCCAGCGTGGCGATTTCCTTGTCGAGGCGTTTACACGCTTCGGCCACGTCAATCAGGTCCGCGATGACAAGGGCCGCCACGGTTGATCCGACTACGGCGGAAACGGCGCCTGCCGGCATTTCATTCGGCAGTGTCACATCTTCCACACGCGCCATGCGGCGAAGGATTTCTCCGTGCGCCTCGGCGCGCATGATATCGCCATTGCTGGCATTGACGAAGGCGAGCGGAACCTTGGCGCCGGCGGGCACGCCGAGATCGTTCCGCAGGGAGCGGATTTCGGTGATCAGGTCGATCAGCCATTCGATCTCTTCTGTGGCTGCTGCGTCGCGCCAGCCGGTGGCTTTCGGCCAGGTCTGAAGCATCAGGAAGCCCTGATCGTTGGCGCGGCCAGGCGCGCGGCGCTCCCACAGCTCCTCGGTCACGAAGGGCATGAAAGGATGAAGCAGCTTCAGCGCTTCATCGATCACATAACCGCAGACCATGCGCGTTTCGCTCTTGGCGCCGTCATCCATACCTGCGAGCAGGGGTTTGATCAGCTCCAGATACGAGTCGCACAGCGTGTTCCAGATGAAGCGGTAAAGCGCGCCAGCCGCTTCGTTGAAGCGGTATTCCTCAAGGCCGCGCGTCACGTCTTCGACACAGGCCGCCAACTCGCTGAGTATCCAGCGGTTGACGGGACGTTCGATTGTGGACGGATCAATCTGGCCCGGCGCGCCGCACTCGTTCATCTCGGCAAAGCGCACGGCGTTCCAGAGCTTTGTGGAGAAGTTCCGGTTGGTTTCAACCACCTGTTTCGACAGGCGAATGTTGCGGCCCTGGCCAGCCAGGCGGCTCATCGCAAAGCGCAGCGCGTCGGCGCCATACTCGTTGATGAGGTCCAGCGGGTCCATCACGTTCCCTTTGGACTTCGACATCTTCTGGCCTTTCTCGTCGAGGACGAGGGCGTGGATGTAAACGTCCTTGAACGGAACCTGGCCGGTAAACTCGATGCCCATCATCATCATCCGGGCAACCCAGAAGAAGATGATGTCGAAGGCCGTCACCAGTGTGGCCGTGGGATAGTAGGTTTTCAGCGCCTCGGTTTCATCCGGCCAGCCTTGTGTGGAGAAGGGCCAGAGCGCAGAGGAGAACCAGGTGTCGAGGACGTCTTCGTCCTGATAGATGCGGATCGGCTCGGCATCTCCCTGGATGAGGGAGCTTTCCTCCAGATCGCGGATCGCGGCGTCCTGGTCGGAGAAAGCCTTGATGGGCCGCCCCTTATAAAAGGCTTCGGCCAGCTTTATCGCTTCTGCCTCAGTGGGTGCCACGAAGCATTCCGGCGGCTCGGCGCCCGAAAAATCATAGCTTTCACCGCCTTCGAGCAGCTTGCGCGGGCCATACCATGCCGGAATCCGGTGGCCCCACCAGAGCTGGCGCGAAACGCACCAGGGTTGGATGTTGTCCATCCAGTTGTAATAGGTCTTCGTCCAGTTCTCGGGCACGAAGCGGGTAAGCCCGTCTTCAACCGCCTTGCGCGCAGGCTTGGCCAGCGTACCGGCATCGACATACCACTGGTCCGTCAGCCACGGCTCGATGACCACGCCAGAGCGATCCCCGAAAGGCTGCTCGATCTTCAGCTTTTCGATCCGTTCAAGGAGTTCCAGCGCTTCAAAGGTCTCAACCACCTTGTCGCGCGCCTTGAACCGGTCGAGGCCCTGGAAGTCTTCCGGGATGCCGGCTGCATCAGCTTCCACGCCGCTGACAATCGCAGCGACAGCATTGAGAATGTTCAGCGGCGTGTGGCCCGCGCGCTTGCCGACTTCAAAGTCGTTGAAGTCGTGCGCCGGGGTGATCTTCACCGCGCCGGAGCCCTTTTCCGGATTGGCATATTCATCCGCAACAATCGGCACACGGCGGCCAACGATGGGCAATTCCACGAACTTACCGACAAGGCCCTTATAGCGCTCGTCTTCGGGGTGAACGGCCACGCCGGTATCGCCCAGCATGGTTTCGGGACGCGAGGTGGCGACCACGATATAGTTGCGCGTTTCGGTGCCGGCCGGATTGCCGTCTTCATCCTTGAGCGGATGTTCGTAGGTGACGCCATCAGCGAGGGGATAGCGCAGGTGCCAGTAATGGCCATCGACTTCCTTCTGCTCCACTTCGAGGTCGGAAATCGCGGTCTGGAAATGCGGGTCCCAGTTCACAAGGCGCTTGTCGCGGTAGAGCAGGCCCTTGCGATAAAGCTCCACGAACACCTTGGTGACGGCTTTCGAGAGGCCCTCATCCATGGTGAAGCGCTCGCGGCTCCAGTCGCAGGAGGCGCCGAGGCGTTTGAGCTGGCCCACGATGGCGCCGCCCGATTGTTCTTTCCAGCTCCAGACGCGCTCAAGGAAGGCTTCGCGGCCCATCGTGCGGCGGTCCTGATTGCCTTCCTGGGCCAGCTGGCGCTCAACCACCATCTGGGTGGCGATGCCGGCATGATCCGTGCCCGGCTGCCAGAGGACATTCTTGCCGCGCATCCGCTCAAACCGGATCAGCACATCCTGAAGTGTGTTGTTGAGCGCATGGCCCATATGCAGCACGCCGGTAACGTTCGGCGGCGGAATGACGATGGAATAGGCCTGGGCGCTGGTATCGCCCGATGGATGGAAGCAACCCGCTTCCTCCCAGGCTTTATAGAGCCTCGGTTCGGCTTCGGCGGGGTCAAATCTCTGATCAAGCATCGTTTTCGTGTGGGCTTTGCGGGCAGGGCATAAAAGAAAAGCGCGCCGGTTAAGGCGCGCCGTTCCCTATAGCAAGTTTGAGGGATGAGGCTAGCGCGCCATGCGGGCAATCCGCTGGACTTCGGCTTCTACCTTCTCTTCGACGATCCGGGCGAGGTTGGCATCGAGCCATTCCTTGACCATCGGCTTGAGAAGTTCGCGCACCAGGCCTTCCAGCGTGTTGTCGCTGCCAAGGTCCATCTTGGAGATCAGCTTGCCGAGAGCGCCGGCAGCTGATTCGGCTGTTTGGGCGTCCGTCAGAGGCTCATTTGCATAGCGCGGTGCGGCAGGCATTTTCGGCTCCGATTGAGGGGCGGGTTGAGCGGCGCGGGGGGCAGGTCTCGGGGCTGGGCGGAATGGCTCCTCGATTTCAGGCTCCGGCTCCGGCTGGGAGGCAGGGGCTGGCGCGGCGGCTTCCCGTGCGCTCGATGCGCCGAGAATCGCCTCGAAGGAGAATTCCGGGCCCTTGATCTCGGTGGTGAACTCTTCGGCCATTTCCCCGGCAATTTCGTCTGCCAGGTCCGACTCGTCGCCCTCGAACATGCCCAGATCGTCAGCATCATTGTCGTAAGAGAAGTTGGGGCGGCTGCTGGCCGGCTCGGGCCTCACTTCGCGCATCACGGGCCGCCCGGCGGTGGGCGCAGGACCGTCATCGGCGATGATCTTCCGGATCGATGCGAGGATTTCCTCCATCGTGGGTTCTTTATGTGCTTCGTTGGCCATCTCAGCCCCTCGCTGGCGGAATCACAATGTCTGAATACCACCGTTAGGCCGCCGGGGTTAACAAGCGTTTGACATTGTTAACGCCTGAGAGGCGAGTGGATCAGCCAATAGTGCCCAGTGCGCCGGTTGCGCGCAGCAGGTTGTGGGCAGCAACATAGGCGTCTCTTTCCGCCGCGACCAGTGCCAAGCGTGCTTCGAACAGCTGTTGCTCCTGATCCAGGGCGTCGAGCGTCGAGCGCACGCCAACGGCGAGTTCTTCCTGGGCGCCTTCATAGGCGATTTCCGCCGCTTCGACCTGGCGGCGCGAGGCTTCGATTGAACGCAAGGCGGCCTCATAGCTGAACCAGGCCTGAGTAATCTGGGCGCGCACCTGGGTTTCCAGATTATCGACAAACCGGCGCGCCTGTTCGCGGCGCAGCTTGGCGCCTTCGGTCTGTGCTTTCACGACGCCGCCGGTGAGCAGGGGAATGCGCGCCTGTGCGAGCGCCGAAACACTGGTGTCGCGCTGATCACTGCTGCCGAATGTTTCCTGAAGGGAGGCCGTGCCCACGAGGTTTACCTGCGGGCGGCCATCGGCTCTTGCGGAATCTACGGCGGCGCCTGCTGCGCGGAGATCTTCGCGCGCAGCAGCGATGCTGGGATTGTCCTTGATCGCTGTCTCCAGCGCCGTCTCGAGGCTCGCCGGCAGCGGTGGCACGGGTGGGGGCGGGGCCAGATCGCCGGGGCGCAGCCCGGTCAGATACTGATAATTGGCCTCGCTGGCCTGGAGCGTGGCTTCAGCGCCGGCGAGCGCTGCGCGGGCGCCTTCCAGCCGGGCCTGGGCCTGCGCCACATCTGTGCGGGTGACGACGCCGACATCAAACCGGTCCTGCGCCGCGCGCACCTGTTCGCTGGTGACCTCCACATTGTTCTTGCGGATGGCCACGGCCTCGCGATCGCGCACGACATCCATATATGCCGTGACCACTTGGAGAATCAGATCCTGGCGGGCGGCGGCAAAGCCGAAGTCAGCAGAGCTTATGCCTGCTTCAGCCTGCCGGATGCCGGCGGAAATCTTACCGCCCGTGTAGAGGGGCTGGATGGCTTGCAGCTGGGCGGAAGCGACCGGGCGGTCTCCCACGCCGAAGGCGAAAGGACTGGTCGTGTCGATATATTCATAGCCGCCGCCGGCGGTCAGGTTGACGGTGGGCCGTCCGGCACCGCGCGCGGCCTCAAGGTTCTGCCGGGCGATATCCGTGCGGTAGCGCTCGATTTCGAGCTGGGGATTGGTTGCAAACGCCGAGGCAACCGCTTCCGGCAAGGTCTCGGCGAGCGCCGGCGCTGCCATGAAGAAGGAAAGAAGGCTGGTGCCAATCAGCAGCCGGGGCGTGAGCTTACGCATGATGGAATACCCTGTTGGTCCTGTCAGCAGGGTATATAAGCTTTTCTTTTAATAAGGTGAACGCTGTTCACCAAAACATATGGACGCAGGGCCCTTTAGAAGGTGAAGGCCGGTTTGCGGTCAAATTCCACAAGGCGCGGCGGGCAGGCATCGAAGCCGTCGCGCGAGGAGAGCGTGTCGCCGGCCTTGGTGAAGACCTTGCCGCGGCCCAGGCGCCCATCATCGCCGACCACCGCCACGAGGCGTCCCCCTTCGGAAAGCTGCGCGCCCCATGCTTCCGGCAGGGTTTCAACCATGCCGCATACATAGATGACGTCAAACGGCGCCTGTTCGGCAAGGCCGCTGGCCAGTTGCCCCTCTACCGGCGCAATGCGATCAAGGCCGAGTTCGGCAAAGCGGGTGCCCATCGCGTCTACGAGGCCGGCCTTGTCTTCCAGCGCGATCACCGTGTCCGCCAGATGGCTGATGAGGGCGGCTTCGTAGCCTGAGCCTGCGGCAATCACCAGCACCACATCTGTTGGCTTGATCTGGGCGAGCTTGATCAGCTTGGCCGTATCGCGCGGCGTCCACAGGGACCGGCCGGGCGCTGTTTCGATTTCCATCTCTGAATAGGCAACCGAGCGGCGCGAGCTGGGCACAAATTCCTCGCGGGGGGTGCGCAGGAAGGCGGCCACAATCGCCGGATCGGTCACATCATTCGGGCGGATCTGGCTGTCCACCATGATTTCGCGCGCAAGGTCGAAGTCCATCTCAAAACGCCGTTTCTGAATCGCTGGATAGGTATGCTCCCTGTATCACGGCGGCCGCGCCGCGCAATGCGCAGGATCGCCGCGACATGCTTCTTCTGTGAAAGGTGATGAAAGGCCGATTGTCTCCGCGCCCAAGCGCTGCTAGAGGGCCTTTCTCCTGAGGCCCTATGGCGGAGTGGTGACGCAGCGGATTGCAAATCCGTGCACCCCGGTTCGATTCCGGGTGGGGCCTCCACAGACTTTTCCCCGATATCACAGACCCAGAGCGTGCAGCCGGTTATGCTGAACGCGCCTATTCGCATTTATTGCAAACTGTTTACCTGGCATTAACCATTTCGGGCGAATTTGGGCATGTCTTCTCTTGGAGACACCCACCATCACCCAACGCCTTCGGCGGGAGCTTGTCTCCCGCCTCTTTTCTTTCCGGGGTGAGGTTTGCCGGCGCGGTGGCGCTATCCACAATTCTGCAGCCTGCCGCAGCGGATTTTCTGCAGAAGGCGCTATTTGCCTCTTGAACCGGAAAGCCGGTCTGGCTATTCCCCCGTCTCCAGCTGTTCCGCGATAGCTCAGTTGGTAGAGCAGGCGACTGTTAATCGCCCGGTCGCAGGTTCGAGTCCTGCTCGCGGAGCCACTCTTTCCCGGACAATCAAGACGAAGAATGCTTTCGGGCATGTTTTGGTAATTGCGGCGAGCAGCAGGTGATGAGCGCGGCATGACTCCGCTGGCTCCCTCGTCACAACACGCTGGTGGCGCTCCGGATAGGAGCGGCGCGCCGCCTGTTTTACCCTAGCGCCCAATCAACAGAAGCTCGCCGCCGGACACCGGCGGGTGAGTGGTGATGCCCATCTGCGGGGCCGCGAGGCAAATCAGACGATAAAGGATGTCTTTGCAGGAGCGCCTAGCGTTTCCAGTTCCAAGTGAGGCGCGTCAATCCCTCGGTAGGGACCATTCGCCTTCGCCCAGATGGCGTTGCATCATGACCGTGTCTTCCCATTGGCCGAATTTCAGGCCGACAGCCTTCAGCGTGCCGACATTGCTGAAACCGAGGCTCCGGTGAAGCGCCATGCAGGCCTCGTTGCGGCTGGTGCCCATCACCGCCAGCATCTGCCGCCATGGCCCAACTTCACACCGCGCGATCAGTTGGGACAGCAGCGCGCTGCCCGCGCCGCGCCCGCCGAAGAGATCGCTTACATAGATGGAATCCTCGATCGTATATTTGTAGGCAGACCGGCCGCGATAGGGCGAGGCATATGAAAAGCCGATCACCTGACCGTCAGCTTCCGCCACGAGGAAGGGCAGGCCCGCGGCGAGTACATTCGCGCGGCGCAGTTTCATCTCGGGCACCGAAGGGGGTATTTCCTCAAAAGTGGCCGAACTCGTCAGGACGTAATGGGCGTAGATGGCCTGGATGGCCTCCATGTCGGCATCATCCGCATCGCGGATATGGAGGGCGGCATCTGGCCAGCCTGTGGATGTTTCGGATTTCAGCGCGTATCCCATGGGCACTCCAGCTGCGGTGTTCAGTTTCCCCGAGGAGACACTGGAGTGTGGCGCGAAAACAACACTCGAATGCGCCGGGAGGGAGAAGACTGCGCGCTATCCTGCTTTTTGAGCAGAGATTTGCGCAGGAATGCGAATTCCGGGCACGGATGCGGAAATCCAAAAAATTTCATGTGTAAGTAATTTAAACAAAGGATCGGCAGCGGGCGCGCCCGCTGTCCGAAAGTTCAGACCGTGGGGAGCGTGCCACCATCAATCACATACTCCGCGCCGTGGATGGCGGAGGCCCGATCCGAAGCCAGGAAAACCATCAGGTCCGCCACTTCTTCGGGAAGGGCGGGCCGGCCGATCGGAATCCCGCCCAGCGCCTCGAGAATGGACTGCCGCGCGGCTTCTTCACTGCTGCCACTGCTCTGCGCAATGCGCTTCACCATCGCTTCGGCAGCGCTGGTATAGATCCAGCCGGGCGAGACCACGTTTACCCTTACGCCTTTGGGCCCCACCTCTTTCGACAGCGCCTTGCTGTAGGCTACCAGCGCCGCCTTGGCTGCTGCATATGCGGTCGTGGAATCATATAGCGGCAGGCGCGACTGGATCGAGGCAGTATGAATGATCGCGCCTTTGCCGCGCGCGATCATCTGCGGCACCAATAGCCGGTCGAGGCGCACTGCCGACATCAGGTTGAGATCAAGCTCTGCCTGCCAGACTTCGTCTCCGCTCGCTGCGAAACCGCCGCCGGGCGCGCTGGATCCGCCCAGCACATGAACCAGAATATCAACTCCGTCCATGCGTTCCTGCGCAGCATGGGCGAGCGCTTCGGCGCCCGCCGCCGTGCTGAGATCGGCGCGCACGAATGCCGCTTCCGGCATTGTTTCGGGGCGTGCAGAGCGGGCTGCGGTTACAAGTTGGGCGCCCTCTGCCGCCAGCTTCTGGAAGACGGCATGGCCTGCGCCCTGGGTGCCGCCGGTTACGACCACACGCTTGCCGGAAAACTCGGATTTGAAGACCGGCTGCACTACACGATCTCCAAATGCGAGATTTCTTTTCCGGCAAGCTGGAAGCGAAAGGTGAGCGGTACCGGACTGCCGGGAAAGTCGCCGGCAACATTGGCCACCACGATATGGAGATCATCTTCCTGAGTGGCAGAAACAGGCGTCGCGACGGCTTTGACGCCGACCGTTGCTTCCTTGATCCAGGCGCGCAACTCGTCCGTTCCCTTACGAGTCTGGCGTTCGTCCACCACAATGGCATCGGCCGCAAACGGCGCCAGCATCCCTTCGACATCGAAACTCGGGTTGGCCGCAAAATAGCGTGAAATGGGGGCGGGAAGGGGCGGGGTGGACGACATGGGGTCTTATCCTCTTGGCTCGCGGCATCATTGCCTTTCGGTTTCAGATGCGTCTATGCTGCCAGAATGGCAAGAACCGACAAAAAAGTAAGGTACTAACCTATGGGTAAGAGACCCGAATATACAGCCCCTTTGGCAGCCGAAGGCGTGCAGAATGCGCTGCGCATCCTTGAAGGACGGTGGAAACTCGTCATCCTGTTCCAGCTGTTTGGCGGCAAGGTCATGCGGTTTTCGGAGCTTGAGCGCGCGATTCCCGGCATCTCTCAAAAAATGCTGATCCAGCAGCTGCGCCAGATGGAGAAAGACGGCGTGGTGACCCGCATCGTGCATCACGAAGTTCCCCCGCGCGTTGAATATCACCTGACAGAGTGGGGGCAGTCGCTTTGTCCGGCTCTGGACGCGCTCCTTCTCTGGGCAGAGAGCGCGCCGGCTGAAATCCGGGAAGGGCTGCTCGGCGAAACCGCCCAGCCCGTCCCGGCGGCGTTCATTGACATGCCCGAGGGCTGAACCCCACTTTTGCAGCGGGCAACGCAGGTTTCGGGGCGGCCATGGCAGACAGGATCAACCCTCACTGGGTACTCGCGCGCACGCCGCCGGAAGGCTGGCCGGTGGATGCCGATTTTGCCTGGAGAGAAGCGCCGGCGCCCTCACCGGGGCCGGGCCAGATGCTCACGCGCACGATTTATCTCTCGCTGGATCCCTACCAGTGGGGCCGCCGGCGTAGGGGCGTCGAGGCGGTTGGGGAGGTCTGCCACGGGCGGACAGTGTCCCAGGTCGTGGAAAGCCGCCTTGAGGGTTACGCGCCCGGCGACTTCATCTTCAACACCAATGGCTGGCAGACTTACGGATTGACCGGTGAGGGCATCTCCACCTTCGGCTACATGTTTCCGCGCAAGCTTGATCCTTCTTTGGCGCCAATTTCATCCGCTGTCGGAGTCATGGGGATGCTCGGCCTCACCGCCTATGCGGGGCTCTATGTGCAATGCGCGCCGCGGCCGGGCGAAACCGTGGTTATCTCTGCCGCGTCCGGCGGAGTGGGGCAAGTTGCCGGGCAGCTCGCAAAACTGCGCGGCTGCAGGGTGGTGGGCATCGCGGGCCGCGCGGAAAAGTGCGCCTATGTGAAAGGCGAACTTGGCTTCGATGAGTGTATCTCGCATCTTTATCCGGATTTTGCCGAGCGCCTGCGGGCAGCCTGCCCGGATGGGGTGGACGTTTATTTCGAAAATGTCGGCGGGCGGGTGTTCGAAGCGGTGCTTGGGCTCTTCAACAATGGGGCGCGCATCACGCTGTGCGGCCTTGCCTCACAATATGGCGCCATGGGGGAAGACATCATCCAGACATGGAAGGCGGCTGGTGAGGAAACGTTCAGTGAACAGAATATGAGTGTGCACCCTCTGTTTGTGGGGGACTATGTTGCCAGTCATCAGGACCGGTTTCTGGCGGAAATGGGTGATTGGTTGCGGAACGGTCGCATTCGTTACCGGGAAGATATCCATGAGGGGCTCGAAACTGCCCCGCGTGCTTTCCAGGCTATGCTGGCAGGCGGCACGTTTGGCAAAACCCTGGTGCGGGTATCACCGGACCCGGCGGGGCAGGCTTGACCTGATTGGCAGAAAAGAAAAGGGGACCATGCCGTGCACAGTCCCCGAAAGTATAAGTGCCGGGAGGCTTAGAACCGCAGGCCAGCTTCCAGGGCGATGGTCCGCGGTGGTTCGACATAGAAGATCGCACGGGGCACGCTGGTGATCGGTGAGGGCAGGTTAAAGGCGCTGCCGGTGGTGATCTCGTCTGTCAGGTTTTTGCCGACAAGCGCCACGTGCCAACGCTCGTTCTGCGGGGCGACCTGAAGGCGGAGGTCCACTTTCGCGAAGCCTTTCTGGAGGCCGTAGGCCGGGCTCTGGTTATCGGAGTCGAAATATTCGGAACGGCCCGTGACCGCCAGAATGCCGTCAAATACCAGATCGTTCCAGAGGTCCTGAGTGTAGTTCAGTTGTACGTTTCCGCTAAAATCGGAAATGTAGGGCAGGGGCCTGCCTGCGATATTGTTCTGCGCAACACTTGTGGGATCGGCGGAATTGCATTCCGTCAGCGGCTGGCTGGCAAGGCAGGCTGCGCCGGGATAGTCTTCATACTTCGCGTCCTGATATGCCGCTGAGGCGTTGACGCTGAACTGGTCAGAAATGATCCAGGCGAGCGATGCCTCGACACCGGTGGATTTGGCGCTGGCGGCATTGCCTGTGATGTAGGTTGACAGGTTAGGATCGTATACGGAGGTTTGAAGATCCTTGAAGCTTGTCTCATAGACTGCGCCGTTCAGCACAAGCGCGCCATTCAGCAGGGTGGATTTGACGCCGGCCTCGAAGCTCTCGGACTTTTCCGGATCATAGGTGAATGTGGAATCGACTGTCCCATAGGTGTTACCCACGAAACCGCCCGATTTTGAGCCGCGGCCATAGGTGACGTACACGATCGCGCTGGGGTGAGCGTCCCATTGCAGGGTGATCGAGGGGTCCACGCCATCTTCGCTGATGCTGCCGTCGGCCTTGGTCAGTGGGCGCAGCGGATAGGGGCCGTAGATCAGTTCGCCGTCAAAGCCCGCGCGCTTTTCCGTGTTGGTGTAGCGCAGGCTGCCAATCGCCCGAAGGGTGTCCGAGAAGTGGTAGGTGCCCTGACCAAACAGAGAGTAGGACTTGCTGAACTGCGAAAAATCCGACCGTCCAAGGCCTTCATAATTGAATGCCGCGATGTTGAAGCCACCGAACTGGGACAGCAGATAGCGGGACGAGTCGTAATATCCGCCAATGATGTATTCGAACTTGCGCCCTGTGGGCGACAACAGACGCAGTTCCTGTGACACCTGACGGAAGTGTTCCGGATAGCTGTTGTAGACGCTGTTTGGAACGATGGTTCCGTCCGGTGACTGCTGATCGAAATAGTTGTTGATGTCAGCGCGGAACCAGGAATAGCCCGTCACGGAGGTGAGGGTGTATTCGCCAATATCCCAGTTGCCGGTGCCCGACACGAGCCAGGAAGTTGCCTCAGTGCCCTCTTCGCCGACAACACTGTCGACGCTGTAGCGGGTGAGGTCAGGATTCTGGGGAATGTCCAGGCGGCCGGAAACGTTCATGCCGCCGATCCGGCGGTTGTCCCCGAACTCGGCCTTGACGGTGTAGTCAAAGTCGCCCTCGCCTTCATAGCGCAGCGTGGCGCGCGCCAGAAACTGTTCTACCTGTGGCTCTTTCTGGCCGCCTTTGCCGAGGTTGCTGATCCAGCCATCCTGGTCGAGTTGCTTGACGGCGAGCCGACCGGAAATACGATCCGTAATCGGACCAGAGACGTGGCCGGACAGCTCATATCCTTCAAGGTCGAAATTGTAGACCCCCTTCACGGCGCCTTCAAACGTGTCGGTGGGGCCAGCAGAAACGATGCTGACGGCGCCTGCAGCCGTGTTCTTGCCGAACAGCGCGCCTTGTGGGCCGCGAAGCACCTCGACGCGCTCCAGATCGAAGAACGGGCCCTGGGTCTGCCGCGATTTGCCGGCATAGACCCCGTCAATGTAGAGGCTGACGGCCTGATCAAACGAGAAGTTCGCGGCCGGAGAGCCGAAGCCGCGAATATATACCACATTGTTGCCGGCCGTTAGCTGAACGGCAACGTTCGGCACGTATCTGGTCATGTCCTGAAAGTCGTTGACCTGCAGGTCTGCAAGCGCTTCCCCCGACATGACCTCCATCGAGATTGGAACATCCTGCAGGCTTTCTTCGCGCTTCTGCGCCGTTACAGTGACAGTGGCGAGCTTGCGTGTTTCCTCGCCAGTGTCAGCCGCCTCCTGCGCGTTTGAGGTGCCTGACAACGCCGACAAGGCCACGACCATGGCGAGTGTGGATATACCCGATTTCATTTGTTCCTCCCTGTGAGCCGGTATCGTCCTGTCCGGCCTTATTTGGTTAGTTAGCTAATTGATATTTGTGCACTCGGCAAGGACAGACTTGTGTGACGTATCCGGATGAAGTGCATTTCAGGCTGGTACTGAGGTAAGGTGTCCGAGTTGACTGGGATTGTTGGTTCGTAATCTAACTGTTTTCCCCGTGTGCCGGCGTCTTTACAAACATCACGCCGCCGAACTGGTCTCTCAGCTTCTTCTTGTCGATCTTTCCGGTAGGGCCTGTGGGCATCTCTTCGATGAACTCCACCCGGTCCGGCATCCACCAGGTGGCGATCTTGCCCTCAAGGAATGCGAGCATCTCCGCAGCGGTTGCGGTGGCGTCCTTCCGGAGTTTCACGAGCAACAAAGGGCGCTCGTCCCATTTGGGGTGGGGGATGCCGATGACGGCGCAGAGATCTGCAGCCGGGTGGCCCATTGCGATGTTCTCGACATCAACCGAACTGATCCATTCCCCCCCGGACTTTATGACGTCCTTGGCGCGATCAGTGATCTGCATATAGCCATCGCCGTCCAGGGTGGCGATGTCGCCGGTGTCAAAAAAGCCTTCGGAATCCAGAGCGTTATGTCGCTCTCCATAGTATTGCGAGGCAATTGTTGGGCCGCGGATCAGCAAGCGGCCGGGAGTGCGTCCGTCATGTGCGAGAGGCGCGCCAGCATCGTCTACAAGTTTCAGGTCGATGCCCGCCAGGGGACGGCCCTGTTTCAGTTTCCAGCCAATCTTCTCTTCGTCCGTGAGCGTATTGATGCGCCGGTTCGGAAGGGACACGGTTGCCAGCGGAGAGGTTTCGGTCATGCCCCAGCCCTGGATCACGTCAACGCCGTGCCGGTCGCGGAATTCGCGAATGATCGACTCGGGGCAGGCCGAGCCGCCGACGGTGACCCGCTGAAGGGTGGAGAAGGAAGCGCCGGTTTCGCGCAGGTGTGTCAGAAGCATCTGCCAGATGGTGGGCACTCCGGCCGAATAGGTCACGCCTTCGGATTCCATAAGTTCATAGAGGGAGGCGCCATCGAGCCGTTGCCCTGGCAGGACAAGGCTCGCGCCAATCATCGGGGCTGCATAAACCACGCCCCAGGCATTGGCATGATACATCGGCACGGCGAGAAGCACCGTGTCTCGTGCGGACAGGTTCAGAGCGTCGGGCCCGAGGACCATCAGGGCGTGAAGATAGTTGGAGCGGTGCGAGTAAAGAACGCCCTTGGGGTTTCCCGTCGTGCCGGATGTATAGCAGAGACCCGCAGCCTGGCGCTCTTCAAATTTCCCCCATTCTGCCGAATCCGGGTACGGATCAATCCACGCTTCATACCCCGTCACTGGAACAGGGCAGCTTGAGAGGGGCGCGGGCGCCTCCTCGTCCAGAAGGATGACCGCTTCGACGCAGGGGCAGGAGGGGAGAATGTCCTCCAGAATGCTGCGGCAGGCACTATCAGCCAGAATGATCCGGTCCTGCGCATGATTTACGAGATAGGCAATCTGTTCGTTGAGAAGGCGCGGGTTCAGCGTATGGCATATGGCGCCGATGCCAATGATGCCATACCAGGCCTCGAAATGCTGATGACCGTTCCAGCCCAGCGTGCCGACCCGGTCGTCCTTGGCGATGCCCGCTGCGCGCAGAGCGTTGGAGACGCGCTGGGCCCGCCGCGCAAGCGTGGCGTAATCTGTGCGGCTGATCTGGCCTTGCGCCGAACGGGATGTAACCGGCGTTTGACCGTGCCAACGGGCGGCGTGGGTGAGCAGCCGGTCCAGTGTAAGTTCTGCTTCCTGCATCAGGCCGTGCATGAAATTTCCCTCCTCCGCTGCCCGGCTCAGATGACGCCGCGTTGTTGCAGGGATGCCAGTTCGCTCTCACTCAGTCCGAGATCTGCTCCGTAAACGGCCAGATTGTCCTGGCCCGGAAGTGCCGGCGCGGGACGGCGTACCCCGCCGGGAGTTTCGGACAGCTTGGGGAAGGCGTTCTGCATCGGCAGTTTCCCCCATTTGGGATGGTCAATCTCGATCAGGGATTGGCGCGCCTTGAACTGCGGGTCTGCGAGCATATCGGCGGGGGTATACATCCTCCCCGCAGGAACGCCCGCTTCCGCCATCATGTGTTCCAGAGTGTCGGTCGTCTGTGTGCGGGTCCAGGCTGCGATAATCTCGTCGAGTTCCTTCTGGTGGTTGCCGCGGGCGATGTGGGTTGCGTAGCGCGGGTTCTCTGCCAGGTCGGGTTGCCCCATCGTGCCGCAAAGGCGTCTGAAAACGGAATCCTGATTGGCGGCGATGAGGTAATATCCGTCAGCCGTGGGGTATACATTTGAGGGCGCGACGCCGGGCAGGATGGAGCCCGAGCGTTCCCGCGTGAAGTTGCCGATGGCGTAGTCGGGCACCAGGCTTTCCATGACATGCAGAACGGCTTCATAGAGAGAGGAGTCCACGATTTGTCCCTTGCCGGTGCGATGGCGCGCTTCCAGCGCAGCGAGCGCGCCGAGACAGGCAAAGGTTGCGGCCAGGCTGTCGCCGATGGAGACCCCCATTCGTGCGGGCGGTCGATCAGGATCACCCACGACGCGCCGCCAGCCACCCATCGCCTCTCCGATACCGCCGAAGCCAGCTCTGCCGGCGTAAGGACCGGTTTGTCCGTAGCCGGATACACGTACGATGATGAGGCGAGGGTTCTCCGCCATCAGATCTGCTGGGGAAAGCCCCCATTGCTCCAGCGTGCCCGGCCGGAAGTTCTCAATCAGGATGTCAGCGCCTGCAATGAGCTGGCGAGCGAGCGCCTGGCCTTCTTCTGTGCGCAGATTGGCAGTGACAGAGCGTTTGTTGCGGCCAAGGACTTCCCAGAACAGGGGATAGCCGGGCTGCCCCCACTGGCGGAGCGCATCACCGGTCCCTGGCGGTTCGATTTTAATGACGTCGGCGCCGAAATCGCCCAACAGCTGCCCGCAGAACGGGCCTGCAATCAGCTGGCCCATTTCAACAACGCGGATACCGTGCAGGGAGCCGGCCGGCGGGGATCCGCTGGTGGCGCTCATTTATCCCTCCCTTGGGCATTTTGTATTCAATTAAACCCATAATGACAAATAAATTGACGTTTTCAAGTCATAAACGAATATATTGTATACAAAGTGAGGCTGCGGCCCGATCAATGCCTAGCCATGGGGAGAAATCCCCGGCAGGGTGACGGCAGGACCAGCAAGGGTAGTGTCGAGGATCAGGTGATGGCGAGTGCCAGTGTTCAGGCGTATGAGATCATCCGGGAAGAGATCATCTCCGGCCGTTTTCCGCCGGGGCACCGGCTGATCGAATCTGACCTGACCGCACTCTGCAACGTATCGCGTACGCCGGTACGCGAGGCATTGCGCCGCCTCGTAAATGAGGGCCTGGCCGAGTTCAGCCCCAACTATGGCGCGCAGGTTGCCGATCCGGGAGATGAGGATCTTGAGGCACTGTATGAACTGCGAACCCTGATCGAAGGGTATGGCGCGGCCCGCGCCGCTACCAGGATTTCGGAGGCCGAGATTGCAGAACTGGAGGCGCTGGCCGGCCAGATGGAGGCGCTCGTCAGGAAAGGCGCAGACCATACCCCGGAGGCCGCTGGCGCCAACAGCCGGTTTCACCGGATCATCCTGGAAGCCGCCCGCAGCGCCCGGCTATTGAGTGTGGCTGGGCTGGTTGTGGAAACGCCCTTGGTTTTGCGCACGCTGGCCCGCTATTCTGCCGATGAGCGCGAACGCTCCATGCGGCATCACCGCGAACTCATCGCGGCATTCCGCGCTCGGGACGGCCGCTGGGCGGAGGCGGTAATGACGGGGCACATCAAGGCGGCATTTGCAGCCATCCGCCGGGACCTCGCTCAGCGCAGCCCCGGCGACAGGGCCGGTCAGCGCTGATCGGAGGGGCGTGAGGAGAGGAAGTCTGCCGTGCTGAAGCCTTCGGGGGCATCGACCTCCACAATCGCTTCAGGCCGGTCATCGAATTCGGTCTTCAGCGCGCGGGACATGATGGCGTGCATCACATACATGGATACGATGTAGGTGAACTCTAGGATTTCCTCATCGCTGAGGAAGGTCTTGAGCCTGGCCATCACTTCGGGCGGCGTCCGGCCACGGCCGGTAGATAGACAGTCCGCATACGCCAGTACAGCGCGTTCCTGATCGCTGAAGAGATCAGATACCTGCCAGGCCGGGACAGCCTTGATCTTATCATCCGAAATGCCAAGGGCGCGAAGAAGCTTGCAGTGCTGGGAGAAGACAAACTGGCTGCCAATGGTCCAGCCAACCCGTGTCTGCCCAAGTTCGCGCAATACCGGATCAAGATGGATGTTCGGGCTGCGATAAAGCTTGAAGCC
Organism: Hyphomonas sp. NPDC076881; assembly: GCF_050269995.1. NCBI lineage: Bacteria > Pseudomonadati > Pseudomonadota > Alphaproteobacteria > Hyphomonadales > Hyphomonadaceae > Hyphomonas > Hyphomonas sp. NPDC076881. Next base: position 5,449 of record NZ_JBNNJJ010000001.1, on the reverse strand, counting down.
ATTCACGGCGTGTTCGAACACCTCTTCGGAGTTGGCAAAAACGCTCCACCAGTCACCCGGCGATCCTGTCGCTGTACCCGGATCGGTGATCGGATCCCGGTCCGGTCCGAACAGGCGTTCGAAATAGGCCAGCATCGTGGCGTTAGTGAGTTCGGCGCGGGGAACTTGTCTGATAGCGGGCATGAGGTGTTCCTTGTCAGGCGTTTGCAAATTTCCGGAATTCGGCAACATGGGCAGAATCGAAATACTCATCCAACCGGATAATCCGGCCATCTTTCACCTGGCAGACAATGCAGGCCGGAAGCTGGAGCCGGGCGCCGTCATGGATGCGGGTTCCCCGCAGAATATGCTGCTGAACAAAGCCGCCTGCGAACACGTCAACCCGGCGATTGTCATATAGGCGGTCGCTGATGCGGGTAACCATTCCGGCAAGGGTCTTCCGGTTGTCTTCAGGGGTCTGCTCGGCCTGGTCTGTATTGTGCCAGATCTTCGCGTCTGGCGCATAACAGGCCACCAGCGTGTCAATGTCGCCTGCCTCTACAGCGTCAAAGAAGCGCTTCGCCAGCGCACGGATGTCTGTCTCGGACATGGAGCCTCCCATTTGCGTCTGCTTATCCTTTGAAGTCAGATGCCGGTTTGTATACGGCGTGTTTCGTGATCAGAGGTGATGGTGCGCGCCATCATGATGTAGAGCCCCATCGCGATCAGGGAAACGGGGATCGTGGAGGCAAGTGCCCAGCGCAGGCTGTTCTGTGATCCCAACGATGTGAAGAGATCCGACAGGATACCGATCATCAGGGGGCCGCCGCCGATGCCAACCAGATTGAATGACAGAAGGAGCAGAGCCGTCGCCGTGGCGCGGGCGCGCAGAGGCGCAAGATTCTGCGTCAGGGCGAGGGCAGGGGCCACATACATCACCACACTGACCATGGGGATAAGCATCAGGATAAGCGTCAGTTCCCAGCCCGGCATGAACAGCGCCAGGAGCAGGAACGGGCACCCGATCATCACCGAGAGTGCTGGGGCCCAAGCGTACGCTGTCAGGCTTTTCTTCACCCCGATATTCACGATTGCGCCGCCACCCCAGATCCCGAGACCCATGCAGATCCCCGCCGCCGGGCCAAACCACAGCGCCAGTTGTTCGAGGGCCATGCCATTCTCCCGCATGAGAAAAGCCGGGATCCAGTTCAGCAGACCATAGCTGACAAAGGCGAGCAGGCCACTGGCGGGGAGGAGAAGCCGCAAGGTGGGCAACATCAGGAAGATGCGGATTGTGGAAAGCAGGGAGGGTGCTTTTTCATGCGCGCCGGAGGACGCCGCTGCTTCGGTTGCGCCCCGCAAAGGTTCGCGCACCAGCAGCCAGAGGAGGGGTGCCAGCGCAATGCCGAGGATGGCCACAGTGAAAAATGCCATCCGCCAGCCATACTGCGCTGCGATGAAGCCACCCAGCGAGATGCCTATGAAAACGCCGATTGGTCCGTTTACGGTATACAGTCCTATGATTGCCGGGCGTTGTTCCGGCTTGAAGTAATCCGCCAGGATGGAGAGGGAGGGCGCCGTGCCGCCGGCCTCGCCAACCCCAACGCCGAACCGGGCAAGGGCAAGCTGCCAGAAATTCTGCGCGAACCCGCAAAGGCCGGTGCAGACGCTCCACATTGTGCAGGCAACAGCAACCAGCTTCACGCGATTGATCCGGTCCGCCAGCATCGCAACGGGAACCCCCATTGAGGCATAAAACAGCGCGAAGAACAGGCCGGTCAGAAGACCAAAGGCAGTATCACTGAGCGGAATGTCCTGCCGGACAGGCTCGATCAGCAGGGAGAGGAGCTGGCGGTCCACATAATTGATGGAACCGATGGCCATCAGGATAACCAGGGCGAGGGTCTTCTGCAGCGGTGTAGCCGGGGTCACCGGTCCTGCCGAAACGGCAGTCGCCTGAGCGGTTTCAAGCATGTTTCTCCCCTTTGAAGCGTCTGCGCGCTTTGGCCGGAAGCGTATCGCGTCTGGCACTTCTGTCAACTTAGTTTACGGTCAGTGGTCGGATTATGATGGGCGAGATCTATTGGCCGCTCTTCAGCATGTTCTCACCGAAGAGGTTCGACCATGCTTCCTCGGTGAGGTGAGGGCGCAGGCTGGAAAGGTTGCGCTCATTGCTGACCTCGGTTCCCCGCTGCACACTTGGCCGCTCCCCAATCTCTGCAAACCAGCGCTGGATGGCCGGATAAGGCTCCAGCGGCAGCTGGATTGCCCGGACCGCGCGCACCCATGGCCATGTCGCGATATCCGCGACTGAATAAGTCTCGCCAGCCATGTAGGGTGTTTCCTGCAATCTGCGTTCGAGAACGTTCAGCAGGCGGATTGCCTCATTGCGGTATCGCGTAACTGGATACTCCTGGCCTTCGGGCGCATAGCGGATGAAGTGGTGCGCCTGGCCGTGCATCGGGCCGAAGCCGGCCATCTGCCATATCAGCCATTGTTGCGCGAGCGAGCGGCCGCGCGTGTCCTCCGGCATCAGGGCGCCTCCATGCTTCTCCGAAAGGTAAAGCAGGATGGCTCCGGATTCGAACACCGGAAAAGGCGCCCCGCCGTCTGCAGGCGTATGATCGACGATGGCAGGCAGGCGCCCGTTCGGGTTGATCTGCCGGAAAGCCTTCGTCAGATGATCACCGGCCAGCATATCGTAAGGAATAAGCCGGTGGGGTACATCAAGCTCAGCCAGCATGATCGACACCTTGTGGCCATTAGGTGTCGGCACGAAATGTACGTCTATCACGTCAGCGGCCCTTACGAGGGCTGAAGAACGCTGAGGTCTGGCGTACCATCGGCGCGGACAGGCGCGTGCCGCACATCGCTGTCGTCAAACTCGCGCGTCCAAGCGGCCAGCTCAAGGCAGATGCCGTCGGGATCGAAGAAGTAGACAGACCGGACGAACACGTCCTTCGTCAATTCCTTCGACATCTGGGTCGGGGAATTGTCGTGATTGAATATCTCGGTCACATCGACGCCCTTGGCTTTCAGCTTGGCGTAGTATTCGTCAAACCGCTCGGCGGGCACGTTGATGGCGATATGGTTCATAGAGCCGTGTGCGGAACGGATGTTGCCGCGGGTGGGCAGGTTTTCCGGCGCGGCAATTCCCGGCGCAGCCTGGGGGGCATCCGGGAACCAGAAGAAGGCGATCGCATCGCCATTTCCAACATCAAAGAAAAAATGCTGACCTTTGCCGGCGGGCAGATCGATCGTCTTGATGAGCGGCATGCCAAGCACATCACGGTAGAAGGTAACGGTCTTGGCCATATCCTTACACACCAGCGCGAGGTGGTTCACACCCAGAAATTCGAACTCCTGATTGCGGGGTTTGCTCATCGGCTATTCCTCCTTTGTGGCGGGTTTTCCCAGCGCATCTTGTAGAAATCAGGCTACCTCATCCTAACAATATGTCAATTAAATTGACGATAAATTTTGCACCCAGATATATATTCGGCGCTATGAAAGGTGGCTGGTGTTTGCATCAGCGCGCAGGCGGGGTAAGGCGCAAGGATGCCAAAGACTGAAGATGAGATGATGCAGGCCAATCAGATTCTCCTGAATCTGCTTTCTGGTTTTTACTGGTTTGACGAGGGGCTCCAGAGCTATATCCGCGCCTGCGGGTGGCCGGAGGTAACCCGCCCTCAATCCATGGTGATGGCCAATGTGGTGATGGGGGTTCGCCGCCCCTCCGATATCGCGCGCCGTCTCGGCATCAGCCGGCAGGCGATCCATTCGACGCTCAAATCCATGATCGATATGGGCATGGTTGAGCTGGCCGATGATCCTGGCAATCTGCGTGTGAAGGTCGTGGTTCTCACGCCCACCGGGGAGGCAATGCGCAGGGATGCCCAGCGCGCAATGCAGCTGATGATCGAGGCGCTGGTGGGGCGGATCGGCGAGGATGCCTTCCGGGCAACTGCAGACACCCTCGCCAGGGACTGGGGCGCTCCGATGTCCTTCCGCGCGGAGGATATTGTCGAGGATGCGGGCCGGAAGCCCGGCTAGCCCCCGATTCAAGTGGCCTCCGTTGAGGCGGAGGCTTTCTCCAGGCTGCGCCGGAAGGGGGCAAGGCCCAGCGTGAGAATGATCGCCGCCACCGGCAGCGCGACTGCCGACACGATAAAAATCGAATACCTCAAGGCATTGTCATCGCGAAAAATGGTGTCTGTCACGAGCGCAATCGCTGTCGGTCCAAAGCCGAGGCCGATAAGGTTCACTACGAAGAAGTAGAGGGCGGTAATCCGTGCCCTGTATTCATTCGGTGTGATCAATTGAAGGGCGACGCTGCCGACGCCATGCATGGTGATCAGCAGGAAGCCCGGCGCAAGCAGGGCGAGCGCCAGGGCCGAAGACGGCATCAGCGGCGCCAGTATCAGAAACGGGCCGCCAAGCAGGAGCGACAGCCGCATTGTGCGGATGTGCGCATCGTTGCGGCCTTTTGAGAACATTCCGTCGGCGATGAAGCCACCGAGAAGGAGCCCGCCCGCGCCGCAAACCGCCATGATGGCGCCAAACCATAGCCCCGCATCGGTGATGCTGATGGGATAGGTGCGCGCAAGAAAGGCGGGTATCCACGCAATGGAGCCATACATCACCATGCCGATCAGTGACATGCCGGCAAAGAGGCAGCCCAGAGCCGCCTTGTTACGCATGACATGTGCGATGAAGTTTTGCGCGGTCGCGGGATCGGCTGTTTCTGCGGCCCGTCCACGCCGGAAGGGTTCGCGCACGGTGAACATGAGCAGCGCCAAGAGCAATCCGGGAAGCGCCACGATGGCAAAAGTCAGCCGCCAGGCCTCCACTTCTCCCAGCAGGGGCAGGTGGATCGCGGGCGCTGCAAGGATCGCTTTGATCACCAGCGCGCCCAGCATCAGCGCGATGCCTGATCCTAAGGGAACGCCTATGGAATAGACTGCGATGGCCCGCGCCAGTTTCTCGCGCGGAAAGTAGTCGCTGAGCATCGAGTATGCGGCCGGCGACAGCGTGGCCTCTCCAACCCCGACCCCGACGCGCGCAAGAAACAGGCCTGCATAGTTTGTGGCGGTGCCGCATAACAGGGTCATGAAGCTCCACACCGTCACGCCGCCGACGATCAGGTTGCGGCGGCTGTGCCGGTCGGCGATCCAGGCAAGCGGCAGGCCGGCGAGCGTATAAAACAGGGCAAATGCCAATCCGATCAGTAGGCTGAACTGCGTATCGCTGATGTCCAGAGCCGCCCGCACAGGCGTGACGAGAAGGCTCAATATCATCCGGTCGATGAAAGAAAGGGTATAGGCTGACCCAGCCCCCTGATCCGGGCCGTTTAATTGGAGACTCTGTTCGCCTTTTGAACTTGACCCCATTCCTGGACCATCTGACCGGAGAAAATCCCGGCTGATTTGCTCAGGGTGGACTGCCTGATCCTGAGCTCATCATCAATGTT